>JBAUVZ010000156.1:0-36198 GCA_049583505.1 Candidatus Sulfotelmatobacter sp.
TCATATTGATGCCGTGAGCGATGCAGTGCGAGTAGGCGATGATGAGACTCGGCCCGTTATAGGCCTCGGCTTCCAGGAAGGCCTTCAGCGTGTGCTCGTCCTTCGCGCCCATGGCAACGCTTGCGACGTAGATGTTGCCGTAACTCATGGCCATTAGTCCCAGATCTTTCTTGGGCCCGGACTTGCCGCCAGCGGCGAACTTTGCCACTGCGGCCCGCGGCGTTGATTTCGATGCTTGACCTCCGGTGTTGGAATAGACCTCGGTATCGAGCACCAGCACGTTGACGTTGCGACCGCTGGCGAGGACGTGATCGAGACCGCCATAGCCGATGTCATAAGCCCAGCCGTCTCCGCCAACAATCCAGATACTTTTCTTGACGAGCAGGTCGGCCACGGAAAGGAGTTGCCTGGCTTCGGTGGAATCGACGCCGTGCAAGTTTTCTTTTAGCAGGTCCACGCGCTGACGCTGTTCATAGATATCCGCTTCGTCTTTCTGCGGAGACGTGAGAAGCGCGGTCGCGAGTTCTTCACCAATCGTTCCCGCGACGCGCCGGACTAACTCTTGAGCGAACTCGGTCTGCTTATCGATAGAGAGACGGAAGCCCAGGCCGAACTCGGCGTTGTCTTCGAAAAGAGAGTTGGACCAGGCAGGCCCGCGGCCGACTGCATTCTTGGTCCAGGGCGTAGTAGGCAGATTGCCGCCGTAAATCGACGAACATCCCGTGGCGTTGGCAATGATGGCGCGGTCGCCGAACAACTGCGACATCAGCTTGAGGTATGGAGTCTCCCCGCAACCTGCGCAGGCGCCGGAGAACTCGAACAGAGGCTCCTGGATTTGCTGCTGGCGGATGTTCGTGACTTTAATATTGCGACGGTCGAGCTCCGGAATCTTCAGAAAGAAGTCCCAGTTTTCGCGCTCGGGTACGCGCAACGGAGGCTGCGGCACCATGTTGATCGCCTTGAGCCGGGTTTCTGCCTTGTTCTTGACTGGGCAAACTTCCACGCAGATGCCGCATCCGGTGCAGTCTTCCGGCGCAACTTGAATCGTGTACTTCAGGCCTTGCCATTCCCGGTCACGGGTCTCAGTAGATTTGAATGTGGCGGGAGCGCCTTCCAGTTCCTTTGAGTCGTAAACCTTGATGCGGATGACCGAATGCGGGCAAACCATGGCGCACTTGCCGCACTGGATGCAGATCTTCTCATCCCAGGCGGGGATTTCGAGGGCCAGGTTGCGCTTCTCCCACTTCGCGGTTCCGGTGGGGAAAGTGCCATCTGCCGGAAATGCGCTGACTGGCAATTCGTCGCCACGCCCGGCGTACATCATGCCCAGTACATCGCGCTCGAATTCCGGTGCTGAGAGAGAGAACGGCGGCGGCATCTCGATTGCGCTGGTGGATTCCGCCGGAACTTTCACTTCGAACAAATGAGCCAAAGTCTCGTCCACAGCTTTCATGTTCTGCTGCACGATTTCATCGCCCTTCTTTCCGTAGGTGTCGCGAATCGATTTGCGGATCGCCTCAATTGCCTGATCCGCTGGCAAGACTTTGGAGATGGCGAAGAAGCACACCTGCAAAATAGTGTTCATGCGGCTGCCCATGCCGGTATCGCGTGCCACTTGATAGGCGTCGATCACATAAAACTTCGCGCGCTTTGAAATGATCTGCTGTTGCACAGTGCGAGGGAGATGATCCCAAACTTCATCGGCGTTGAATGGGCTGTTGAGCAGGAAAGTGCCGCCGGGAGCGAGGGCACTGAGCATGTCGTAGCGCTCGAGAAATATCCACTGATGGCAGGCGACGAAGTTGGCGCTCGAAATCAGATAACTGGAGCGAATGGGCTGCGGCCCGAAACGGAGATGCGAAATAGTTACCGCGCCGGACTTTTTCGAGTCATAGACGAAGTAGCCCTGGGCATAGTTGTCAGTGTTTTCGCCGATGATCTTGATCGAATTCTTGTTGGCGCCGACCGTACCGTCTGCACCTAAACCATAGAACATGGCCCGCACAACGTTTTCGGGCTCGGTTGAAAAACCCCTGTCGTAGGACAAACTTGTGTGGCTGACGTCGTCCTGGATGCCGATGGTGAAGTGATCTTTGGGTTGGTCGGCCTTCAGATTGTCATAGACGGCTTTGACCATGGCGGGGGTGAATTCTTTGGAGGAGAGTCCGTAGCGTCCGCCCACGACGGCCGTGGGAGCCTGCCGAGCGCTGCCCGCTTTCGCTCCTTCGTGAAGTGCGTTTACAGCGTCGAGATAGAGCGGTTCGCCGATTGCTCCCGATTCCTTGGTGCGATCGAGGACTGCGATCTTCCGCACGCTAGCAGGCAAGGCTTCGAGGAACGCCTGCACGGGGAAGGGACGATACAAGCGGACTTTCAGCAGTCCAAGCTTCTCGCCCTGAGCATTGAGGTGCTCGATGGTTTCGTGAGCGACCTCGGCGCCTGAGCCCATCATCACGATCACGCGATCGGCATCCGGAGCACCTGCGTAGTCCACCAGGCGATAGGAGCGGCCGACTCCCTGCGAGAACTGGTTCATTACGGATTGCACGGTTTGTGGACAAGCCTCGTAGTAGGAGTTGGCCCGTTCGCGCATCTGGAAGAACACATCTGGATTCTGTGCCGTACCGCGCAAAACCGGATGATCGGGTGAAAGAGCGCGCTGGCGATGCTCGAAGATGCGATCCATGCTGATGAGCGCGCGCATATCGTCTTCCACGAGCATTTCGATCTTGTTCACCTCGTGCGAGGTGCGGAAGCCGTCGAAGAAGTGCAGGAAAGGGATGCGCGATTCGAGAGCCGCGGCATGGGCGATGAGTGCGAAATCCATGGCCTCCTGGACGGAATTGGAGGACAGCATGGCGAAGCCGGTGGTGCGGCAGGACATGACATCAGAGTGGTCACCAAAGATTGACAGTGCGTGGGTGGCCAGGGTGCGCGCCGAAACATGGAACGCTGTGGGAGTGAGTTCTCCGGCAATCTTATTCATGTTCGGAATCATGAGCAGGAGACCCTGGGAGGCAGTGAACGTGGTGGCGATCGAGCCGGTCTGCAGCGCGCCATGGATGGCCCCGGCCGCGCCGCCTTCGCTCTGCATCTCGATGACGTGGGGCACCGTGCCCCAGATGTTCTGGATCCCCTGAGAAGACCACTCGTCCGCCCATTCACCCATGTTGGAAGACGGCGTGATCGGATAGATAGCAATGACCTCGTTGACCCGATAGGCGACGTAGGCAACCGCCTCGTTTGCATCCATGGTTTTGAACTTGCGCTTCATGATCCTGCCTTTACATGCAAATAGATGCCTGTGATGTCTGGTTCCCAGGAACTGCATAAGCATGGCCGACGGCAGACCTGAACGCAGCAAGGCAAGTCACAGACACATGTGATCGGCGTCACCGAACCGGGGTGTGAGGTACATCACACCGGCGTGTGCCTGGCAACACAGCCAAGCACCTCTTCCAGACGGAAACTAGCGTCAGAGTTAGGAGGCTGGTGCATGCTCTCACCATACGGAATGGAAATTGTGGAAAGCTGTCTAACCTGCAAGCTGCGCGCTGAACGCATCTTTTGCGATCTCCCTCCTGCTGCGTTGCAGACGTTTGAAAATATCAAGTACGCAACCGCGTACCCTCCCGGTGCGGTGCTGTTTGTCGAAGGGCAGATGCCGCGCGGCATCTTTGTGCTCTGCAAAGGCAGTGTAAAGCTCTCCATCAACTCCCCTAGCGGTAGAACCATGATTGTGAAACTCGCCGAGCCCGGGGAGGTGCTGGGACTGAGCGCCACTATTTCCGGCAAGCCTTACGAAGTGACGGCGGAAACGATCGATCCCTGCCAGGTCAATTTCGTTAAACGCGATGACTTTCTCAAGTTTCTTAAGGATGACGTGGAGACCTGCTTCAAGGTCGCAGAGCAGTTAGGCGAAAAGTATCACAATGCCTGCAAGGAAGTGCGCGCGTTGGGATTGTCGCACTCCGCCGCCGAGAAGCTGGCGTCGCTCCTTCTAGAATGGAGTTCCAAGAACGGGGAGGGCGCCAAACCCGAGCCCCGGTTGAAGGTCAGACTTACGCACGAGGAAATCGCGCAGATGATCGGCACTTCGCGAGAAACGGTTAGCCGCCTGTTTGCGGAGCTGAAGAAGCGTCAGATCGTCCAGTCGAAAGGCTCGACGTTGGTGATTCGCAACACGTCAGCGCTGCGGGAGATCGCAAACCACAATTAGCCGGGTTGCCGCGCTGCTTCGAGTGACCACAGTTCGAATTTCGCGCCGCCGGCACCTTTTGGAGAAATGACTATCCTGTCCTATCCTCCACATTCACAAAGACCCAGCATGTCGTGACCGAGATCACAATTTCCCGTGATGAGAGTCACCGCCGGGAGAGTCGTCGCCTTGTATCGTTGCGACGTGGGTGAGCCGACAGGGCTCCGGTTCAAGTGGGAAGGAAACGCACATGGCTATACCAAACGGCGACGGCCCCAATTCGAGTCATGAAGATCATGGAACCCAAAACAAGCCACGGCTGATTTTCTGGGAGTTGACCAAAGGATGTAATCTCCGCTGCATCCATTGCCGGGCCAGCGCAACGGAGCTGAGTTCTCCCTCCGATCTCTCCACAGAAACTGCGCAGGATATCATCGATCAGATTGCCGGGGTGTCCACGCCTATCTTGGTGCTTAGCGGTGGTGAACCGCTCTTCCGTAAAGACATTTTCCAACTAGCGCGTTATGGGACGGACAAAGGCCTGCGCGTGGCGCTGGCCACGAATGGCACAATGGTTACCAAGCAGGTCGCACAAAAGATTGTCGATAGTGGTGTGCGGCGGGTTGCCATCAGCCTGGACGGTGCCGATAAGCTTACCCACGACACTTTCCGCGGCATTCCCGGTGCATTCGATGCCGCCATCACCGGTTTCCGCAATCTGAAGGATCTCGGTATGTCGGTGCAGATCAACACTACGATCGCGTGCCACAATGCCCATCAGCTTCCACTAGTGCTCGCACTGGCGAAGTCACTGGGAGCGGACGCGCTGCATACATTCCTCTTGGTACCAGTAGGTTGCGGTGTGGATATTGCTGCTGAGCAGATGGTTCCGCCGGAAGAGTATGAACGAATGCTCAACTGGTTCTACGACCAGTCGCTGGCAGGTGGCATCGAGATGAAAGCTACCTGTGCGCCCCACTACTTCCGCGTAGTTCGCCAACGGCGCGCGGCAGGACACCATTCCGCAGCGGCGGCCGCCCAGTCTGCGCAGCCAGTGCAGATATCTGTCGGAGAAGCTCCGCAACATTCGCATATCGGCCCGACAGATATGACGATGCCCGGCTCAACCGGCATCGAACTGAAGCCTCATGGCATCGGCAAGGCAGTAGGACACCCTGGAACTCATCCTTCCGACATGAACGCCATGACCAAGGGATGCCTGGCCGGAACTGCAGTCTGTTTCATCTCGAATCAAGGCGAAGTCTATCCTTGTGGATATTTGCCCGCACTGGCGGGTGATCTGAAGAAACAGCGGTTCGCCGATATCTGGGAAAACTCGGTTGTATTTAATCAACTGCGCGACGTCAACAATCTGAAAGGGAAGTGCGGTTGCTGCGAGTTCCGCAACGTTTGCATGGGCTGTCGCGCTCGGGCTTTTGCTGCCACTGGAAACTATCTGGATGAGGAGCCGTTCTGCGTCTACGAGCCGAAGAACGTTCCTGCGAAGCACGTCGGCACGAAGAACCCTGAAACCTGGCAGGGGTCCACACTGGTGGAAATCGGGCACTAGACGTGGCCTATCAGGCGAGCCAGCTCGCAGACGTACCCAACCGGCGATTCGGTTCGCTGCTCCTGCCACGCGAGCACGGAGCCTGGGGGCTGTTGTTCGTTCCGCTGGCGACGGGTGGAGCGATTGGGGCGCTGTCTGGGCGCAACGGGCTGCCGCTCATTGCGCTCACGATCGCGGCACTTGCCCTCTTTTGGCTGAGAACACCGGTGGAGAGTTGGCTGGGAACGAGCCTTCTCCGCGCGCAAGGCCAGCGGGAACGCCTTAGTGTCGGCGTCACAATTCTCATTCTGGCCGCAGTGGCGGCTTTTGCCTTAGCCTTCCTGTTCTGGGATGGCCACAACCGCGAGCTGTTGCTGTTGGGGTTAATCGCGGTCATTGCATTCGTCGCGCAGGGTATTCTCAGAAAGCTGGGCCGGCACACGCGAATGCTGTCTCAGATCGTGGGCACGTTGGGGCTGACGGTGACAGCTCCGGCCGCATATTACGTGGTGACCGGGCAACTGAACCGTGACGCGTGGGCTTTGTGGCTAGCGAACTTCCTGTTCGCCGGCAACCAGATTCATTTTGTGCAGCTCCGTATCCACTCCGCAAGGGTTAGCGGCTGGACGCAAAAGTTCGCGTGTGGGCGCAGTTTTCTGGCTGCGCAAGCGCTCATGGCAACCGCCCTTGTGTTTGCCTGGCGCTTGCATCTTCTGCCTGGGCTCGCGGCATTGGCATCCTTACCGCTGCTGGTTCGCGGGATGGCGTGGTTTTTCGAGCTTCAGAAACCTCTGGCAGTTCGCACACTCGGCTGGACCGAACTCGCTCATTCTGTCATCTTCGGAATTGTTCTCGTCGCTGGATTCCACTTCGGTTGACTCGACCGCTTCGTCCTCTCTTCGGGAACCGGGTCAATTGACCCCAATCGAGGGTGGGACTCCGCAACTACCACTCACAGTCCCACTGTTTCAATAATCAACAGTCCTAACTATCTGACAGTAAAGGGCGATCGCCGATTGCGGAACAAGATACGTTTGGCCCACCGGTTGCTTCTCAAAGAATCAGCAGGGAGGGGTTAAAGCGTTGGAACCGACTCTGATGGTGGTTGGCTTGAACTACCGCACAGCCCCGGTAGGCGTGCGGGAGCGATTCTGGATCAGCGAAGACCGGCGTTACCAGGCCCTGGTGCAATTGTCTAGAGCGGAAGGCATCGAGGAAGTGATCGTGCTGGCCACCTGCAACCGCACGGAATTCTTGCTGTGGGTTAGCGACGTGACCCTGGCCGCCAACTCTGTGATGCGGCTGCTCAGCTCCGAGTATGGACTCCAACTGTGCGAGTGGAAGCACTTCTACCGCTTGCTGGATGAAACAGCGCTCCTGCACATTTTCCGGGTCGCATCCAGTCTCGATTCGATGGTGGTCGGCGAGCCCCAGGTGATCTCGCAGGTGAAACAGGCCTGGCAGCAGGCGCAGAAAGTTGGGGCAACGGGCAGGTTCCTTGATGCGGTGATGCAGAAGGCGCTCACGGTCTCGAAGCGGGTGCGCAGTGAGACGGCGATTGGCGATGCGGCGGTTTCGATTCCTTATGCCGCCGTGGAACTCACGCGCCAGATCTTCGGGACGCTGGAAAACAAGAAAGTGCTCCTGTTAGGCGCGGGCAAGATGAGCGAGCTTTCAGCCCGTGGGTTGCTCAACCACGGCGCCAGGTCGGTCCGCGTGATCAACCGCACGCTTGAGCATGCCGCTGAGTTGGCCGCGAAACTGGGTGGACTGGCGATCCCGTTTGAGGAGCGCTGGCAACACATGGCGGAGGCCGACATCATCATCAGTTCGACGTCCTGCCCGCACACGATTCTCAGCCGTGAGGAAGCCGAGATTCTGGTTCGTGGGCGCAAGGATCAACCGCTGGTGATTGTGGACATCGCGATGCCTCGCGACATTGACTCCGCAGTGCGCGAAGTGAAGGGTGTTTTCCTTTATAACCTTGACGACCTGGAAAACGTGGTTGACCACAATGCGGGCGAGCGTGAGGCTGCCGCCGCCGACGCGCAAAAAATTCTGCAGGCCGAGGTGCAAGGCTTCCGTCGCAAGTTGATGGCGGAGCGTGTGGTGCCGACCATCGTGGCACTGCGCCAGCGGCTGGACGAGATTTGCCGGCAAGAATTGGATTCCTTTCGACAAGAGAACGGGCCCTTTTCCAAGGACCAGGACGAAATGTTAAATGCAGTCATGTCCAGAATGACGAAGAGGATCGCAGGGTCCTTAGCCCGTGAACTCAAGGAACTTCCAGAAAAGGTGGAGCAGGAGCAGATGACCACTGCGGTGCAGCGGCTGTTCCACCTGCAAACGCCAGAACCGGCGCTTGCCGGCACCAGATCCTAAGGAGTAGCGAAGACTATGGCTAATACAGAACGAGACGCATCCCATTCCAAGCCCTGGACTGACATTCAGGCGTACCTACTGGCGGTTTTCTGCCTCGCGCTGGGAGTCGCTCTCGGCTACCTGTTTCGCGGTTCAGCCTCGCCGGCAGCGGAGACAGCGCAAGCGTCCGCTGCTGCCGACGGCGGCGTACCTCAGGGTCAGTCAACCCAAGCGCAGCTGACTCCCGAACAGCAGAAAGCAATGGTGGATCAGGCAGTCGCGCCCTTGGTCGCCACTTTGAAGACCAGTCCTGATGATTTCAACACGATTGTGCAGGTGGCGAATCTTTACTACGACGGACGGCAATATCCTGAGGCCGTCAAGTACTACCGACTCGCTGTGAAGAGCCAGCCCGAGAACGCAGATGTGTTAACCGATCTCGGAACCTCGCTGTGGTACACGGGAGATGCCGACGGAGCCATCACCGAGTTTCAGACCGCGCTGAAGTATCGACCCGACCATCCTGGAACGCTGTTCAACCTGGGCGTGGTTCGGTGGCAAGGTAAGCGTGATCCGAGAGGCGCAGTCCAGGCCTGGGAAGAACTGCTGCGGCGTAATCCGGACTATCCGCAGAGGCAGGAAGTCCAGGAGTACATCGATCGGGCCAAGCAGCACGCCAAGGGGTAGGCGCCGGTGCAGATAGGCCTGTGGGCAAGATCACATACGGCGCGCATAGAAATGCCGATCATAGTCGGGATGGCTAGATGGGACTTGGTTCAGTTCCGCTGGACAAACGGTCGAAGAACCCAAGAGAACTAAAGATAAAGCAGCACGCCCGCCACAAATCAGAAGGACGTTTTGCAGTTCAATCCAAACTCATACGGAGTCCGTGGCTCCAAGGAGAAATAATATGGCAAAAACTATGGAGGCGGCTTTTGTCGAGAAATTCGGCGAGCCGTTGGAGATTCGGGAAGTTGCAATTCCAGATCCAGGACCGGGAGAGGCGCTGGTTGAGGTCGTGGCAAGCGGCGTTTGCCATACTGACGTGCACGCAGCCGACGGCGATTGGCCGGTAAAACCCACTTTGCCCTTTACCCCGGGGCACGAAGGTGCGGGGTTTGTGGCCAAGCTGGGCAAAGGCGTGACCCATTTAAAGGAAGGCGACCGGGTCGGGATCGCATGGCTACACAGCGCTTGCGGGCATTGTGAATTCTGTCTTACTGGATGGGAAACACTGTGTCCAGCGCAGCAGATGTCTGGTTATACGGTAAACGGTTCCTTCGCTGAGTATGCTCTGGGTCAGGCGGATTACCTGGGGCGGATTCCAGACAGTCTATCCTTTATCGATGCCGCGCCGATTCTCTGCGCTGGCGTCACCACCTACAAGGGCTTGAAACAAACCCAAGCGTGCCCCGGCGAGTGGGTTGTGATCTCAGGCGTGGGCGGACTCGGTCACGTCGCGATCCAATATGCCAAGGCCATGGGCCTACACGTCGCCGCGATTGACATCGGACCGGAGAAACTGCAGTTGGCCCGCAAGCTTGGCGCCGAAGTCACCGTGGATGCGAAAGAAGAGGATGTGGCGCAGGCGATCCAGAAACAAATCGGAGGCGCTCACGGCGTATTGGTGACGGCTGTGTCGCTTCCGGCGTTCAAACAGGCACTGGGCACGTTGCGCCGTGGCGGGACCTGCGTTCTGAACGGTCTGCCTCCCGGCGAATTCCCCGTTTCCATTTTCGATTTGGTGCTGAATGGCCAAACCATACGGGGATCGATTGTAGGCACACGCAAGGATCTCGAGGAAGCACTGCAGTTTGCTGCTGAAGGCAAGGTGAAGGCGACCATCGAGGAGCAGCGATTGGGTTCGATCAATGACATCTTTGACCGTCTTAAGAAGGGGAAGGTCAATGGCCGGATCGTTCTCGATATCGCAGCGGAGTCTGGCGCGAAGAAATCTTCTGGTACCAAGACATCCAAAAGTCACGCTGCTGCATAACTCTTGCAGCTGACAGTACTTCTCCAGGGCGGGTGCACGGCACTCGCCCTGCATTTTGTTGTTGAGGCGCTTTTCATTGATCGTCGGCCACGCTCGTGGAGCCTTCTTCATCTCCGTGAATCAAGCCGAATTTCTTCAGCTTGTAGCGCAAGGCGTCGCGGCTGATGTCTAGCAGCTTAGCGGCGTGAGTCTGGTTGCCGTTGGCCTGGCGCATGGCCAGCTCGACCATGGCGTGCTCTACCTCTTCCAAAGATGTCCCACCTTCAGGAATATACAGGCGGGGCAGGGTGCGGCCGTTGGGCAATGGCTGGCCGCCGTCGGCTGGGGAAGTTCGTTCAAAGACGGTGCGGCCGCCGGATTCGCCGACGGAAAATGGCAGATACAAAGGTCGCAGCAGTGGTTCGTCCTCCAGGATCATGCCGCGCTCAATGGTGTTCTTCAACTCGCGAACATTGCCCGGCCAGTTATGTATGAGAATGAGGCGGCGGGTCTCGTCAGTAATGCCACGAATCGACTTCTTGAATCTGCGGTTGTAGCGATCGATGAAGAAATCCACCAGTGGCAGGATGTCTTCTTTTCGGTCGCGCAGCGGCGGGATAAAGATCGCGATAATCGCTAAGCGATAATAGAGGTCCTGGCGAAATTGCCCTTCGCGCACCGCCTTTTCGAGATCGCGGTTGGAAGCGGCGATCACGCGCACATCCACTTGCATGTCCTTGATGCCGCCAACGCGGCGGATGACCTGGTCTTCCAGCACGCGCAGCAGTTTGGCTTGCAGCAGGGGAGAGAGTTCGCCGATTTCGTCCAGGAACAGCGTACCGGCATCAGCGGCCTCGAAGAGACCCTTCTTCATCTGCTTCGCGTCAGTGAAGGCTCCCTTTTCGTGGCCAAAGAGTTCGGCCTCCATCAGCGTCTCCGGGATGGCCGAGCAGTTGATCGCGACAAAGGGCTTTTCCTGGCGCGAACTTTCGTAGTGGATAGCTTTGGCAATCAGATCCTTGCCAGTGCCGCTTTCGCCTTGAATAAGAATAGTTGTGGCCTCGCTTGCTGCAACCTTGCGAACGAAATTCATGAGCTCAATCATCTTGGATGAGACGTTCACCACGCTGTCATAACCGGCTCCGCGGCGCACCTCGCCGCGCAGGGTCTGGACCTCTGTTCGCAGGCTGGTGGCCTCGAGCGCGTTCTTGATGGTGACGTGAAGCTCTTCGAAATCAACCGGCTTGCCCACGAAGTCGTAGGCACCGAGTTTGAGCGCGGCTTTGACGTCGTCCAGTTGCGGGTCGGCCGTGATCATGATGACGGCGCGGGCGTCTCCGCTTTTCTTGAGTTGGTCGAGCACCTCGATGCCGGTTAGGTCGGGCATGCGCACATCGAGAAGGACGAGATCGGGCGATTCTTTTTCCGCGAGCTTGAGGGCCGGGCCTCCGGAATCGGCCTCGATTACGTGGTATCCCCACTCTTCGCACTTCTGGCGAAGCGACCAGCGCACCAGCCGCTCGTCGTCGACGACCATGATTTTCTCGGCAGCCATCGGTGTTTAATTTACTACGAAATGGAGGCAGCCTGCCGGAATGGGCGGTGGTGGGATGTTTTCTTGCGCGAATGATTGAAGTAATTGATTAGCACCGGGTTTAGCGGGTGTTTCGGTCAACTCTGGAGATTGACCCTTCACGTGAAATCAAACGAAGGGAGCCACTCAACTTCAACTCTCCGGCGGCAGGAGATCCTCTTCCCAATTTTCCACGCTAGGCGGAACGAAGCCCTTAAGCAAGCCGGCGAAAGCGTCGAGGGTTTTGCGAGCGTCGCCAATCGGGTAATAGAACGCTTCCCAGTTATCGCTATCCTCGCCATCATGATTCGGAATCACATATTGGAACTGCCACGCCCCCTGCAGTTCCCGGTAGGCGCTGGAGGCGCGAGTCTCAATGTCTTCCAGGTCTTTAGACGACAGGTCTCCCTTCTGGCTGCGAGTTCGCCGCAAGAGCTTTCGGCGCATGACATCTGTGAGGAAGTCGTGAAGCGATACCTTGCGCTCCGGCGCTCTTAAGTAAACGATCTCCTCGTTCGAAAGCGGCGAAAGAAAAATGCTAAGGCGGTTAACGCCTGCGAGGCTCGGGTGCGCTCGCAGTGCCCGGCCGACAAATGGATTCCCCTCGAAGAACACATCGCCGCGACGCAGCCATGACTGGAGCTCAGGGACATCCACTGCTTGCAGGTCGTTGCGCGCTTCCAGGACGGCGTAACGAAGATCGGCACGCAGCGCTTCCACCTGAGTCCGCGTGCGAAAATCGTAGTCGACTGCCTGGACTTCGCCGGGACGTGGAGCGCGGCTGTTGACGAGCACGAGCTTGTGAAATTGGGCGTGCAGCTCAGGATAGAACTTGCCAAGTGACTTGTAGAGCGGACTCTTTCCGACACACGATGGCCCGCTCAGGATGACAAGGCGTCCGGTCTGGTGAGTAGTCACGGTTTACCACCTCCCGGAGGATATGGTTGAAGTTGACAGAAATTCCAGGAAATTCTAGGAAGCGACGGTCTGGGTTGTAGGCACGTGAAACGGCAACAGCACCGTGAACCGGCTTCCGTTTCCCACGGTGCTGCTGACTTCGATACGGCCATGATGATCTTCGACGATGCGGTGAGCGAGAGAAAGGCCAAGGCCGGTGCCATTGCCCTTGGTGGTGTAGAAAGGCCGAAAAATGTTCGGCAGATTCTGAGGAGAGATGCCGCGACCGGTGTCACTGACCACCACCATGGCATAGCCATCCCGTCCCTCGATCTCGACACAAACCTTGCCCTCGCGGTCGATTGCCTGGACCGCATTCAAAAGGAGGTTCAAGATTACTTGATGGATCTGATCGCTGTCGTGCTCGACTTCCGGGAGATCCGACGCCTTCTGCAATTCGATCTTGATTGGTCTGGAGAGCACCTGCTGACGAGCCAGCATCACGGCGTGTTCCACGGTTGTGTTGAGGTCGCTGCTGCGAACTTCCGGCCGGCGAGGGCGCGCGGTTTCGAGAAGGTCGGTCAAGGTGCGACTGATACGCGTGATTTCGAGGCGGACATCTTTCACGACCGCCCGCGCTGGGCTGGTCGGAGGCAGATCGCGACCGACGATCTCGATGACCCCGGCTATTCCGGCAAGGGGGTTGCGAATTTCATGAGCCAAACCTGTGGCCAACTCACCGAGCGTGGCCAGGTGCTCGGCGCGAGACATTTGCGTGCGATGCAGGCGCTCGATCTCTTCGCGGCTCTCGCGCAACTGCTGCATCATGTGATTAAAGTTACGGCCAAGGTCTCCGATTTCATCGTTACGCTGGGAGAAGCTGACGGCTACGTCCAGGTTGCCCTCACTGACCTTCTCCATTTTCTCCTGCAATTCGACCATGGGCCGTTGAATCAAATAGGCGAGCACGAACATTGACACTGCACAAATGGCGACGGCTCCGGCGCCTGCGACGATCAGCACCGCGTGGCGTTCCGGATCCCGCAAAGATACGGTCGCCAAAGTGAAGAGCAACAGCCCCGCCAGCAGGACGAACCCTACCGGCAAGATTGCTTTGAGCTGCCAATTGACGCGCACGGAACTCAATCAGAACTCCTTTTCCTGCTCCTGAGTTGTGGGCGCTGACTCCGCCACCTGCCCAGCTACATTCGCCGCAAACTGAGTATGGCTAGGCATACGCGTGCATTCCGGGCAGCAAGTAAGTCACGCCAAAGAAAGTGAACATCACTACGGCAAAGCCCAGGATGGCGAAGTAAGCCGCGCGCCGGCCACGCCATCCGCGGGTGATTCGCATGTGCAGGTACCCGGCATACACCAACCAGGTAATTGCAGCCCAGGTTTCTTTTGGATCCCAGCTCCAGTAAGAACCCCAGGTGCGATTGGCCCAGTAGGCTCCCGCCGCGATCATCAGGGTGAGTAAGGGAAATGCGATCGCGATGGTCTTGTAGGTGATGCGGTCCAGTTCGTCCGCGCTGGGCAACATGCGCTCCAGATCGCTGCGCCGCCACAGCAGCAGCAGATACAGGAGCGATACGAAAATCCCGCCCACCAGGCTGGAGAGAATGAACGGGCTGGCAGTGAGACTAGTGGGGAACAGGCCTTCCGCATCGAGGGAGGCATAGCGGCCATCACGCGCCCGCAGGACAAAGAATACGAGCGCCATCACTTGCAGCAGAATGCTCAGGAACACAGCTCGATTGGCCATGTCGAGCAGCCCCTCATTATGGGTCTTGCGCCAGACCAGATAAAGAACCAGCGGCGCAGCTACCGCCGCCAAGACTAGAAGCAGCAACCAGCCGAGATCAGGGATCACAACGAAAAGGCGCACGCCCCGGGAGAGGAAAACTTCGGACTTCTCTTCAGGGTTCCAGGCCACTACGCTGAATCCTCCCCATTTTTCAAACCGGGTCAGGACACCCACGTACGTGGCAACGGTAAATAAACTCGTAGCCGCCAGGAAAGTTTCGGTCTTCATCTTGTCCTGGATCAAAAACATCATCGCCAGGGCGAAGCTCAGAGCGCAAGCCGCATAGGCAAGCATGGCCAATGTGACGTGCACGTGTAGCCAGGTCGATTGCAATGCAGGCACCAGCGGATGAACTTCAGTCCGAAGCAACTGCATCAGTACAACGCCGACAATCGCCACCGGCATGGTCACGGTGCCGATGACCTTCACTCCAAATTTCTTCTCGGCTACCAGCGTGAGCACGGCGAGCGTCCACACGAACATGAGCAGCATTTCGTATATACTCGCGAACGGCGGATGCCTTGCCTCATACCAGCGGAGCGCCACCGCGCCAGTGTTGGCCAGCAATCCTACCCACGTAGCCAGCGAGGCGAAGCGAATGTAAGAAGGAGTTCCGGTGATTCCGAATCCAAGATAAAGCGTTCCCGCACCCGCATAGAAAATCAGTGCCGCGTACAGCAGATTTGAGTCGTTGAGAAGGTTGCCGCTCTTGACCACGTTGAGAAATGCCATGAATAGCAGGAACGCAACACCCAATCCCACCATTACTACCAGCGTGGAACCTGTGGCTACCGGTTGCCGTTCGGCTCTTGCGACTTGTGCCATGACACATCCTCCGCGCCGGATCTCACCTACCGGCGAGTGCACCGACAGGCGTCTTGGCGCCTGCCCGCATTGAAATCTTGAGTTCGGATTCGATCTTTTCAACCAGCTCACGAAAATGCTGCTCGAACACATCTTTGTTTTTGTTGGCGGTTCCGCCGATCCAGAGTCTTAGCTGGCCACGGGCATCGCGCACCGGCACCACCCAAACCCGTGCGTGAACGAAATAGAAGACCAAGGCCAAGCCGAGACCCATCAGGACCACTCCCGCCCAAACTCCCCACTGGCCGGGCTCGTGCGAGACCTCGAGGCCGGTGAAATAAGCCATCTGTATGTCCGTGCCTTCGAATGTGTAGGGTGAAGATGCGTTTTGCTCAAACCCTGGAATTGCGGGTAGCCAGACATTTATTGCTTGGCCTGACTTTCGGGATTCGACCACCAGGTGTGCTGCTGGATTTTCCAAGTCGTTCGAGCGAGCGTAAACCTGGCCATCACTTACCACATAGTCGGGAATGAACTCGGCGAGGCGGACGGTCGTGTCAGGATCCAGTAGAATGGTCTCGTCCAAGCCAATCTTGAGGTCTTTGGGCGTCTGGCCATCGCGGGGAGTTGCCCTAAGCACCAGCTTGTCGATATTTCCAGTCTTGCCGTAGCTCGCCTGATAAAAGCGAATTCCCTTGTAGACTAGCGGATCATTGACGACGATTTGCTTGCGCAGGACTACTTGCCCATCCTTCAGAACCGACAGATCGGACCACCAGCGTTTCGGAGTGCCGTCGGCATAGTTCTCCTGCCCAGCTCCGTCACAGCGGATGGCAAACGGCAGGTTACGCTTCGCTCCATTCTGCGGCTGCACCTGGCTCGACTGTTGCCCGCGGTTCAAGGTGACGAACGCGCGCCACCCGTACAGCGCATCGATGATTCCTCCGAGGAAAATAAGGAGCAAGCTTGCGTGCACGATGTAGACCGCCATTTCAGACAAGCGATTACGCTCACCGAATAGAGAGAAGCTGTTCTCGTGGACGATCCGCTCCGGCTTGAAACCTGCCTTTTGGAACACTCGTTCCGCCACACTCACGGCTGCTTCTTCATCTCTAATCGGAATCAGCACATGATGGGGAAGGGCTTTGCGGAAAGTCTCGTCGGGGCCCTTATAAGGACGCGAGAAATATCTCCAGGCATTGGGGAAGCGCTGGATAGAGGCCGAAATGATGGCGAGGCTTACCAGGCTCAGCAGCACGACGAACCACCAGGCGTGAAAAACGTCAGTCAGTCCCAATCCGTCGAGCAGGCGCAGCACCTGCGGCGAATAGGCTCGCTGCATCTCGTCGGCCTCGGTCGCGGGGCGCTGCAGAATCACCGTTCCAGCCGCCGAGAGGATGACGGTGAGAATGAGCAGAATAACGCCGGTCTTAATTGCGCCGATGGTTTGCCAGATTTTCCGAGGTACGGAGCTGACGCTTGCAGCCATATCTTTCCCCAATTTCCCCTTCCCCGCGTGGAGAAAGCACGTTTCGCGCCATTAAAGGAGGATTAAGGGAAGCTGCTGAAACTGCAGAGGATAGGGCAGGTTCAGTCCCCTCTAATCGAGTTGGAGCGTGAGCCATATCACACAGCGCCCAGGGAATGGTGCGGGAATTTCACGCAGGGGCAGGCTGGAAATCTCGAATCGCGGCAATTTCTGCGGACCGCCGGCTTTACCAACTGATTTTGTTGCAATCTGTTACAAAGATTGTAGAGAACTGCGCCAAGTCGGCATATTAAGGCGAGATACGTGCAACCCGGGCTACGGAGGTTCCTGTGGGAGTGGCGAGGGAATCATTCAAAACCAGTCCCTGGACGACTCGCTGGTCGTACGTGCTGAGTTGTATCATCGTCGTTCTAGTCTTTGCCGGCAGGGTCTCGGCAGCCAAGCATCCGATCCCACTTGACCCGAAGGCCGATCCCTCTACCTGCATCGCCTGCCATGAAGACAAGACAAAAGGCAAGTCCGTCCATTCAGCAATCGCCATGGGCTGCACAGGCTGCCATGAGATCCGCACCACCAAAGACCTAACCCACGTCAAGCTGATCACGACCACGCCTTACGCGCTGTGTTTCACTTGTCACGCGGACAAAAATCCCGCCGACATAAAGGGTAAAGTTCATCCCCCGGCTGTGCGTAACTGTTTGAAGTGTCACGATCCGCACTCCTCAGACAATAAGAATCAATTATTGAAGCCCACCTCGGGGGACGAGAAACAGAACCTCTGCCTGAGTTGTCACAAGACCGGCGTCAACGTTCCGGAGAAAGGCAGCCGGCATGCGGCCCTCGACATGGGCTGCGACACCTGCCACATCACGCACAAAACCGGCGAGATCGGCAAGATCGAGTTCGACTTTCATCTCACCAAAGCGCCTCCGGCGCTTTGCCTTGATTGCCACGACGCAAAGAGCGCTGACCTGCAAAAAGCGCACCACAACCAGCCATTCGGAACAGCCAATTGCGTGAGCTGCCACGATCCACATGAGTCGGCTGCTCCCAAGCTGATGGCAAAATTCACGCATCCGCCTTTTGCTGACAGACAGTGCGACTTATGCCATGCGCCAGCAAGAGACGGGAAAGTAGTGCTTACGCAGGCCAATGTCAAATCACTTTGCGTGACCTGCCACGACGATAAAGCCAAGCTCATCGACACTGCCAAAGTTCAGCATCCCGGCGCGGCGGGCGACTGCACGGACTGCCACAGCCCCCACGCCAGCCGGCAGCCAGGGCTTCCCAAAACGAACGCCGTCGATATCTGCCTGAGCTGCCACACTGACCAGGCCGAACAGGCCAAGAAGCGCGTGCTCCATCAGCCTGCCTTTGTCCAGGGCTGCGCGACCTGTCACGAGGCGCACGGCGGCGACAACGATCATCTGCTGCGGGCCAAGGGAAACGCTCTTTGCTTGGAGTGCCACGGGCCCGACTCGCGGCCACAGCGGCTCGAGTCCGAGCATGTGCTGACCATCTTCAACGGAAAAGTGAAGCTGCCCGAGGATTACTATCAGAAGAACAAGGTGGCGATCCTGCCGCTGAAGTATGGCCGCGGCCATCCGGTCGAGGGGCACCCGGTCCAGGATCTTTTGGACCCGAAGGACCCCACCAAGGTTAACACTCCGCTTAGCTGCCTGACCTGTCACCAGCCCCATTCTTCTGCTCAGGAGGGACTGTTGGTGAAGGACCAGGCCAACAGTATGGCATTCTGCGATACGTGTCACAAGAACAGGATCGAAATGACGAAGTAGCAGTTGGGAGGAAACGGAAATGCATGCGATTAATCGAAACCCGATTCGTAGCGGCCAGGCGATGGTTGCCCTGCTGATCGTTCTTGCCCTGGCGTTGGCTTCACCCAACTCCGCCTTTGGAGACGAGAAAAAGAAGAAGGCCGATGCCGACGCCCAGCAAACTATCGAGCAGAAACCCCAGTTCGACATCTCGAAGCTGGTGTGGCCCAGCCCGCCTTCCATCGCACGCGTCCGCTATATGGCTTACTACGCGGGCATGAAGATCGACTACACTCAGGCCACGACCAAGAAGAAACAGTCCTGGATGGACCGGTTGGCTGGAGCGCAGTCCACCGATGAAAGGGCAACCCTCAAGAATTTCCCCTTCCAACTCCTCGGCCCCTATGGCATTGCCATTGACTCCAAAGGGCTGGTGTACGTCGCCGACCAGAAGGTGGGCGCGGTTTTCATTTTCAACACCGAGACTCGCGATGTGCAGCTCATCGGCAACGGTTCCCAAGCGCATTTTGGCTGGATCAACGGCCTGGCTATTGACGACGACGACCGTTTATTCGTTTCCGATGGCAAGATGCACCGCGTCCTAGTTTTCAGCCCCAAGCATGAAGTCATCAGCCAGATCAGCGAAAAGCTGGTGGATCCGGTCGGTATCGCTCTCGACACCGAGAACCGCTTGCTCTATGTCGTCGACACGCAGCAAGACCAGGTGGTTGTTTTCGACGCGGACTCCCTGAAAGAGCTACACCGGATCGGCACTGGCGGCAAGGATCACTGGCTGACCACGCCGGGAGACTTCGCCGCGCCGCAGGGTATCGCTCTGGACAAAGACGGAAATGTCTACGTAACCGACACCCTGAACAACCGCGTGGAGATTTTCGACGCGGAGGGAACTTTCGTCAAGCAGTTCGGCAGACACTGCGACGGTCCCGGGTGCTTCGCGCGTCCCAAGGGCATCGCGGTCGACGGCGACGGTCACATTTGGGTGGCGGATGCCTTCAACGACACGCTGCAGGTTTTCAATGACGAAGGGCAACTGCTCACCTACCTCGGCGGCCATGGGCACAACCCGGGCCAGTTCGAGGCCCTGGTTGGCGTTGCCATCGACAAGCAGAATCGCGTTTTTACCACTGAGCAATATCCAGGTCGGATGCAGATGTTCCGCTATGTGACCGATGCAGAGGCTGCAGTCGAGAAGACGCGCCAAGAAGAGGAAAGGAAACGCGCCGCCGATGCCAAACGGCAGAACTCCGCGACTGCCCCGCCTGCGAGTCCGGCCGAAGCTCCGCAAAAGCCGGCAGAGACGCCGGCGCAGAAGCCGCCCGCCAACGATGCGGGACAAGGTAAATCATAAGCTTCCTCGGACCTCGGAGCTTAGCCGCCGACTTGAGGATGAAAGTCTGAAGTGCTAGGTCCCCCCAGGGCTGAACTGAGGCGGCATTTGTGTCCGCCTATTCTTGTGATTCGAGTCACATTCCCTGCTCCGTGGATCGTCGACTACTTGGGGCTTTTCACTAGTCCCAGTGTGGGAGAAGGCCCATTCTCCTGAGGACCTCGGCCCTCCAGAATCCCTCGCACTCCAGTAAGTTTCCACAAACGCTTTCCTATCAATGGGTTGCCTATAGTGATGCAGATTTCAGCAGGCTCGGTAATCTAGGCCTGCCACATGCATAAGCACCAATGGAGAAAGGGTGGAGTTTATGGAGTTTATGCACCGGAGAATTCCGAATCAGGGTCGACCCAGTTTCCGGAGCATCCCCTCCCCGAACAACGTTCGTAACGCGTTGCTGTTTTCTGGAGTTGCAACTCAATTGGAGGCCTTATTTATGAAAAAGATGTTATTTGTACTGCTCGTGGTACTGGGCGTGGCATGTCTGGCCACTGCCCAAATCGGGTTCTCGCCGTCGGCTGACGTCCTCGGCGCCCACCTCAACTATGGACGCGGCTGCGCCGCCTGCCATGCTCCGCACAGCGGCTCGTGGGGCAACGGCGCCAACAAATCCGGCGATAAAACCGCAGGCGATTCAATCCTGTGGGGGCAGGATGTAGGCAATCTGTACGGAAAGACCCTAACCTTCGCTGGAGGTACCGTCGAGACTCTGCCGGCCAACATGCTGGCTGCCACGCCGGATGTTAATGGCCTTCTGACCTGCCTGAGCTGCCATGACGGCAACTATGCCCAGGGCGCAATGATGAAGGACAAGGTCTTTGAAACGCTACCCCCCACTTACGGAACCTTCAACAGC
Organism: Candidatus Sulfotelmatobacter sp.; assembly: GCA_049583505.1. Taxonomy (GTDB): domain Bacteria; phylum Acidobacteriota; class Terriglobia; order Terriglobales; family Acidobacteriaceae; genus Sulfotelmatobacter. The sequence goes on from JBAUVZ010000156.1 coordinate 20,690, forward strand.
ATTCCGACTTTGCTGGGGAATAACGGCAATGGCGCAGGTGCCACCAGCTACCTCGCCAATCACCCGGTGGGATTGAACGCCACCGTCTCTTGTGGCGGCCAATGGAACTGGGACTGCACTGAGGCCAACGGCGTAATCTCGATGAACGGTCCGAATTCGTCCAAGTTCTTCAAGAACTACGGGTTCTTCGTCAGCCTCAGCGCCTACAACAACACGGCTGTGGTTACCTGCACCTCCTGCCACAACCAGCACATTATGAACGTGGTGAGCGTGACCGCCAAGAATAGCGGCCAGCCTGCTGGCTTCTACCAGACCATGTTCTTCGTTCGCGCTCCCTACAACCCCGGCAGCACCACCGCCGCCTCGAACCAGACGGCACAGTTCTGCCGCCAGTGCCACGGTGGGGAGGCCAACGAGTCCAACAATGGATCGGCTGTAACTACTTACTAGCCTGCGAACGGGGAGAGAGAAATCTCTCCCCCATTTCTCCCAGCGAGGGATACATGAACCGCAAAATCTACATCCCGGCCATGATCCTGATGGTGGTTGCGATGGGCTCAGCCCAGGTCGCTTCACACGCCCCGACCGGAGGGTTGCAGCCGCACTCCAGCTCGTTCGGCCCGCCCACAGACATACCGGTGGCCCGGGTAAACGGCGTGGTTCTCACCGATCGCGATCTGCTGCGCGAAGAGTACACCATCTTTCCGTACGCTCGGCAGCACAACGGCAGCGTGCCCCAGGAAATGGAGCCGCAGATTCGCCAGGGCGCGATGCAGATGATCATTTTCGAGGAACTGGTCCATCAGGAAGCTACGCGCCGCAAGCTGACGGTGCCGCTGGCCAAGCTGCAAAGTGCAGAGGCCGACTTCAGTCAACAGTTCTCCACTCCAGAGGAGTATCAGCAACTCCTGCAAGAGGAATTTCACGGATCACGGCTGTTGCTGCGCGAGAAGATTCGGCGCTCGCTGCTGATTGACGAGTTGTTGAAGACCGAGGTTGAAAACAAATCGCTAGTCTCCCTAGCAGAGGCCCGTGCCTATTACCTGAAAAACATTGCCCGCTTTCAGTATCCGGAGGCTTTTGCGTTTCAGACGATTTCGGTAATGCCTCCAGAGAATGTGACCCCGGATCAAGTGAAAGAGATGCGCAAGCGGGCGGACGATGCGCTGCGCCAAGCCCAGGCCACCAAAGATTACGAGGGATTCGGCCTGTTGGCTCAAAAGATGTCCGACGACGACTACCGCGTCATGATGGGCGACCACAGGAGGGTCCCCCGCGACAAGCTGGCGCCCCAGGTAGTGCAGGCGCTGCTGGCCCTGCAGGATGGGCAGATCACCGGCGTCATTCGGGTAGACCAGGCTTACACCATCGTCCGTTTGAACCGGCACATTCTGGCCGGAACCTATCAGTTCGCGGATGTAAAAGATCAGATACGGAAGGAACTCAAGGATAAGAAGACAAACCAGTTGCGCGCCGCCCTGGATAAAAGATTGCGACAGAACGCGAAGATTGAAAGCTTGTAGCAGATGAGAAGGGGTAATAAGTGGGTGTTCGTATTCAATGGGCGGGTTGGGTGCTGGCTGGGGTTCTGCTCCTGGCGCTGCCGGCCGCAGGCCAGCTCGAGGTTGGCGACAATCTCAGCATGAATCTCAACGGCACTTTGGGAGGCGGCTACAACGCCGATTACGGGAATCTGTTCAGTTCCAGCCACAGTTTGGCCGGCTCCGGCACCGGCACTCTTTCCGGTTCCTTCTACAATCCCAATTTCCTCTCCTTCAACGTTTCTCCGTATTACGGCCAGTCACGGGCCAATTCTAACTATCAATCCATCTTTGATTCGAGCGGCGTGAACGTCTCCACCTCGATTTTCAGCGGCAGCCATTTTCCCGGCTCGATCAGCTATGCCAAGTCGTACAACAGCGAAGGGAACTTTGGCGTCCCTGGGGTCGCCGACTACACCACTCGCGGCAACAGCGACACGCTCGGCATCACTTGGTCCGAGAATCTACCCAACGAGCCCAGCTTGTCGGCCAGTTTCCAAAGGGGAAGCAACGACTACTCGATCTTCGGGACCGATCAGAACGGGAACTCCACCTTCGACTCGCTGATCCTGCGGTCGGGATATCTCGTTGACAACTTCAGCCTTGGTGCCTTCTATGAGCGGGGTGCTTCAAACTCGCTGATTCCGCAACTGATTGGGACCGAGCAGCAGCCGGAGACTGTAAGCTCCGAAAACAGCGGCTTCGGATTCAACATCGGCCACCCGCTCCCGATGCGCGGCGTGTTCACCTCGAGTTTCACCCGCTCTGAGTTTGACACTGGGTTCATGGGTTCGAGCTATAACGGCGCTGTCGACCTGGTTACGGCCAACGCCGGAATTCAGCCCACCAACAGATTGCATCTTTCGGCGGGCGCCGACTACTCCGATAGTTTAACCGGCCAGCTCTACGAGTCGATTGTCGCGGCGGGAGGAGTTGCTCCAGCCCAGAATCTGAACGAAAGTTCCCATGGGCTGGATATGATCGGTACAGCCAGTTACGCGGTGGCGAAGGGCCTGCAGACCGAAGTAGATGTCGAGCGCCGGGAACAAAGCTTCCTGGGCGAGACCTTCGGGGAGAACAGCTATAGTGGAAGCCTGTTCTATACTACCGGGCTTCTGGGCGGGAACTTGAATGCCGCTGCTTCGGTCACTGACAACACGCTGGACAACAGCAGCCAGAACACTCTGGGATTCACTGCCAGCGCCAATTACACGCGCCGCATCGACAATTGGGTGATGAGCGGGTCTTTCAGCTATGCGCAAAATGCGCAGACCTTGCTGATCGGCTATACGACCTCCTTCTACAACTATTCGGGCAACATTCGGCACCACTGGGGGTTGTTCAACTGGAACGCTGGCGCCTCCGCCGGGCGCTCCGGCTTGACCGAACAGCCAGGCACGCAGAACAGTAGCCAGAGCTACACGGCCGGCATCGGTTACAGCCATTTCGTTAACTTGTCGGGCAGTTACGCCAAGTCGAGCGGCAACGGCATAGAGACCGCCGGCGGATTGGCGCTGAATCCCGTGCTGGAACCGGTGCTCGCGCCCAGTTCCGTGATCCTCTTCGCCGGAGACAGCTACTCGGTGGCATTGGGAAGCTCTCCGCTCAAACGGCTTACGATTGCGGCGAGTTACGCCCGATCTAGCAACAGTATCGTCCTCGACTCGGCGGCATCGACCGGCGCGACCACGCAGTATAACGCCCTCTTTCAATATCAGTTTCGCAAGGTCTACCTGACCGGAGGATACAGCCGGCTGCAGCAAGGCTTGAGCACCTCTGCCACAGGGCCGGCTATTGTATCCTCTTTCTACATTGGTTTGTCGCGATGGTTCAACTTCTTCTGAGCAACGCGCGAGGAAATGCTCTGCGAACTGCGCGGGCAGCCTGCATCTTTCTCTTGCTCCTGGCCCCGGCCTGGGCCTCGCGGAAGACCAAGGACACGCCTACCGCGCCTCGCCCTCCCGATTTGCTGCTCGAAGGCGGCCGCAAGTTGAGTTACGAGCGCAGCTTCCGCTCCGAACGGGAAGTCAAGCCGAAACGGGGCTTCTGGAATCGCGTGCTCGACGTGGTGGCCGGTGAGCCGCAATTCCACGCCCTGATTCGTCCCTACAGCGTCGCCACCGATTCACGTGGGCGCATCATCGTGACCGATCCCGGAGCCTCGGGAGTCCACATCTTCGATTTTGCTGATCAGAAGTACAAATTCCTTTGGCGTGCCGACAAGGGCAAAGATCCCATGCTGCAGCCACAATGCGTAGCCGTCGACGTCCAGGACAACATCTACGTCACCGATTCGGACTCGGGCAAGATTTTCGTTTTCGACTCCAACGGCAAATTTCAGCGGGCCATCGGCAGCCTCAAAGGCGGGGAAGGTTATTTCAAGCGCCCCACCGGAATTGCAGTGGATTCCGCAGCGCAGCGAATTTATGTAACCGACACATTACGCAATAAGATCTTCATGCTCGACATGCAGGGCAGCGTGCTTCAGGAGATCGGCAAGAACGGCGATGGAAACGCCGAGTTCAACTTTCCTACTGAGTTGCGCCTCAGCATCCAAGATTTGATTGTCGTCGACGCAATGAATTTTCGCATTCAGGTGTTGGACCGTTCGGGAGCTTTTCGCCTGGCCATCGGACAGCTGGGCGACACCACGGGCGAGATGTTTCGCCCGAAGGGAGTCGCTGTGGACTCCGAAGGCGATCTTTATGTGGTTGATGGGCTTTGGGGCGTAGTGCAGGTCTTCAACCGCGAGGGACAGTTGCTCTACTACTTCGGCCAGCGTGGCTCGGCTCCCGGGCAGTTCGAATTGCCGGCCGGCGTGTTCATCGATCACGATGACCGGATTTATGTAGTGGATTCATTCAACCGCCGCATCCAGGTGTTCCATTATTTTGGGTTGCCGAAGACTGCCGTGTCGAAGACCGCCAAGGAAGGTATGTAGTGAAGCGTCAGCATCTATTCACGGGCCTGATGATCGTTTTGGCAGCGGGCAGCCTGCTGGCGCAGGTGACAGGCGACGTGATTGGCGTCCACGACCTGGGACCGGGGACGAAGTCGCCCGTGGTCGGGGCGCGGCCCGATTTCTGCATGTACTGCCACGCGCCACATTCCGGAATCGGCGGCCGGACACCTTTGTGGAACCAGACTCTTTCTACCCAGGTCTACACGCCATATACCAGCACCACTGAACAAAACAAGGAAGTGCAGCCCACTCCCGGCGCCGACAGCAGTCTGTGCTTGAGCTGTCACGATGGTACCGTCGCACCTGGAACCACCGCTCCTTATGGCAAAGTCACAACGATGGGAACCATGTACACCCAAGACGTATTTGGATCTAACCTGCAACCGTCGCACCCGTTCAGCCTGGCTTTGCCCATGAAAGACTCCGCCGATCTGGTTGCCTCGCTGGTTGCTCAGGGTAAGACGGCTGACCCCCTGGGCGCCGTGAAGCTCATCAATGGAAATATTGAGTGCACGTCCTGCCACAACGCCCACGTGCAGGCCAAGGATATCCTTTCGCAGAACTTCCTGGTCCGCGACAGCTCCAAGGGACAAATGTGCCTCGCCTGCCATGATCCCAATCGTCAAATGCCGGGCCAGGTCAATCCTTTGAACGGATGGACGACCAGTATTCACAACACGGCGACCAACAAGCTAACCCCGCAGGCCAACGTCGGCAGCTATCCTACGGTGATGCAGTCCGCATGCATCGGCTGCCACGCGCCGCACAACGCGCCGGGAGCGGTCCGGCTGCTGCGCGGCGCGTACGAACTGGATTGCATCGCTTGCCATAGCGGCACGTCCTACATCTCGCCCGCCCCGCCCAGTGTTTTCGCAGAATACGCCACTCCCAAGGTGGGACATCCGATCCCCAATGGAACCAACCAGCACGACGCCGTCGAAGCCGTGCTGCTCAACAACAACCGCCACTCCACCTGTGTAGACTGCCACGACGTGCATTCTTCCAACCCAGTAAAGACTTTCCCGCCGCCGCCCCTCATTCGTGCTTCGCAGAGCGGCGTGGCCGGCATCAGCGCAACCGATGGCGTAACGGTGTTGAATCCCGCCGTCAATCAATACGAGAACTGTTTCCGTTGCCACGGCACTGGTTCGGGAAAGGCGGCGAATACCATCTTTGGATATTTGCCCGTGCGCGCGGTCTCGGCGGGTGACCCGCTGAATCTGATTCCCCAGTTCAGCATCAACTCGCCTTCAAGCCATCCCGTGACGCATCTCCGCAACAGCCCGCTGCCTCAGCCCAGCCTGCTGCTGAACATGCTGAATCTCGACGGCATCACGCAGGGACGCGCCATGGGCACGCAGATTCTGTGCTCCGATTGCCACAACAGTGATGACAACCGCGAGTTCGGAGGTGCGGGCCCAAACGGCCCGCATGGCTCAAAGTGGACTCACATCTTGGAACGGCAGTATGTTGCCAACCAGTCCCCAGGGCCCGGCCAGTTGATCACGAACCTTTATCCCAATCCTGACCTCAGCGTGAACGGGCCTTACGCTCTGTGTGGAAAGTGTCATAACCTAGCCAGCCAGGTCATGAAGAACACCAGCTTCACGCAGCACGCCTTCCACATAAACTCCGGCTTCAGTTGCTCGGTTTGTCATACCTCTCACGGCATGGGAGCGACTAGCGCCACGATATCCGGCCAACGCCTGGTGAACTTCGATGTCAATGTGGTGGCGCAGAATGGGGCCACGCCCATTACCTATAGCCGCGTTGCTAACACGTGCGTGCTCACCTGCCACGGCGCAGCGCATAATTCCGACGGCTCCGTTACCGCCTCCGGTGCTGCGAACAAGGTCAGAGTTGGGCCGCCACCGAAAATTACGAAGTAACTCGCGCCAGCGGCTCTAGCGGCGTACAAAAGTCACTGCCAGCAAATCCTGAAAAATCAGGCTGATGCGCGGATCCGACAACAACACGCCGGCCAGCGGAACTTTTTTCCGCAGCAGCAAGAACTGCGCCTCATTCAGACATGGATCGTCTACATACGACGCGTCGCCTTGCTACGTCTTGAAGAAGCGAGTATCAATCTCATCCCCGTAGAGATCAGTGCGTCGGTCGATCGCCACGGGATAGTCTGGCATGAAGACTTCCGGGCGCCTTTCTGATCTCATTCTCTGACGGGAATTGCCAAGCCGTCGCGCACGCTCACTACACCTAACAATTCGTAGTTCTACGAGATATCTCTCAGACCAACTAAAGATGGGTGCTTCAGATCGCGGTCGAATCACCCGTCGCTCCCTGGATATATCCCTTGTGACTTCAGTCAAATGTGCGCCAGTTGCACAGGACCGGAGCGTTATCGTAGGGCAAGGCTGCGCGGAGTTCCTTTTCGGCGGCGGCTGGTTCGTAGCGATGCAGGAGGAAGCCGTAATTGAGATGTAATAGCCGGTCCTGTGGGTTTTGCATGATGGCCCACTGATACTCGGCAAGTATTTCCGTGTAATCTACCCTTGATCCTTCAGCTTCGCTTTCCAGGCGTAGGACCTCCTCGGAGTGGTCTAGTTGGTTTGTAAACGGAGGTCGCTCCAGTTTTCTGAGAACCAGGCGAGCGACCCGCGCACGATCATAAGGCGTAAATGCAAGCAGACGTTCGCAGTCTTCCTGGGAGGCGACATCAGCGCCCACTGCGTTTCGCCGTAATTCGGGCGGCAGCATGGTGGCGACCTGTCGGAAGAAGGCACGCGCAAGCAGGTAAGTCCCGCGCGGATTCATATGCACGTGTTCGTAGAAGAGCTCGCTACCCGGGACCTCATGCGCACTCTCGCCAGCAACAACAGCGGCCGCATCAACCAGGTCGACACCCAGACCCGATCTCGCTACAGTACGAATAACTTCATTCAACTTGCTGTCAGCGCGAAAACGCAGCGTGTCGAGATCCTGAGCGCGCACAAAGCGCTCCTTGGCGCTGGCAAAATCACCGAGGGCCCACAGACAACGAGCCATGCGAAACTGGAGTTCGGCATACTGAGGATCGATATCTGCCGCCGCCAGGTACAGCTTCAGGGCCTCAGCGTACGATCCCTCGCTCTCGAGAACCGCGCCACGTTGGACTAACCCCTCCCAAGAATTCAACTCGTCCTGTCGAATACCTTCGCGGTGCAGGGAAGCGAAAGGAGCACAATCCTTTAAGTTCGTGGCTACAGTGCTGATTAGGATCGGAGACCCCGAGCGGCGGGCGACCGCGACGATATCGCGCAAGTTGGCTGCGAAATTCTCGTACACCGGTCTCATCTGTGGAGAACCGGCGCGCACCTGCCTTTCTAGAAACATTTCCATGCCGCGCCACTCAGCCGCGTTTTCCTGGCTCCCGCCAGCGGCCTTCTCAACAAGCTGACCCAGTCTAGTGGAATTGAGGGAAATTCTGGTGCGGATGGCTGGCAGGCTCAGGTCCCAGGGCGTTAACACCGTTCCTGGCCCAAAAGGGCCGACAACTTCGGTGTTGCCAGTGTAAATAACAAAAAGGTCGGGCCGGTATTGCACCAGGTCCTCGACCATGGGCAGCAGCACATGCGAGTTGATCGCGGTGATGCTGGCATTGATAACCTCGAACTTTACCTGGGGAAAGTGTTCTCGGAGCATCACCTCCAGGTACCGTGCGAATCCGTAGGTAGGGTCGGGATCCCCCCAGGCGACAGACTCGCCCAATACGAAGATCCTATAGGTTCCCGGTGCCTTTCTCGCAGGAATCATGTACGGGCGCGGTTCCCGGTACGTGCCCGGTGGAAAAAAGGGCGCGGCGAAAAATTGATTATCGCAATAAGCAGCACGGCCCTGGTTTGTGCAGGGACGCATGACCCCGGTTGGCGTTCCAACTCCGCAGACGCGCAGCACCACCTCTGTAACCGCGAGCAGTAACACCGGTACCAAGATGGCCGTCGCCGAGATGGACAACCAGCGGCGGTAGTAATGGCTACGAAGCGTCGGTACTGGCTTCGTGATTTGCGCGCCTGCAGGTACAGTCATCGCTGTTCTCGGCAGTGCAATCCAACTGCCAATCTAGTGTTGATGACACTCAGGGCCCAGAACAGTGGCAACAATCACGGCATCATGTGACGGGGATCACAAAGGAGCGTACTGCCCTGTGATTGGAGCACAGGGAGAATATCTCCTCGATCCCAGCCCCGAAGGGGCGTCTGAGAATAGCCCAGGCGCTTAAGCGGCGGGAGAGGTGGGAAAGTCGAGCGAGTCTGGACGGACGACTGACGTTATCACACAGACGCAGAAAGCGCTGCTCACCCAAACCACAATCTTTCCCCACAGCTAGAACCTGCGGTACATAAACTGAGCCGTGCTAGCGCCTTGGGTCAGCGTCACGAGCAATAAGAAAAGCATCACCATCACATAGAGGGGCGGGACCCAGAACCAACGCCCGCGAGCCATGAGTGCGATGAATCCCGGATGAGATGCCTCATTCGAAGGCTCCAGTTCAACCGAATAGCGGTTCAGCGTGTCAATCACCAATAGCACAACTGCGTATCCCATGGCCAGCGTCAGAACCAGGAGATACAGGCTGCCACTTAGAAAGTGCGAGAGGTAGCTGGCCGGCGATAGGACTGCCGATAGCATCTGGCGCGCTTCGGGCAGAGAGCTGGACCGGAAGAATATCCATCCCAGGTTCATGAGACTGATCGTAGTGATCCACGAGAGTACGGTCCACGGAACTTGGGGCGGCGTCCAGTCGTACTTACTTTCCAGTCCCTCAATCTGGCGATGCAAGACGAGAAACGCTCCGTGATAGCAGCCCCACAGCAGAAAGAGCACGGTGGCTTTGTGCCACAGTGCGAACAGGATCATCGAAACCACGAAAGCCAGATTTCGCCACCAGACCTCGCGGCGCAACTGCATCAACGGGAAGAAAACGTAGTCGCGAATCCAGAACGACAGCGACATGTGCCAGCGTGTCCAGAACATCGAGGCACTCGTGGATTGAAATGGCCGGGCGAAATTCTCGGGTAAGGTGAACCCCAACACCTTGGCTGCACCGATTGCGATGTGCGAGTAACCAGCGAAGTCGAAAAAGAGCTGTAAGCCGTATCCAAAGGCCAGACACCACACGTCCGCGCCACTCCACCGAGTAACGCGATCGAACCCGGAGACGATTCCATCGCCACCCAGAATTCCATGTCCCAGCAGTTTGGCCAGTTGCATCATGAACGCGCCGGCTGCGATGCGCTGCAACCCGCGTCCAATGTCGTCCCAGCGCAGGGCACTCTCGGAGCGGAATTGCGGAAGCATTTCGGACATGCGGCAGATGGGGCCGGAGATCGTAACCGGAAAGAAAACCATATAGAGCGCGAATTCGAAGAGGGATGGGTCGATGTCCTCGCCCTGGTAAGTGTCAAACAGGTAGCTCATGGCCTGGAAGGTCCAGAACGAGATTCCGAGGGGCAGCGCAAGGTGCAAGAACCTTTGCAACGACGATAGAGGAATGTGAACTGCGGCTTCCGGGAGGTACTTAAAAGTGCTTAATAGCGCCAGATTCAGGAGAATACCGATTGACAGGGTAAGCCCGGATCGCTTCCGCCGAAGCCATCTTCCCACGAGGTAGTTCATCACTGTCGAGACGAGAAGAATAGCCGCAAACCAAGCTCCCCAGCTGATATAGAGTGCGTAGCTGACAATCAGAAGAACTGCCTGCCGTACTCGTAGCGAGCGAACTTTCGCGAAGATCAATATGCACAGCAGTAACGCTAGGGGGTACAGGATGCCTCGTAACAACATTCCTCCCTTGTGCGATTGAAACCGAACAGCCTACCGGCATTGAACCTTGGCCAGTCCGCCTTGGACCAGCGAACAATAATAATGGGCCTGCTTGCGGGTTACAAGAACACTCGATGTCATCTACTATATGTCGTCTACTAGAATGATGTGTGGTCCGATATCGCAATCTCATCGACGCTCTGGATGCGGCTCCCGACTACCGTCCGTTCGTTACGGCCTGGATCAATGAGGACGAGCAAGAGACCGTGACCTTTGTTGAGTTCCGCCGCCGCGCCCGGTTGCAACGCGGAGTACTCGGGGCTCATGGTGTGAACGAGGGCGATCGGGTGATCGTCATCATGCCGCAGGGCATTTCTGCGATGACGGTCTTCGCCGGGGCGATGATGCTCGGCGCGGTACCGGCGTTGATCGCCTACCCCAATAAGAAGGTTGAGCCCTCCAAATACCGGTCCGGACTGGCTGGAGTGACAGCGAATCTCAACGCCAAGCTGGTCGTCATCGATGAAGAATTTCCGGTCGATATGCTCAGCCACGTATCCTTGAGTGAGGGAACCAGACTCCTTCGCGCCGGCGATGGCAGAGGGCCCGGTGGAGAAGAAGAACTCCGTGATCTTAAGGGACAAGCCGATCACATTGCGTTCATCCAGCATTCAGCCGGCACCACCGGACTTCAGAAGGGCGTAGCCCTGACCCACGCCGCCGTGCTGCGCCAACTGGAACATCTGGCGCAAGCACTGGAGATTGACGGCGCGACGGACCGGGTTTATAGCTGGCTCCCTCTATACCATGACATGGGGCTGATCGCCTGCTTCATGCTGCCCATGGCCTACCACGTCCCCGTCGTGATGCAGTCACCGGTCGACTGGGTGTTGCATCCTGAAACCATGTTGCAGGTCATCACCGAGCATAGGTGCACCCTTGCGTGGCTGCCAAACTTTGCTTTTCAGTTCGTTCCCCGGCGCACGCGGCCGAACCGGCGGGCACAGTACGATCTCTCGTCCGTCCGCGCATTGATTAATTGTTCCGAGCCGGTCCGGGCCAGCAGCATGCAGGAGTTCCAGAATGCATTCGCTGCAAATGGATTAAGAGCCGGCGTGCTGCAAAGCTCCTACGCAATGGCGGAGAACGTTTTTGCAGTGACGCAGTCGAACATCCTCCGGCCATCAGATACCCCACCCCAGGCCGGCAAAGTCCCCCCCTCTGGGGACCCCGGTCCGACGATCATTTGGGCGGATGGCCGGCAATTTCGTAGTTCGCATCGGATCGTCACAGTTGCGGAAGGGACATCAGGTTCGATCTCGTTCACATCGTCGGGTCGTTTGCTGCCCAACCACGAGATTCGTATCGTGCCGGATTCTGGCGCCTTCCTCGCGAACCGCAACGTCGGCGAGATTCTCGTCAAGAGCGACTGCCTGTTTGAGGGCTACTACAACCGTCCCGACCTCACCGCCAAGGCGATCGTCGATGGTTGGTACCACACCGGGGATCTTGGCTTCACGCTGGGAGGAGAACTGTATGTGGTCGGCCGGATGAAGGACCTCATTATCGTCGGCGGCGAAAATATTTACCCGCAAGACATTGAGGAGATTGCTGCGAGCCACCCGGCCATTCGTGACGGCCGTGTAATTGCGATGGGCGTGTACAATCCCGATCTCGGAACTGAAGAAATTGTCATAATGGCTGAAGTGGAAAGCGATGAACTTCTGTCCAATGCTCTGGAGATTGAGCGAGAGATTCGCAGTGGGGTCGTGGCCGGCTTGGGAGTGACGGCTGCAATGATTTTCTTAAAGCCGCCGAAGTGGATCGTGAAGAGCACTGCCGGGAAAGCGGCGCGCTCCACGACGCTCGAGAAGTTGCAGAAAGAGCATCCGGAACTCAACTTCGAGTCTTAGGGAGAATAAATCGGAATGACGGCAGGAGAAAAGCAAATGATTGAATACATTCTTCGGCGACTCCGAAAGCCGAGTCTGATAATCGACGAGAACACACCACTGGTCTCTTCCGGGCTGGTCGACTCGATGGCGCTTGGGGATTTGGTGCTGTCGCTCGAAGACCTAACCCGCATGCGCATCCCACCAGGAAAGGTGAAACCGAAGGACTTGGACACGGTGGCCAAGATGTTTGCTACCGCTGCGCGCGTGGGGAAACCTCAGAGGTAGATTCCAGTGGCTACTGCAGCGGCTTTGCCGGCGTCCCCGGGTTCACACCCGAGTGCTTTTTCGCCTGTGCCATCAGTTCCAGAACCTTATCTTTCGCGGTGCTGGCTCTTGTCCATTGTTCGATTGAGCTCGATTTTTATCAATCATTTCTGAATGCTCCTTGCAGTCCGTCTACGGGGGCAGCCGTATACTAGCTCTTGCCCTTCTTCTGGACGTCGGCCATCAGTTTCTGTACCGTGGCCTTGCGATCTGCGCTCAATTGCGGATTCGACTTCAGCAACTCCTGCCAGGCCGCCAGCGCTCCCTGGGCGTCCTGTTTTCCCTGCCACTTGATCATGCCGAGGTTGAACAGCGAGTTGGCGTCTTTGGGGTCATATTGCAGGGCGTGTTGAAGCTGGCTGATCGCCCCGTCCACTTCGCCGTTGTAGTACATGCACGAAGCCATCTCGGTGCGAATGGCAACATTCTTAGGATCAACCTGAAGCGCCTTGTCGTAATAGCCGACTGCTTCTTTGAACTGGTGCGCCGCTTCGTACATGTTTCCGACTTGAATAAGCAGATCACTGTTGTGTGGATCGCTTTTCAGCTTCGCGAGGAGCGGGTCTACCTTCTTGTCAGCCATGTGTTTCATCTCATCCAGGCTGGGGATGTGTCCGCCCACAGCGCTTTGGGGCGCGGATGCCGGGACGTTAGCTACGGGTTGCGACGGTGGCGCAGGCGATTGCGATCCCCGGAAAAGGTAGCCGATTACCAGGCCTACTAGCAGGCAAACGACCGCCATTGCGTACACCTGTCTTGCCTGCCAAACAGATCCGCCTGCCGCCTGCTCGACTGCTTCATCTGGCATTCGTTGTTTTCTCCTTCGATCTGCGTATTGCTCGCCATTTACAGAAGCACAAGAAATCTCAGTAATTCAAGGCCCGCGACACGCCGCATCACAATCCGAGAATATCAGTTTCCGCACACCTGTTTTCAGGACTTAAGGGGCATTCCCCCGACTACGTCGAATGAAGTTAGCCTTTCGCGTCTTTCTCCTCAGGCTCCGCGAAGTTTGCCCCGGCGTAGCATTGTTCCAATCCATCCTCTACAGTGCCTACATTACCGGTGCAGTGGCGGGAGGACAGCATGCGCTGTCACACGCAAATATGACGTGGATCCCACGGCGGAGCGCGGGGCCGGAAACGAACCAATTTGTCCTGAAGAGTGTGTTTCTCCACGTTCATGATCAGTTTCTTCAGTGATGGATGCGGGGGCGTGGCACCGGGTGCAGAGAGTGATCAGGTTTTCTTCGTAGTCGTGGCCAGAGTGGCTGCGAAATTCCTTATGGTGAGCCTCCAAGTTCGACATCGTGCCGCGCGATTGACAGCGCCAACCATCGCGATGCAGCACCTGCTGCCGCAGATTCTCGTAGGACACCGGATCCAGCCGCAAGCGGGGAGGATCTGGACGCATCGGGCTCATGATGCCTTCTCGTTCAGGCTTCCAATAGATGCCCGCCGTTGTTGAGCGGACAGAAACATGAAGAATCTCGTCATCGAGTACATTTCCAAACAGTAGCCTCGGGATCGGTCAGATGGGATGAGAAAGCCGGTCTCCGACGGGATCCTATACGCTCCCAAGTTATCGACGCGCTTTGAAGCGCAAGAGATAAAGGAGACAGCAGCATCTCCGGATCTCCGTTGTCCAGGTTCGCCCCAGCCAGAAAGTCTGCACAGATCAGAAACTGGCGACCACACCGAAAGCCATGAAAGAGGTCTTTGGCGGGAATGCCGCGCAGCCGGATCGCTCTGGAGACAGGGATGCATTCGCCGTGGGTGAGCCGGTCTTTGAGTGACTTGGGACACGAAGTGATTGTGGCCCATGCGCGGAACGTACGCTTGATCGGAGAGAGTCGTCGGAAAGATGATCGCTTCGATGCTCGAACCTTGGCATTTCCCCCGCTGCATTCAGAGCGCAGTACCAGCTCGATCGGTCTCCCAGATCCAGTCCGATCGTCAGCTTTTGCCCTTCAATTTTTTCGATCCTAGGTGCCGCTGCGGTGCTAATCTTCTTCGTTGCCGGACCTGTTGGGGCCGGTACAACACCGCAGCCGAAAAGCACAGACGGATCTGACGGTGATCCGGGCGCGGGCAGGACTGGTCCGAGCGCGGACCTCCCTGATCAACACGGCCCGAGGATTGACGAAGTCGTATGGCGAGAGGCTGCGCGGCTGCAGTCCGCGGAAGATGAACCGAGAACTGGCCGACCAGCTGAGCCCGGAGTTACAGAGCGCTCTCCAGCCCTTGTTGGATGAGATCGAATCGCTCAGCGAACACATCCAGGAGTACAACCACCGAGTGCAACAAATCGCCCAGGAAAGTTACCCGCGGTAGCTCGGTTGGAACAGGTGAAGGGGGTCGGAACCCTGATTGCGCTGACCTACGTGCTGACCCTGGAAGACTCGCGTCGCTTTCGCAAGAGCCGCGATGTGGGTTGTTATCTGGGGCTACGACCAGGGCGGAGGAACTCAGGGCAGAGTGAGCCGCAACTGCACAGTCAGCAAAGAGGGAGACCCCTACCTGAGAACGATGGTGGTGCAAAGCGCGCACCACATTCTAGGACCGTTTGGAGCCGATAGTGATCCGCGACGCTGGGGGCTGCAGCTGGCCGAGCGCGGAGGCAAGAATGCCAAGAAACGAGCGGTGGTGGCGGTGGCGCGAAAGTTGTCCATCCTGCTGCATCGACTGTGGGTGAGCGGTGAGGCCTACGAACCGCTCCGCAACCAGCGGGTACTGACCGCAGCAGCGTAGACGGGGATTCTGCGCTGCCGAGTTTCGACCGGCGAGTTTCGGTGACTGCGACAAACGCCTGGCCCAACCCTAGCTTCTAAAGATCGAGGCGAAGTCGATAATCAAGTGGCAGCACCGACTGAAACGAGAACGCCCAACTGGCGCCGAGCGAACAATCGCTCATCCAAGAGCGGATGGAAGGATGGCGGCAGAGGCGGTCTGCTCAGGCTAAAGCAGGAGAACGAAAAACGTTGTTGACACTGACCGGCTTTCTCATGGAAGGCGTTTACGCTCATCC
>JBAUVZ010000157.1:0-11914 GCA_049583505.1 Candidatus Sulfotelmatobacter sp.
CGCTTCAACTTTCGGGGCGCCGGACTCAGCCAGGGAGAGCACGATCAGGGCAACGGGGAGGTCGAAGACGTGCGGACTGCTCTCGACTGGCTGGATGCGGAGTTTCACCTTCCACTTGTGTTTGCCGGCTTCTCCTTCGGCGCCGCGGTTGGATTGCGGGCAGCATGTCCGGATGCGCGGGTGAAAGCCGTGATTGGCGTTGGCGTCCCGGCGATTCCTGTCGCCGCCGACACGCAAGCGCCGCGTACTTACAAGTTAGACTTCCTGCGGGATTGCGCTAAGCCGAAGCTGTTTGTCAGTGGTGGGCGCGATCAGTTTGGTCCGCGCGCAAAGCTGGAGGCTCTGTTCGCGTCGGTGCCGGAGCCGAAGAAGCTCGTGTTGATTGAAGGAGCGGATCATTTCTTTGAAGGACGGTTGCGCGAACTTCGGGAGACGATTGAAGGTTGGGTGCGACAAGAAATCGCGCAAGAACTGACTTTATAATCCTGCCCATGTCTGATGCCGATCGCGAGCCGCAGTTTCGCCAGATGCGCGACGCCGCCCGCGACATCTTTCGTCACGCGCTGGCTGAAGCATCGATTGCCAAAGCATTTGTGCGGCACGTGCATTGTGAGCGCGGGGTGCTGCGCGTCTGCGAAGATCTTTACCATCTGGATTCTTATTCGCGCGTCCTGGTGATCTCCCTCGGCAAGGCAGGACACACGATGGTCGAGGCTCTGACGCAGCAGGTTGGGGAGTCTTCGCTGGAAGGCATCGTGGCCAGCTCAGTTGAGCCGGCTGCGCAAGTACGCGGATTCCGCTATTTTCGCGGCGGACATCCCACACCCAACGCTGAATCCATCCACGCGGCGAATGCCATTCGAAAGGCGCTGGAGGCGCAAACCGCGGCATCGCTCGTGATTTTTCTGCTCAGTGGTGGAGGATCGTCGATTGTCGAGAAGCCCATCGACGACGAGATCTCGCTAGACGATCTGATCACCACTTATCGAGCGCTGGTGCATTCGGGCGCGCCTATCGCCGAAATCAATGCTATCCGCAAGCATCTTTCCACGGTCAAGGGCGGACGGCTGGCGCAGGCGGCGTTTCCGGCGCAGCAGGTTTCTATGCTGGTCTCTGACGTTCCTGATAGCACGCCAGATGCTCTGGCGTCCGGGCCAACCATGCCCGACTCAACCAGCGTGGAGGATTGTTACCGCATCGCCGAGAGGCATGGGTTGTCGCAGCAGTTCCCGCATTCCACGCGCGAATTGTTTGAGCACCATGCACTGGACGAAACGCCGAAGTCTGACGACCAGGCCTTCTACCGTTCGCGCTGGTGGACGATTCTCTCGAACCAAACGGCGGTCGAGCAGGCGAGTGATGCAGCCAGGCGTGCCGGGTTCGCGGTTCATGTGGACAACTCTTGTGATGACTGGGACTACGAACGCGCGGCTGATTATCTGTTGAAACGCCTGCGCGAGCTCAGAAAGGAATCCGAGCACTTGTGCCTGATCTCGGGCGGGGAAGTGACGGTGAAAGTCAGGAACGGTGGCATCGGCGGGCGCAACCAGCAGTTCGCGCTGGCGTGTGCCACGAAGATCGGAGGAGAGAACATCACCGTACTCAGCGCCGGTACGGACGGAGTGGATGGAAACAGTCCAGCAGCCGGAGCCGTCGCAGATGGAACGACGGTGACGCGCGCGCTGTGGAGCGCGTTAGACGCTGAAAAGGCGCTCGAGAAGTTCGATGCTTATCCGTTCTTTCGGACGCTGGGAGATGCGATCGAGACTGGGCCCACGGGTAACAACCTGCGTGACTTGCGGATTCTTCTGGCGTACTAGAGCGAAAGTCCGCTAAGCCGCTTCGCCTTTCACCTGCACTCCCGCCCACTTTTCGAGCAGAGTCAGGGTCGCAGCGTAGTCGAGATCCCGATGGCCCTCTTCAGTAGCCAGTTCGTAGATCTCTTCCACGGTTTCGAGAGCGGGCAACTTTACGCGCGCTTCTTTGGCGGCTTCGAGCGTGAGCAGGATGTCCTTGTGCATCAGGCGCAGAGGGAAATTGGGGGTGAAGTCGCGCTGCAGGACGAAGGGCGCCTTGTATTCGACGACGCCGGAGCGCACCATAGTGGCCTCGATCAGCGACACCAGTTGCTGGGGGTCGACGCCGAGTTTGGTTGCGAGAGTGAGGGCCTCGGCGAAGCCTTCGAAGATGAGAGCGATCTGAAGGTTCATCGTCAGCTTGGTGGCCTGGCCCTTGCCGGTCTCGCCCATGCGGAAGATTTTCTTGCCCATGGCGGCGAACAGGGGATTGAGGCGATCGATGGTAGCGTTGTCTCCCCCGACCATGAAAATCAGGGTGCCGTTGGCGGCGCCGATTTTCGATCCGGTCATGGGAGCGTCGACGTAGGCCACGCCCTTGGCTCGAACGCGCTCGGCAAACCTCACCGTGGCTGAGGGCGAGATGGTACTCGAATCCGCGATGATCATGCCTTCGGTCAGCGACTGCTCGACGCCCTCGGACCCAAACAAAATCCTCTCGACCGCGGCCGTGTCGGAAACGCACAGCCAGACTAGCTCCGCCCCTTGGGCCGCCGCAGCCGGAGTGGGAGCGATGCCCGCTCCTTCCACCAGTTTGCCCGGCGTGCGGTTCCAAACCGTGACCTCGTGTCCTGCCTTGACCAGATTGGTGGCCATGGCGTGTCCCATAATTCCCAAGCCTAAGAAGGCGACTCGCATTTCTGAACTTCTCCTGGTGAGGAAAGAACCTTCCGGATTAGATATGAGCGAGAGGATCGAGGTCAAGCAAAGGAGACGGAGTGGCGCCTTAAATCAGGCTGATTTGTTTGTTGGCTGCGCGATTACGCGCCCGCTCGAAGGCGGTTTCTTGGGGGAACCGCAGGAATTACGCACTTTAACCCTCCGTCCTGAAATAGAATGAGGCAAGCGGCAAGCAGCATTCATCCAAGAGGTAGACCGGCGGTTTAGGATGGGCATCTTAGGATGATCAAGGCAACGTTACGCAATCCGGCGCTCCGCAAGCGCGCGTCGCAATTTGGACGCCTGGTGCGCCATTCCGCCGTTACTCCGCTTTGCGGACAGACGCACACACCGCGTCTCGCCTCCAACGGCGAGCTGGGGCTCACTTTCATCGGCCACTCCAGCTTCTTCGTGCAGATCGGGGGGCAAAACGTAATGATCGATCCCAACTTCGCGCGCTGGCTCTTTGTGCTGAAGCGCTTGCGGCGTCCCGGGCTGCGAGTGCGCGATTTGCCGGCCATCGATCTGGTGCTGGTGACGCATGCGCACTTCGATCATCTGCACAGGCCGTCGTTGCGCGCCATCGTGCAGAACAATTTACGAACGCGCGGAACGGCCCCGGCGATTGTCATCCCCAGCCATGTGACGGACTTGATCTCCGATCTGGGCTTTTCCGAGATCATCGAACTCGACTGGTGGAACAGTTCGCGGCACGGCAGCTTGTCGGTGACGCATGTGCCGTCGCGGCATTGGGGAGCGCGGATTCTCAAGGATTCGCACCGCGGCTACGGCGGCTACGTGCTGCAGGCTGCGAAGCACTCTGTTTATCACGCCGGCGACACGGCGTATTTCGCGGGCTTCCGCGAGATCGGCCGCCGCTTGTCGCCAGAACTGGCGCTGCTTCCGATTGGCGCCTACAATCCGCCAACCTTCCGTAATGTTCATACCAATCCCGCCGACGCGACCCGCGCCTTCCTCGACCTGAAGTCGCGCTGGATGGTGCCCATGCACTATGGAAGCTTCAGGCTGTCGCACGAGCCGGTGGACGAGCCGCTGCAATTGCTGGAGCAAGAAGCGCGTACGGCCGGGATCGAAGACCGTGTAGTAGTGCTGGAGGAAGGCGTCACCAGGTTCTTCTGATTCCGGGCTGAAACACCGGTAGTGGGCTACCTTCATTTTGAGGCGGCTGGGAATCCTATGAGCAGCGGAGGGCGGAAAGAGCGGCATGACCCCCTGTGAAGTGCGGGAGAGTTGGAACAGAAGATAACTAAGGCCCATGAGGAGATCGGGCAGTCTCAGTACGATTCCCCAAAATCATTGCGTCGGGAAAAGGCTAAGCTCAATAGGCTCCTAATGCAAAAGGATGCTCATTGCGGCAAGCACGGGTGTCTTAGGGATTCAGATTCAAAATAGCCCGCTACCGTAACACTCCTTTGACAACGCATCCCCAATATTTGGTGTAAACTTCGTGCCGCCGGATTTCGCACGAGGAGGACATCATGACTGTTGAAGCTGTTCCCAAGGGGTACCACACTATCACTCCATATATGACGGTCCGCGATGCCGCTCGCGCCATAGAGTTCTACAAGCAGGCATTTGGCGCGGTGGAAAAAGGCGTCAGCAAAGGACCGGACGGCAAAGTTATGCATGCCGAGCTGCGCATCGGCGACTCCGTCTTCATGCTGGCCGACGAGTTCCCGCAATTCGGAGCTTTGTCGCCACTGTCTACTGGCGGGACCGGCATGGGACTGCACATCTATATCGAGGATGTGGACTCGGCGTTTGATCGCGCGGTGAAGGCCGGAGCCACCGTCGAGATGCCGGTTGCAGATATGTTCTGGGGTGACCGCTATGGCAAACTGGCCGATCCCTTCGGCCACAAATGGTCGATCGGAACCCACAAGCGCGATGTCACGATGGAAGAGATGGAAGAAGCGATGAAAGAATTCACGAAGCAGATGCCGAAGAGCGCCTGAAAAGTGTAGGCGGAAGTGGCCTAGAATTCTGTTCACCTCGTCAAGGGCGGCGCGGCCTTGGGTTGCGCTCTCTTTAGTTTCTACTGTTGTAGTACCTCCGTAATGCCCACCAATCCCGCTATTACACAAGTATTACAGTGCTTTACCTCGATCCCTTGATACGTTAGATCAGGCGGTAGCGGATTCGAGACCAGCCGAACGAGGAACTACCTTGGATTTGGATATGGAACTGGAAAGCCTGGAAAAACGACAAGCGGCAAACGGTGAGATCAACTGGGTAACTGCAATTTTCATGGGGCTATTTCACCTTGGCGCGGTGGCCGCGCTTTTCTTCTTCACCTGGAAGGCGCTGTTCGTCGCCATGTTTTTGTGGTGGGTCTCGGGCAGCCTGGGCATCGGCATGAGCTATCATCGCCTGCTCACGCACCGCGGCTACAAGACACCGAAGTGGGTGGAGTACTTCCTGACCGTCTGCGCCACGCTAGCTCTTGAAGGCGGACCAATCTTCTGGGTGGCCACGCACCGCATTCATCATCAGTTCTCCGACCAAGATGGCGACCCGCATTCGCCTATCGACGGCAAATGGTGGGCCCACATGGGCTGGATTCTCATGGGCAAGTCGATGCACCATGACACGACCACGCTGGCCCGCTATGTTCCCGATCTCGCCAAAGATAAATTTCACGTTTGGATCACGAAATATCACTACGTTCCGATGATTGTGCTGGGCGTGATCTTGCTCGCGATCGGCGGGCTGCCATTTCTGATGTGGGGCATTTTCATGCGCACCGTGGTTGGCCTGCACGCTACCTGGCTGGTGAATTCGGCTACGCACTCCTGGGGCACGCGCCGTTTTGCCACGCGTGATCTTTCCACCAACAGCTGGTGGGTGGCTTTGCTTACGTTTGGAGAAGGCTGGCACAACAATCACCACGCGCATCCCACCGCGGCGCAGCACGGCTTCACTTGGTATGAGGTCGATATGAACTGGTACGGCATCTGGGCGTTGAAAACGCTTGGCTTGGCCTGGGACGTTAAGCGCGTAAGGCTGGCTGATCTGGAGAACGGGTTGGTCGCTGCGCCGAACGGGCGGTTAGTTACGGGCGGTCTGGCGGAGGGCGCGGCCGCGGGCGACTAGGTTCGACGCGACTAGGCTGCGTCTGGAAACGAACCCGCCGTTCCGGCGGGTTTTTTCTTTTCCGAACGCGAGAGCGTGTGGTCTGACGACCCTCGCACGACTTGCGAAGAATCGCCATTACACCAGTAACAATCAACGCTAACAGATGACCTCTCTTAGTACCCTTGGTCGTGAACGGGGTAAAATCGGGTTGAGCTGCCATGCGCATCACGAGCCGCCGCGGAACTATCGTCTTCTTCCTCTTCCTGGGCATAACCCTGGTGGCGCTGGCGGTTGCCCTCAATGTTGGATGGATCATTCTCAACTGGCGCGAAGGCGTGCTGCTGTTCTTCGGCATCATTTTTTTTGCCTTGATTATCGCGGGGATGATCGTGAACACCAGCTTCCTGGTTCGTGAGATTCGCCGAAGCGAGCAGCACGACAGCTTCATCAACGCCGTCACTCACGAACTGAAGACGCCGGTCGCATCCATCCGACTGCATCTGGAAACCTTGCAGCGCCGCGACTTGCCGGAACCGCAGAAGCAGGATTTTTACCGGGTGATGCTCAGCGATACCGATCGCCTGACCGAAACTGTAGAACAGGTGCTGCGCGCCGGCCGCGCCGGGGACAAGCGCGCTGGACGGGAGAAATCCGCAGTCGACTTCCGCCAACTGGTGCGCGACTGCATGGACGCCGCCCGCACCCGCCATCATCTGCCACAGGGGGCTCTCCACTACGAAGAGGCGACGAGCAACGGAGCAGGGGTCCGCGTGCTGGGCAGCGATGAAGACCTCCGCACCGCCGTTTTCAACGTCCTCGACAACGCCATCAAATATTCTGGAGAGCATGTGGATGTGCGCGTGCGCCTGGCAGTACCCGACGAAAAGCGTGTCGTGCTTAGCGTGCAGGACCACGGGGTTGGCATTCCTCCCGACGATATGAAGAGCATCTTTAAGCGCTTCTACCGCGTTAGCCACCGCTCGCTGGCGCATGTGAAAGGGACTGGGCTGGGGCTGTTCATTGTGAAGTCGATCGCGCAAAAGCACGGCGGCAAGGTGTTCGCCGAGAGCGCGGGTGAAGGCCAGGGCACCACGGTTACGATGGAACTGCCGAGGTCGTTGTCATGAAGGAAATCGTATGAGCCGGGTTCTGGTCGTAGAAGATGAAGCCCATCTGGCGCAGGGATTGCGCTTCAACCTGGAAGCCGAAGGCTACTCCGCCGAAATCGTGAGCGATGGAGAAGCCGCCACCGATCGTCTACTCGGCAAGAAAGAGAATTTCGATGCCATCGTGCTCGACATTATGCTTCCAGGCAAGGACGGTTTCAGCGTGGTTTCAGAATTGCGTGCGGCACGGAATTATGTCCCTGTGCTCATGCTGACCGCACGCGGCCAGCCTGAAGACGTGCTGAAAGGTTTTGCCGCCGGTGCGGACGATTATTTGCCCAAGCCTTTCGATCTGTCGATCCTGCTCGCCCGCCTGCAGGGACTGCTGCGGCGCAGCCAATGGATGCGAGCTGGCAAGGGGAATTCTGACACCGCTCAGGCTTCATCTGATTCGGGCAGCGTCAGCGACTTCGGAACATTTTCCTTTAATGGCAGAACCATCGATTTCGGTACGCTGGAACTGCGGACTGCCGACAACGTCATTCACCTGACCCTGATGGAATCGGAACTATTGCGCCATTTGGTGCGCAACGACGGGCGCGTCGTTTCCCGCAAGCAGATTCTCGAAGAAGTCTGGGGCCTGCACGAAGACACTGACACGCGGGCCATCGATAACTTCATGGTGCGGCTGAGGCGCTACATCGAGGACGACCCCGCGCAGCCGCGCCACTTGCTTACCGTGCGCGGTGTGGGATACCGGTTCCTGGCGAATCCGGAGAAAAAGTAAGCTGTCGCGCCAGCCGCGCCAAACAAAAGCCATTCCGCCGGAAACATCCCAGGGGAAGGGCTCTTTTTTGTTTGGTCAACGGATGGTTTACTGCTTGTCGTAGAAAGACATCCCTTCGATCTTTTTCCCCATCGAATCCATCCCGCTCGCGGTGAGCGTGCGGCTCTTGCCGTCAGCAGAGACAACGATTCGACCGGTCATGGTGACCTTGCCGCCCTTCCTGACGGTCAACTCCAGAGTACGGTCATCAATCTGCTTGACCGCCCGCGTGTCAGAATTCGGATCGCCTGTGACCGGATAGTCTTTGCCGTCGAACTTACCCGTCCACTCGTTATGCGTAGGCTTCCCTTGACCGTCGACGCCGTCCACGGTGGCTTTCATGCTGTCGCCGGCGGCTTCATACTTAACCATGAGATTCTTCGGGAACCCGGGAACTAACTTCGACTTGGCCTCGTTGAGCTTCCAAGTCCCCAGGTTTGGGTTTTGAGCGAAGCACAGCGTCAAGCCTACAAACAGCATTACAAGGGTCAATCCCATCCTTCTTATTTTCATGTTGCCTCCAGGGTGAGAAACGGGTGGCTCGCTTGCGAGCATCGCATTGTAGATTCCGTGCGGTCCTCTGCGCAACTCTCAGACACTGACCCCGAGTTTTGGGAGCGGATACCGCTACGCCCGGCAGAGTTCAGCCACCAGCGTTTCCCGTTGCTCCAGCGCTATTCGATCCATGCGGTTAAGAATCATCCGGTAAGCCGAGAGCGAAACCCCCGCCAACACCAGCAAGATCAGCGTCGCGATCCAGAGGTTGCCGTAGTAGCGAGCTATCCAGAACGCGGCGACTCCCACGCCTACCACGAAAAGCTGCACTGCCAGGCTTATCAGCACCGTCGTCTGGGAGGCGCGCTGACGTCCGAACGAAGAGAAGTCCAGCTTCTTCGGCGAGTAGATCGAGAGCAGGTTGCCCGCGGAAAAATTCACGGGCGCAGCGAACAACAGACCCGCCAACGAGGCAATGGTGATGTCGAGTGCGGGCCGGCCATAAAGAAAGCTGACCGCGATCCACGCCACAAGAACTTCTACAGCCAGGATACTGGCGTGGGTGAGATTCTTGGCCAGCACAATTTCACGGAAACTCACCGGGGATGCATAGAGGAACTGAATGCCGCCGGCGTCGCCTCCAAAGCTGTTGTAAGCCAGATTGGTCAGCATCAGCAGCGTGTATGCCACCGCCGAGGGAAATGCCATGTCGGTGGTGCGCGCGAGGAAAGCCGCGGAGTGCCGGGCGGGGTTCAACGCCCCAAGACGGAAGATCACCAGCACGAAAATCGGCATGATCAGAGTGAGCAGCATGGGGCCACTGCGGAGGAGATAGCGGATTTCTTTTTCGAAGACCGCTGCCACCGGCGTTCCGAGTCCCGGAAGATTCCATCCCAACCGGAGCGACCGATCTTTGGCGACAGCGGATGCGGCGGCCACTTCACTCAAATTCTCCCCGCGATACTGCGCCCGCAGCCGCACGTGCAGGCAATAGCCAATAACCAAGACAAAAGCGCACAACAGCGCCAGCGAACTGAAACCCGTCATGAATCGCGAATACACAGCTTGCGCGATGGCATCGGCGGCCAGCCCCGGTGGGAGGATGCCCTGCACCGGAGCCAGGAGTTCGACGTATCGCTGCACGTATTGCGGTGCACCGGGCCGCGCGCGCTTCTCGAAGTATTGCGTCAGTGGCCCGATCAGCTGAAAGCTCAGCATGAGCAGAATAAACAAAATGCCCATGAGCTCCTGGGTGCGGCGCTGGGCCAGCCAGCGCTCCACCCAGGCGAAAACCATTTGCAGGAACAGAAGATTGAAAGCGGCAAACGCCAGCAGCACCAGCAGCGTCCATGGCAGCAGTGCAGGTTTCCCAAACCCTACGCCCAGCAGAATTCCGAAAGACCACAGGCTGCCCAGAGCGGTTGCCGGGTCGAATGCGCCGTAGGCCAGCCGCACCAAGAAATACGAGCGATAGCTGAGTGGGAAGCGCAGCAGGTCGGAGGAGTCCGGATTGTTGGTGAAAGCCGTCGCCATGATGGGGAAGACCTGCCAGAAGATAAACACGGGCCATAAGAGCAGCGCGATCATCTCCGGCTTGCCTGCCGAGATCATCAGGGCGGCCGCAAAGCCCATGCCGATAGCGCCACCGAGCCCGCCGATGGCGAAAGCGAACGCCACCATAATTCGCGAAACCAACTCGAGCTTGCCGCGGGTGGTGCGCAGTGAGTTAACGAACATCCGCCAGCGCAGTTCGGCAATGGCGGTCAGTTGGTCACTGGTATGTAGCGTAGGATTGAGTTCACTCATGGGCGTTACCCCTGTAAAGATATTGCTTGCACTATCTCATAAATGGCATGTCGACTGGTGTACTAGTGGCCGTCCTCTAAATGGGCCGCCAGTAGCTGGGTCTAGTGTCCTTGCAAAAAGGTGCGCGTGCACTTCCGGCTCTTGACGAAATACAGCTTTCAATCTAACTTCTGTGTCAAGTTTCTAATCTTCCAGTCTGCGGACAGAAGGAAGTAAATGCACCGTCAGACCCTGACGCGTGCTGCGATGACTGTTCTGGCCGGACAAACGCACATCCCCCTTCGTCTCGGCCTCAGAGCTGACCGACCCAGCTGAGGTCAGGCGCATTTCGCCCGTGTCACAAAAGCGACTGCCGCGCTATGGCGGAAGTGTGTCTAGTCGGTTTTGAAGATACGAAATTGCGAGAAGGAGGGCCGCCCCGCCCAGGTGAAAGTAGTGGATTCCTGTCGCCGAGGACGCGGCACCCATCCATGGCCACTTCGCCAGATTCGAGGGAAAAGGAGTCAGGTTATGAAATGGTGGAGAACATTCGTGCTCGCGTTCGCGTTGATTACAGTTAGTTTTGCCGGTCAGGGAGCAAAAGATCCAGGGCCGAGGCCGGGTCCAGCCGGAGCCGGAGGATTTTATCCAACTCTGAATGCCACCGAGCAAACGGCGTTCGGCAACGGCATTGCTCAGTTCATTGAAGATGAACCTGTATCGGACGTTCCCCAAGGCAACGGCGGCCTAGGGCCGGGATTCAATAGCACGAGTTGCGGCTCATGCCATTCCCAGCCAGCTACTTTAGGGTCGAGTCCAAGCCCGTCAAGTCCCCAGGTTCCCCAGGAAAATCCGCAGATAGCAGCTGCGGCGGAAATGGGAGCGAGGAATACGATCCCATCATTTATTACGCCAAATGGTCCGGTAAGAGAAGCCAGATTCATTCTGCGTCCCGATGGAACCCCTGATGGCGGAGTGCATAATCTGTTTTCCATCGCGGGCAGAATGGATGCTCCAGGTTGCAATCTGCGGCAGCCTGACTTCCCGGCTCAGTTGGCCGCCAATAATGTGATTTTTCGCATTCCGACGCCGCTGTTTGGCCTGGGGTTGGTGGAGAACACTCCCGATTCTGTGCTGAAGGCGAACTTGGCCAGCACCGCAGGCCAGAGGCAAGGCTTAGGAATCGGAGGAACGTTTAACCTTAGCGGCAACGATGGCACGATCATGAAATTCGGCTGGAAGGCCCAGAACAAATCTCTCACCATGTTTGCCGGCGAAGCCTACGACGTCGAGATCGGCATTACCAACGACGTAATGCCGAATGAGAGAAACGCAGTGCAGGGATGCGTCTTCAATGCCACACCGGAAGATTCGCATTCCCAAGCCGGCGGTTCTGACATTGATGCTTTTGTAGATGCTATGCGGCTGTCTGCTCCAGCCACTCCAGCTCCATCTACCAGCGATATCGAGGCCGGACGCCAGGCGTTTGAAAAGGTGGGATGCGTCTTATGTCACTCGCAAACATTAACTACGGCTCAATCCTTCAATACGGGAATGAGTTACGTCCAGTATCATCCCTTCTCCGATTTTGCATTGCATCACATGGGTAATAACCTGGCGGACGGGATTAATCAAGGGATGGCTACGGGCGACGAATTCCGAACAGCTCCGTTGTGGGGTATCGGCCAGAGGTTGTTTTTCCTGCACGACGGGAGAACCTCGGACTTGTTGGATGCGATTAACCAGCATGCCTCTCAAGGATCGGAAGCGAATCAAGTGGTGCGGGGCTTCCACGGTCTCTCGAGCACAGAGCAGCAGAGTGTTCTCAACTTCTTGAGATCATTATGAACGGCGGTCTGCCGCGGTAAGCT
>JBAUVZ010000158.1:0-1567 GCA_049583505.1 Candidatus Sulfotelmatobacter sp.
CGGCGTGGGTACGCGGGCCCATGATGCCGATGTTGCCCTCTTGCCATTCTCCCTCGAAAAATGTCCAGGTCTTCGACCAGCCTTTTCCGACTGTCAATCGACTCCTCGCTTTCTTAGCGGGCACACAAATGCTCTTTAGTGTGCGACCGTGCCACCAGCAAAAAGGGGAGAAATGACTAGGCCCCGCGCGGCTGCCCGAAAGTCGCCCCGGAGCTCACGTGTTATTTTCACGTTACGCCAATTCAATTTATGGAGTCAACGACAACCGGCCACTTTAGTGTTGCTCCCTTGGGACGGGCGAGCGATCAATGGGAATTGCTTGCTTGAATTGCGCGATCCGTTGTGCGGTCGATAGCCCGATCAATTGCTCGGTCCATCGCCTGATCTATGGACTGCTTCAGGGCGACCGCCAGATGCTTGACGAATGGTTCAAGCAGCATTGTTGCCGGATAGACCGGCAGAACGACCACGTCTTGTCCACCTTGCGCCAGACGATCCCATTTCAGGTCTGGCTTGTTGAATATTCGATACTGCGTCGACGGCCGAAAGTCTGTGACGACGCCTGGGTATGGTCTTGGGACATAATGCCAGCACGCCTCATCGTTCGTTTGCCAAATCCGTCCGAGTACCAACGAGGTCGAGGTGACGCTATAGGGATCCTTGCTGAACTTGGCCAACAGCATTCCTTGCCACACCGGAATTCGGCTGCGCAGTATCTCCGTCTTTTCACGAAAGAACTCGGACACGCTCCTGATGTCGAGGCTCAGGAAACTAGCCGCGTGAAACACCAAGCGCTGAAAAGTATAGGTGGCCTTGCTCCAAAGCGTCCTGGGAATTTTTGACCAGTTCATCGTGTCGAACAGGGCAAGCAGGGCAACGTGCTCTCCATGCGCTTGGAGTTGCTGAGCCGCTTCGTACGCGATCGTACCGCCGCCGCAGTAGCCGCCGAGAAAATACGGTCCATGCGGCTGCGCTCTCCGTATCTCTTTCACGTACAGGGCAGCCATATCTTCGATGGTTGCGAGTGGGGGGAGACTGCCGTCCAATCCCTGCGACTGTAGGCCGTAAAACGGCTGGTCCAAGCCCAGATGCCGCGAAAGGTCGCGGTAGATCAGAACGTTTCCGCCGGCTCCATGGAAACAAAATAAAGGAGGGCGCGAACCTGCCGGTTGGACGGCCACGAGCGGCGACCATCCGGAGGCTGACGTTTCACCACGAAGAACCCGGGCCAGTTCTTCGATGGTGGGGGTCTCATAAAGCGTGGCCAGCGGCAGTTTGACTTGGAATATCTTTTCGATTTCGGCGAACATTCGAACCGCCAGGGATGAGTCTCCGCCTAGATCAAAAAAGTTCTGGTCAATGCCGATAGATTCCAAGCCGAGGAGTTCTCGCCAAATGACGGCGAGTCGGCTTTCGGTCGCATTCTCCGTTGGTGTGAGCTGCAGATTGATCGGCGCCATGCTCCGCGATTCCCGGGTCTTCTCACCACCGCTTATGCCCACACACCATGGCCATTGTACAGCCCAATTCGAGACGTTCCTATGGCCCGTCAGGGGTAGATCGTTTC
>JBAUVZ010000159.1:0-3409 GCA_049583505.1 Candidatus Sulfotelmatobacter sp.
CGGTCAAATCAATCCCACGGTCGGAGATTTCTCCGGCAATAGGACTAAGATCATCGAGTTTTCGCGTCGCGCGCAAGCCAGCGGCGCCGGGCTCATCTTGTTTCCTGAATTATCAGTCTGCGGCTACCCGCCCCGCGATCTGGTTGAGCGTCCATCCTTCGTTGCGCGCAATCGCGAGACGGTCGAGCAGATTGAAGCCGCAACCCGCGGCATCGCCGTCATCTGTGGTTTGGTCACTCCCGCGCACTCCGAGACCGGCAAGTCCGTCATGAATTCCGCCGCCCTGCTGCAGGATGGCAAAATCGCCTTCCTGCAATCGAAGATGCTCCTGCCCACCTACGACGTTTTCGATGAGATGCGCAACTTCGCTCCCGCCAAGAGTCAGGATTTGTTCTCTTTCTGTGGCAACCAAATGGCACTCACCATCTGCGAAGACGCCTGGAACGACAAACTGTTCTGGCCCAAGCGCCTTTACACGGTCGATCCCATTGAGGCTCTGGTCCGCGCCGGCGGAAACTTCGTCCTCAACATCTCCTCGTCCCCCTTCTGGATTGGCAAGCGCGAACTGCGCCGCGACATGCTGGTCTCGATTGCCCACCACCACAAGGTTCCGGTCGCGATGGTCAATCAAGTCGGAGGCAATGACAGCCTGGTCTTCGACGGCTCCAGCCTGGTGCTCAATCCGGAAGGCGAGATCATCGCACAGGGACGCTCGTTCGAAGAGGATCTCATCTACTTCGACTCCAAGACTCTCACCGGCGACCTCCACGAACAGATCGCAGGCGAAGAAGCCAGCGTGTACGCTGCGCTGGTATTGGGAACTCGTGACTACATGCGCAAGTGCGGATTTCAGACGGCCATCATCGGTCTGAGCGGTGGAATTGATTCGGCCCTCACCGCCGTCATCGCCGCCGAAGCGGTTGGCGCGGAAAACGTGATCGGCGTCGGCATGCCCGGTCCGTACTCCTCGCCGGGCTCAATCGACGACGCCCGCGCACTGGCAAAGAATCTGGGCATGCGCTTCGAGTTGCTCCCGATCAATCGTGTATTCGAGGCGTACCGCCAAACTCTGCAGGAAGTATTCGCAGATCAGAAGGAAGATGTCACTGAGGAGAATATCCAGTCACGCTCCCGGGGCACGCTGCTGATGGCGCTCTCTAACAAGTTCGGCGCGATCGTGCTTTCCACCGGCAACAAAAGCGAGTTGGGCGTCGGCTACTGTACGCTTTACGGGGACATGGTCGGAGGCCTGGCGGTCATCTCGGACGTCCCGAAAACACTGGTTTACCGGCTGAGTCATTACGTGAATTCGCGCCGCGTGGTAATTCCGCAAGCCACGCTGGAGAAGCCGCCCTCCGCGGAGCTGCGGCCCAACCAGAAAGACAGCGACTCGCTGCCGCCCTACGAGATTCTGGACGCTGTGCTTGAGGATTACGTGGAAGGCGCGCATTCCCCCGAGCGCATCGCCGCCGATCATGGTTTCGAGCTCGAAGTAGTGCGCCACGTAGTGCGAATGGTGGACCGAGCCGAGTACAAGCGCCAGCAGGCTGCCCCAGGAGTTAAGATTTCTCCCAAGGCTTTCGGCTACGGCCGTCGTTTTCCCATCGCTGCGAAGAGTGAAGCGTGAAAGGGATCCGTCAAGATCAGTCGGGGAAAAGATCAGTCGGGGAAAAGATCAGTCGGGGAAAAGATCAGTTGGGGAAAAGATCAGGCAGAGAACTCCCGTTTGTCGGGCTCTACAACAAATTGCTGAATTGAAAGGAAATCATGCGCAATTCTCTCGAGTTGATTCTCATTTTCCTGCTGACCTGCGGTCTCGGCGCAGCTCAAACCTCGACCGCTGCGAAGCCTGCGAGCGCCAGGCGCACGGATAACCCAGCCTCCGGAGCAACCGCCAATCTCCCCTCGGAAGCCACGGTCGATTCCTTCATGCAGCAGACCTTCGGCTATGAATCGCAAGTGAGTTGGAAAATCTCCAGTATCAAACCGGCGCCGGTGCCTGGTCTGACCCAGGTCGAAGTGATTCTGGCCAGCCCGCAGGGCCAGCAACTCAGCCGGTTCTACGTCACAGCGGATGGCGAACATGCTGTGGTGGGAGAGATTATCCCGTTCGGGGCCAAGCCGTTCGATCCGGCGAGAAAGACGCTGGAGAAGGGTATCACTGGCCCATCGCGCGGACCAAAGGACGCCCCGGTCACGATCGTCGAGTTCGGCGATCTACAGTGTCCAGCCTGCAAAGCGGCGCAGCCCGCAGTCGAGACGCTCATCGCGGCTGAACCCAACGCGCGTTTCGTCTTCCAGAACTTTCCCTTGGAAATGCACAACTGGGCGGCAAAAGGGGCCGCCTACGCCGACTGCATCGCGCACGCGTCGAACGAGGCATTCTGGAAATTCATCGCCAGGACCTACGAAACTCAATCCGACATCACCGCCGAAAACGCTGATGAAAAGTTGACTGCCCTGGCCGACGGCGCGGGCGTGAAAGGGGCGGACATTGCATCGTGCGCCACCACGCCGGTCACCAAGGCTCGGGTGGATGCTTCCCTTGCCCTGGGCAAGGCGGTCAACGTGACCGGCACGCCTACTCTTTTTGTCAACGGTCGCGCCATTGGAAATATCAGTAACGTTCCTGCCGCCACTCTGAAGGGATTGGTGGATTTTGCCGCGAAGGAAGCGAAGTAGCGGCGGTTTTCAGCAGCAAGCCGAAGGGCTATTTCTCGCTCACCCAAATCTCATCCGTGGCTGGATTCTGGTTGGCTAGCACGTGGGGTGTGATTATGATGAGCAATTCGTCGTCCTCTTTCATCCGGGTGTTGTCGGTCACGCCTAGATTCAAGCCGGGAATGGCTGCGATGCCCGGAATGCCGCTCATCGCGCGCTGATCGTTGGTGGTGATCTCACCTGCCACCACGGCCGGCTCGCCATCGCGCAGACGTATGCTGCCCTTGTATTCCTGGTTGGAAATCACTGGCACACCGTTCGCACTCTGCCCGGTCAGGGAGCGTACCTGGAGTTCAATAGACATGCTCACTTCCCCGTTGCCGTGAATAACGGGCTTCGCCTTAAGGCTTAGGCCCAGGTCTTCATAACTGACTGACGGAAAGGGCGGGACGTAGCTCTGATTCCCCAGTACCGCTGAAATCGCCGACGAGTTATAGATGGGGGCGTAGGAAGCATTCAGGATGGGATAGCGCTCACCCAGGTGGAATGTCGCTTCGTAGCCTTGCGCCGCGCGCATGGTAACGCGGCTCAGGCTGCGGGCCCACGATTCATTGAGAGAAAGAGCCGTCGTTAGGTGATCCAGGCTCACTCCGGAGAACGTGAGGCCGCCGCCGAAGGTAGCCAGAGGCTGGCTGAATATCCCACTCGTCTGGTTTTGGAGTTGCGCCAAAATCCCCGACAGCGCCGA
>JBAUVZ010000160.1:0-3815 GCA_049583505.1 Candidatus Sulfotelmatobacter sp.
CTGCGCCCGCTCCCGTCAGGGCAAGCGACAGGCTGGCAACCATAAGCATCAGTTCAAACTCGAAACCGCCCGGCCCTAAGAATCCGCCTTTGAGTTTGACCGCGAGCACGGCTACCAGCATGTCGAACGCAAGCAGGAGCGAGATCCAGCGGGTAAACAGTCCTAAAACCAGCGCCGCGCCTCCCAGAAATTCCAGTAACGTGACCACCACAGCGAAGAATGCGGGAAACGGAATGCCGATGTGCCCAAACATTCCGGCGACCCCGTGAAATCCGAACACGAACAACTTCTGACGTCCATGCATCAGGAACACGACGCCCACCATGGTACGCAGCAGCGCTGTCCCCCAGGATTGCAGGTTCGAGTTGTTCATTGCGTTCTCCTGATTCTGAATGGCGTCTATTCTAGCTTGGATCAGGGTTTCTGGTTTCCAGCTTCCAGGTTCCAGCTTCTGGTGTTGGTGGCACTGAGAACTGAGAACTGGAAACCAGAAACTGAAAACTGCCCTTGGAGGCCCTCCAAATTAACACTGCGTTAACAATCCATTGTTACACAGGGATTAATATCTCCCTCATGCCTCAAGAGTCCCTCCGCATGGAAGACCAGCCAGGAACCCAGCCAGGACAGCGCATCCTCCGCCTGAACGGAGCGCTGGTCATGACTACCATGTTTGAATTCCAAACGACCGTACGGGCCGACACTTCACGCTCGCTGATCATCGATTTCACCAACGTTCCCTATGTAGATTCAGCTGGCATCGGCGCTCTGGTGGGAGCGTACGTCACGCGGGAGAAGAGCGGACGAAACCTCGCCCTGGTGGGGGTGTGTGAGCGCATCCACAACGCCCTCAACGTCACCCGGGTCGAACAGTTCTTCCGTTTCTTCGATTCCGTGAGCGCGGCCGAACAAGCCTCCGCCGCTTAGCAGTCTGCTTCCCAATGCGGCCTGGCTGCCTTTCGCGTTGTCCCAATGACCAATTTGCCCAATCCACAAACTAAAAAGGCGGCCATCGCTGGCCGCCCTCTTTCCGGATTGTTAGCGAAGTGGTTTATGCACCCTTCACGTTCTCGGCCTGCCAGCCCTTGGGGCCTTTGACCACGTCAAACTGCACTTGCTGACCTTCCTGTAGGCTGCGGAAGCCGCTCGCCTGAATGGCGGAGAAATGTACAAATACATCCTCACCGTTCTGGCGGCTGATGAAACCGTAACCCTTGGCGTCGTTAAACCACTTCACTGTTCCTGTTTCCATGGTGTTGCTTTGTTCCTTTTTCTTTGATGTAGCGCTGAAACTTTGGAAGGCTTCTTCTGCAGGCAGGTCACGCGCTGGTTGGCGGAGAAACTGGGTACTGCAAAGGATTTCTAAAGATCAAACGCAAATAAATTGTAAGGGAACTGCCTCCAAAAATCCACAATATTTCGGCATACATACACTTAAGTACCTGCGCAGCAACTACTTCCGCGCGCCAGAGCTCGGCCCCACTTTCCGCTAAGATTTGCCAGTCGAACGGCAAAAGATACAAGATCAGAGGTACAGCATCAAAGATAGAGCGTCAAAGATAGAAGACGAATTGGGTTGATGATTAAAAACATGCATTTCCGCAAGCTTCTGATTCTGATCGCGCTCGTGACTCCGGCCTGGGCCGGGATCGTGGAGGATGTCCGCACAATCCTGGCCCAGGACAATTTCAGCGCAGCCGACTCGTATCTAAGTTCCTATCGCACCAGAAACGGCGTCACACCCGAATACATCGAGGCTTACTCCTGGATGGCACGCGCCGCCTTCAGCGCTCGTGAGTACGATCAGGCCGCGGCGTACGCCGAACAAACCAGTGCCCTCGTTCAGGAGCAACTCAAGCAGCGTCCGCTCGATGCCGAACCGCACCTGCCACTCGCCTTGGGCGCAGCCATCGAGGTCCAGTCGCAGACGCTGGCGGCTCGCGGCCAGCGTACCCGGGCGATCGCCGTTCTGCAAACCGCGCTGCACACCTATGGCAGTACTTCGATCCGTGCCCGCCTGCAGAAGAACCTGAACCTGCTCTCCTTCGAAGGAAAGCCGGCGCCCGCCCTTCGTTCGGAGCAGTTTCTGGGCTCGAAGCCGCCCATGCTTTCCAAGCTCAAAGGCTCACCCGTGCTGCTTTTCTTCTGGGCGCACTGGTGCCCTGACTGCAAAGTAGAAGCACCCATCATTACTCGACTGCGGACCGAGTTTGCGCCCAAGGGATTGACCGTCCTCGGCCCCACCCGCCTCTACGGCTACACCGCGCAAGTCGAGAAAGCCGCTCCCAGCGATGAACTCGCCTACATCGACGCCGTCCGCCACCGCTTCTATGCCGGACTGCTCGACATGCCCGTTCCCATCAGCAAGTACAACTTCGACACCTACGGTGCGTCGACCACCCCCACGCTGGTGCTGCTTGACCGCACGGGCAAGGTTGGCATGTACCACCCGGGGGCGCTGCCCTACGACCAACTGAAGGCGGAGATTGAGAAGGTAGTAGCGCGCTAGCCGCAAAACTATTCGACTTCGGTCAGGGCCCCGGTCTTCACGTCGTAGACGAACCCTCGTACCGGAATATGCTTCGGAATCCAGGGATGGGATTTCACCCGCCGAATCTGCTCCCGGACGTTCTCTTCCAAATCGTCAAACGCATGAAAGTGGGCGGGCGCGCCCGCGGAGGTCCCCATCTTCTCCGCCAGTCTGCTCTTGAGTTCGTCCTCCTGCACTTTCAACAGTCCGCAGTCGGTGTGGTTGATGATGATGAACTCCTGCGTGTCCAGCAGGTGATGCGAGACAATCAGCGAGCGCAGCGCGTCCTCGGTGGCAATCCCACCCGCGTTGCGGATCATGTGTGCGTCCCCGGGGTGCAACCCCAGACAGCGTTCAAATAGGATTCTGGAATCCATGCAAGCCAGAACCGCCAAATGCCGCTTCGGCCGCACGGCAAGATCTCCCAGATTGAAGTTTCTTACAAATTCCTCGTTGGCTTTCAGCAGTTCGTCGGCGACTGACAATTCTTGCTCCTCTTTGATTTCAGGTGTCCGGGCCGTAACTGAATTCGTTCCAGTCCTCGACCGTTGGTTGTCCTCCAGTTTAACCGCTACAATCGCCCGGTGAACCTCGACGACACTATCGTCGCCATCGCGACGCCGCCAGGCCGCGGCGGCATCGGAGTTGTGCGCATCGCCGGGACACGGGCGCGCGAGATCGCCGACCCGCTGCTGCGGCTAAAGCATAATCTTGAGCCCGGTCGTGCCATCTTTGGGGAACTCATCGAGCCGTGTGGAACGGGAGTTTCCAGTTTCCAGTTTCCGGTTTCTAGCGCCTCGGAAACCGGAAACCGGAAGCCGGAAACTGGAAACTCGACTCGCATCGACGAAGTCGTAGTCACTTACTTCGCCAAGCCCCACTCCTACACCACCGACGACATCGTCGAGATCGCCGCGCACGGCTCCCCGGTCATACTCCGGCACATAGTCGAACTGTGCGTCGCCGCTGGAGCCCGCCTCGCCGAGCCCGGCGAGTTCACCATGCGCGCTTTTCTCAACGGCCGCATCGATCTCACCCAGGCCGAAGCCGTCCGCGATCTAATCGATTCCCAAACGCTCTATCAGGCCAAGATCGCCGCCCAACAGCTCGAAGGCGCTCTCTCCCGGCGCTTGCAGCCCGTAAAACAGAAGTTAGTCGAGCTTATCGCTGTGCTCGAGGCCGGCATCGACTTCGCCGAAGATGACGTCTCTGTGCTGCCCAACTCAGCCATTCTCGAACGCATCGCCGCCATCCGCCAGCCGCTCGGGGAGCTGGCTGCAACCTTCGC
>JBAUVZ010000161.1:0-58080 GCA_049583505.1 Candidatus Sulfotelmatobacter sp.
TCAAACACGTCGCTGCCACGCACAACCCGCACTTTGCCAATGACCCACTTGCCTTCTCCGCGTTCGCCTGCCGCGTGAACTCGGCGAAATACACCACGCTCCAGATAAAGAACGCCAGATACAGCGATTCTCCCATCGCCGTCGCTTGCATGTAGATCAGATTCGGATTCGCGGCATAAATGATCGCTGCGGCCCACGCCCCGATCGTTGCCACCCTGTCCACTTGCCCATTACGACTCAACCCCGCCCGCACCAGCCGAAACATTCCAAGCACGCCGAGCACGTACCCCGCCATCGACGGAATCGAGCCGCCCGAGCCGCTCTGCCACATCTGCCTCGAGACGATAAACGGCATGATCAGCAGGTGCGGCAGCGGCAGCCACACTGTTCCCAACTGCAGTACCCCGGGAGTTTTCGAATCGAAGACGCGGCGCGCGATGTTGATGTGCGCCACGGCGTCGCCATACAGCAGCACATCTCCGTGTCGGTAGTAGAAAAGGAAAGAAAATACCGACACGAAAATCGCCAGCCACACCAGCCGTACAATCTCAATTTCAGAATGGGCCTTCGGCGGCGGAGATTGCGGCTTCATTCGAGGTGAGTGAGCTCACGAAAAATCTGAAAGCGTTCGTCAATCTCTTCCCGAGTCAGGGATTGCAGCCGCTCCGTGCCAAAACTCTCCACGGCGAACGATCCCATCACTCCGCCATAGAACAGCGCCCGCTTCAGCACTTCACGATTCAATTCTTCCTGCGACGCCACATAGCCCATAAATCCGCCGGCAAACGAATCGCCCGCTCCTGTCGGGTCCTTCACTTCATCAAGGGGCAAGGTAGGCGCGCGAAACGGATGTCGTCCAATCCCGAACGCGCCTTCGCGGAAGAAAATCGTTGCCCCATATTCACCGTGCTTGATCACCAGCGCCTGCGGCCCCATGGCCAGCACCTTCTGCGCCGCGCGTGGCAGGTTTTTCTCATCGGCCAGCATTTTGGTTTCGGTGTCGTTGATCAGCAGCACATCCACCAGCTTCAGAGTTTCGGCCAGTTCTTGGCGGGCGCCCTGGATCCAGTAATTCATGGTGTCGCACCCGGTCAGCTGCACTCCGCTCATCCGCCGCCGCACGTCGGCCTGCAACGTCGGCTGGATGTTGGCCAGAAACAGAAACTCCGTGTCCTCGTACTCCTTCGGAATGCGTGGCTGAAACTTCTCGAATACATTCAGATCGGTGAACGTGGTTCTTGCCTCGTTCAAATTCTCCGCATACGTTCCACCCCAGCGGAATGTCTTGCCCGCGGCGCGCTCGATGCCACGGGTATCCACTCCGCGCTTCTTGAGAACGTTTTCATGCTCCACGCCAAAGTCCTCGCCCACTACCGCGACCATGCGTACTTGAGTGAAATAGCTGGCGGCCAGCGAAAAGTAAGTCGCCGCTCCACCCAGAATGCCTTTCACGCTGCCCGAAGGGGACGCGATGTCATCAAACGCGACCGATCCCACCACGACAATGCTCATCGTGAACGTTCGCCTTTCGCGGGTGGTCAGTGACCACTTACTTTCACATACTTCCCAATAATCAGCTTCAACTTCTTCCTGGTCGCCGCCGGAATCTTCCTGGGATCGGTCAAAATCGCGTGCGCCAGTGCCGACCCACACTTGCACGATCGGTCGCGCGGCATCGCCACCACGGTTTCGCGGATTACTTTGGTCGCATTCTCCGCATTCTTCAAGAGCACCGCCACAATCTGATCCACCGTCACCGAATCGTGATGCGGATGCCAGCAGTCGTAATCCGTCACCATCGCCACCGTGACGTAGCAAATCTCGGCTTCGCGCGCCAGCTTCGCCTCCTGCAGGTTGGTCATGCCGATCACATCCATCCCCAGCTCGCGATACACGTTCGACTCCGCCCTGGTCGAGAACTGCGGGCCTTCCATGCATAGATACGTTCCGCCGCGCTTGCCGCTCACGCCGATGTTCTTGCAAGCACCGTCGACAACGCCTGCAAGTTCTCCGCATACTGGGTCGGCAAACGCAACGTGCGCCACGACTCCCCCGCCGAAAAACGTATCCACGCGATGCCGCGTGCGATCAAAGAACTGGTCAGGAATCACGAAGTCCAGCGGCTTGTGCTCTTCCTTCAGCGACCCCACTGCCGAAACCGAAACAATCCTCTCGACCCCAAGTTGCTTGAATCCGTGAATATTGGCACGAAAATTCAGTTCGGTGGGGAGAATACGGTGGCCGCGCCCATGCCGCGCCAAGAACGCCACCTTGCGACCCTCCAGCGTGCCACAAACGTAGGCGTCGGAAGGTTGGCCAAACGGCGTCTTCACCCTCACTTCCTGCGCCTTCATCAGCCCCGGCATGGCATAAAGCCCGCTTCCGCCGATAATCCCTATTTCCGCCCGTGCCACCAACCCTCCAGAGTAGCGCCCTACTGGAACCTTCGCGCGTGGAAGTCAAACTCGCGATTATACAAGACCCCACTGTGCGCGCTCCGGTACCCCTGGGATAATCTCTCCAACCCGCTACAATCTTCGCATGCGATTCACGGCGGTCCTCCCCGTTTTCATTCTCTACGCCGCCGCCCTCGCGCAAAGCGCAACCAAACTCGCATCCGAGCCAGAACTCAAGTCCGTCACGGTTCCCGTTACAATTGACCACAATCGCGTTGTCATCGACATCGGCCTTCAGCTTCCCGACGGCTCGACAAAGCACGTCCGCGGTTGGGTTGATAACGGAAATCCCGATCTCTACCTGTCCCGCCGCGTGGCCACGTTGATGGGACTTGCCGTGACCTGCGACGACAAAGCCTGTTCGGCGCCACCACCGCAGGAGATCACAATCGGCGGCATGAAAATCTCTCTGAACGCAGTAAAACAAGTCTCAATCCCGCTCAAGCCGGTCGACTCTGCCGCAACAATGGCCCCTGGCATGGCCGCCGAGATCAACATCCCCTCCACCGTCCTGCGCAACTATGACGTGCTCATCAATTTCCCCGACCACGAATTCAGTATCGCTGAGCCCGGCAGGCTGAAATTCAATGGCGTACAGGCAAAGCTAATCGTCAACCCGCAGAACGGCCTCGTCCAGGTCCCCGGCCAAATCGAAAACAAAAAATACAATCTCGCCCTCGACGTTGGTTCCTCCATAAGCTTTCTTTCCGAGGAAGTATTCGACAAGCTGTCAGCAACTCACCCGGACTGGCCGCACATGACGGGAGCGATCGGCCCCGCCAACATGTGGGGCTTGCCCGATGAACCAAAGTGGAAGCTGATGCGCGTGGGCCGCGTGCAATACGGCCCGCTCTTCCTCACCGATGTGGCGGTGGTTGATTTTCCCACGGACCGAATGACCTTCTTCCAAAAGCGTGCCGGCATTGCCACTGCCGGCCTGCTAGGTTCGGAGGCCATGCTCAACTACCGCGTTGGCCTCGACTATGCTCACTCCACGGTGTATTTCGACATCGGCCGGCTGTTCAACTTCCCCGACTTTGATGTTGTTGGCTTGATCCTCCGCCCCGAAGACGATGGACGCTTCACCATCCTCGGCATCGCCGACTACGACGGCAACCCCTCCGTGCCCCAAGGCCAGGAAGGCGTTCAGGTAGGCGACCACCTAGTCGCCGTCGACGGCATCCCCGTCCCCGGCTCCACTCTGGGACAAGTGTGGTCGTTGCTCGGAGGCTCACCCGGCAAGGAGCGTTTGCTTACCGTTGAGCGTGCTGGCAAACAATTTACCGTCGCCGCCAAAGTGCAACACTTTTTGAGTGATGCGCCGCAGGAAAATCAAACGAAGCAACGGCCTGCCAAGAAAAAGTGAGATCGTAGACGTTCGGGCTTACTTCCTAAACACTTCTTTCTCCAGCGTCTCCGTGGTGGCCGTATCCAAACTCTCGCTTACCAGCACGGTGTCGCCTTGCTCCTCGATCACCACCGTGCCTTCCTCCGTAGTCCAGGCATGCCGCCCTTGCAACAACTCGACTTTGCGTTCCTGAGTTGGCTCCGCCGCTGATGCATCTGTGATCTTCTCCAGCTTCAGGTACCGCTTCGGCAGCGACCGCGAATAAATCCCGGCAAACTCCGCCGCTTTCTCCGCGCTTGACCATCGCGACACATACAGCAGCCCGAGGGGATACAGCACATCACCGGCGGGATCCTGCTTATGGCGCGCCGCGTAGTAATACCCGCCGCGCCACTCCGGATACAGCCGTTTCGACAATTCCTTTCCGGCGTATTGCTCGATCAGCACCGCAACATCGAACTCGCCCATGGCTCCAATATCAAACTTAATGTAATCCTTGAAGTCACGCTTGAACTCCGGCAAGCTCATGGGCTCGATCTTCTCCCCTGACAGGTAGGCCTCGGGCTGCATAATCTGCCGCGTGGTGCGCGGAGGATTGGCTAGTACGCCGGCGAAGGCCTTCTCTCTGCCACCGACCTCCCAAAGCTTGACGACGAAATCCATGCCGTAACTATACGGAAACGTCAGCGACTCCTTCATGAAGATGGGTGCGCCATTGAACACCTTGGTGTTCGACGTCCCGGTCAATGTTTCCGCCTCCATGCCTTCTACCAGGTCCGGAGAATCCGTAATCGAGCGCCCAGCCGGAGCCAGGGCATATTGAAACATCATGGCCTGTGCCTGCCCCTCGACCACAGCCTCACGTGCATCGTCGATCTCGTCGTTCTCGATATCTTCGGGCGTGGGGTCTTTCTTGATCTCACCCAGATCCTTCTCGCCTTTCTTCATCCACTTGTCGAGGCCGATCGACTGATCCTGGAGCGCGTGAGTCAGTTCGTGTGCCAGCACTGGCTCCTGCTCCTCCAATGGAACCCAATCGAGCAAGTTTACCGTTTTCGTCTTGGGATCATAGTAGCCTGCCACTTCTTCGCGCAGCAGATCGACCAGCAGTTTCTCCATATCAAACTCGCGCGGCAGCAGGCCAAATTTCTTCAGCACCAGCTCCGACCGCTGCAGCCTCTTCACGTCTTCGTCCTTCATGTGCTTGGTCAGATAGGCAACCACCTCGTCGCGGCTGGTTAGCCGGCGCTTAACCTGCTTTTTGATCGGTAGTCCCGTCTGCTTGCTGTCGAAGGCTAGGATCTCATCGACGGAGTGAAACAGTTCCTCTGCCTCCCGCGGCGTGATCTTGACTTCTTTTTCTTCGGCAGCCGGCGCTTGTGGGGGGGGTGTCTGTGTAGAGGCACTTTTGTCTGCCTGTTTTTGACTTTGATCTTGTGTTGCCTGGGCGGGAGCCTGCGCTGCCTGATCCTGCACCTGTGCCCAAGCCGGACCGCTGAACCCAAAAAGCAGCACAACCGCCAAAAGCAACATCAGAAACCTCACGCCACGCAGCTCAACGGTATTCATTGGAAACGAGTCTACCCTGTTTGCCTATACTACCTTCAAGGACAAACATGACAACAAATACTCCCGTCAACCTCTGGACTTCCACCGGCCACGCCCGCGACTATCTCGACCGCGCCGATTCCATCCTGCATCGCACCGAAGGAGAATCGACCCTCCTGGAGTTTATTCCGAGGACAGCACAGCGCATTCTTGATCTCGGCACCGGCGACGGCCGCCTGCTCGCACTTGCTAAGGCTGAGCTGGCTCCCACCGGCGTGGAAGCGGTGGCCATCGATTTTTCGCCCGCAATGCTCGAAGCTGCAGGCAAGCGCTTCGCCGGGGATTCCTCCGTCACCATCGGTACCCACAATCTCGACCACCCGCTGCCCGCGCTGGGCAAGTTCGACGCCGTCGTTTCCAGCTTCGCGATTCATCATCTCGTGCAC
This sequence comes from Candidatus Sulfotelmatobacter sp., assembly GCA_049583505.1. GTDB lineage: Bacteria > Acidobacteriota > Terriglobia > Terriglobales > Acidobacteriaceae > Sulfotelmatobacter. The sequence continues at coordinate 5,799 of JBAUVZ010000161.1, forward strand.
GAGCGCAAGCGCGCGATTTACGCTGAAATTTTCAGCCTGCTCGACCCCGGCGGCGTCTTCTGCAATCTGGAGCATGTGGCCTCGCCCACGCCGCGGCTGCACGTAGACTTCCTGCACCGCATCGGCTACACCGTCGAAACCGAGGACCCCTCAAACAAGCTATTAGATCTGGAAACTCAACTTCGGTGGCTGCGCGAGATCGGCTTTGTGGATGTGGACTGTCACTGGAAGTGGCGGGAGTTGGCGCTTCTGATGGCGCGAAAGCTTTAGGCGGCATGGCGTGCTCATTCGTGGCTGACTCTCTTCGCTACCCATTCTCCCGTTTCTCGCGTCCCAAGCGTGCCGCCGATGTCCTGTGTTGTTTTCTTCTGCCGCACTGCTTCCAACACCGCGGCCTCGATCTTCTCGGCCTCTTTCGTCAATCCCAGGTGTCCCAACATCATGGCTGCGGTTAAAATCGCGCCAAACGGGTTTGCAACGTTCTTCCCCGCGATCGCCGGAGCGGAGCCGTGCACCGGCTCGAACATAGACGTCTTTCCAGGATGAATATTTCCGCTCGCCGCCATACCCAACCCGCCCTGCAGTCCAGCGGCGAGGTCGGTGACGATGTCGCCAAACATGTTGTTAGTCACAATCACATCGAAGACCCGCGGATCGCGCACCATCTGCATGCACAGCGCGTCCACATACATGTGTTGCGCCGCAATCTGTGGATGTTCGCCGCTCACTTCCTTGAACACACGCTGCCACAAGCCGCCGGCATGCGTCATGGCATTCGACTTGTCGCACATGAGAACCCGCTGCCGTGGCGATCCATCGATCTTCGTGTGGCGCTCGCAGTACTCGAAGGCATAGCGGATGATGCGCTCCACGCCCTTGCGCGTATTGATGTCTTCCTGGATCGCGATCTCATCCGCCGTGCCCTGCTTGAAGACCCCACCTGCATCCGTGTATACGCCCTCGGTATTTTCACGGATCACAACAAAATCCACATCCTTTGGCTCAACGCCTTTTAGCGGACAGAAGGCCGCATCGAGCAGCCGCACCGGCCGCACATTCGCGTAGAGGTCCATCTTGAAGCGCATGCCGAGGAGGATCTCCCTGGCATGGATGTTCGTGGGAACACGCGGATCTCCGAAGGCACCGGCTAGGATGGCGTCGAAATCACGATCGAGCATGGCGAAGCCATCGGGAGGAACGGTCATTCCATCGCGAAGATAGCGGTCGGCGCCCCAGTCAAATTCGCTCAGTTCGACGGCAGCTCCCGATGCCCGGATGACCTTGAGAGCTTGAAGGATCACCTCCTGGCCAATCCCGTCTCCAGGGATGACGGCAATGCGTTTCTTGGAGGGTTCTTGCGAGTCCACGCAGAAAAGTTAACACAAGCCGAGCAGAATGAGGAGCTTGGGGTCTGTTTCTCCACCACTGCGCTCGCCCCAGGCGCGAGAACGAAGTACGGAGCCGGACAGCAGGGATTGGCCTCGCGCTTCGCTTATAATCATAATGTTCAATGATTTCCACTGCACTCCAAGACGCAATTCGCGCAAGAGCGGGGAACGAAACGCAACCCCTCCGCTTGGCAAACTACCGTGGGGCTACGACGACGGCTCGCTTTGGAGATCCCCAACTGGAGTTCGCCGCTCTAATCAGCGATTGTGGAATCTATGACTTAGGCTTCCGCACCAGGCTCTCACTGACCGGCAGCGACCGCGTGCGCTGGCTGAATGGCATGGTTACGAACAACATTCGCGATCTTGCTTCAGGACGCGGCGCGTATGCTTTCCTGCTCAACCCGCAGGGCCGCATTCTCGGCGATATGTTCGTCTATAACGCGGGCGAGGCGCTCGTGGTGGAAACCGATCGCAGTCAGGTCGAGAAGATCGTTGCTACTTTCGACCATTACATCATCATGGACGACGTGGAAGTCGAAGACATCTCCGCGAAGCAGACTGCTCTGGGCCTGGCGGGACCGAAGTCGCGCGCCATCCTCAACGCTGCGGGCATCGAAGTTCCAGAGCTGCACACCTTGCAGATGATCATTCCACAGTGCAACTGCGACTGTGGCTGCGTGGAGTGCACGGTGGTGCGCGGCGAGGATAAGCAGCCTGAATCCTACGAAATCTGGCTCGCGCCCAAGGATGTTTATAAGACGTGGCAGGCACTGCTCGCGGCTGGGGCAGCTCCGGTGGGCACCGAAGCGTTGGAGATGCAGCGCATCGTGGCCGGCGTCCCGCTGTATGGGGTGGACATTCGCGAACGTGACCTGCCCCAGGAAACCGAACAGATGCGCGCGCTCAACTACAACAAGGGCTGCTACGTAGGACAGGAGATTGTGGAGCGCATTCGCTCCCGCGGCAACGTGCATCGCAAATTTACCGGCTTCGTGGTGGAAGGCAGGACGGCTATCGCGGTGGGAGCTAAGATCATCTGCGACGAAAAGGAGGTTGGTGAAATCACCAGCGTCGTGGTTCTGCGCACGCCATCCGGCGAGCGGACAGTTGCCTTGGGATACATTCGGCGCGAGGTCGGAACGCCGGGACGCGAAGTTACGATTGGAACGGCTAAGGCTACAGTGATTCCGTTGCCCTCAGAAAGTGTGGCGCTGAGCGAGGCGGAGGACTCTAAGCCGCACCATTCGTTGTTACCCCAAGCTTAGAAGCAAAGCTCTTAACCTCAAGGGTCGCCAACGACGCATAGAAGAGCTGATCGAAATTCTAGCGAGAGAGATACAGGACAGATGCTATGGCTGAGAAGAGACAGGAGTCAGGTTTCACGGTAACAGACCGTCGCTTGTTTACCGAGGACGGGGAGTTGCGCAAAGATGTTCCCGAGGGAGTAACGGCACCGAAGGCTGCAACACCTTCCGCCTCCGTTCCAACCGTGGCCACGGAAACTGCACCCATTGGCAGCAACGTGGCTGCTTTTCCCGGGGAAGCAGACGGCAATGTGGGACAAGAAATACCTCCGGCCCCTACCGCGGTCGAGCAACAGGCGCAAGCGGATGCCTACCGGGAATCCTCGCGAGAGCTGGACTCGCGGGTGGAGCTCGGCGGCCGCTCTGCCAAAGAGTTCGAGATGAGCTTCGAGCGCTTCCTGGCGTCTTTGTACATGACGGCGATGCTGCAGCTGGGGTTGATGCACCAGCAGGGTGAGCAGCCGGGCCTTGACATTATTGGGGCGCGACAGACCATCGATACGCTCGCACTGCTGGCGGAAAAAACCAAGGGCAACCTGACTCCGACCGAGGAAAACTTTCTGCAGAATAGCCTCTATGAAGTGCGCATGGCCTACGTGGAGGTGACCAACGCGCTGTCGCGTCCCCCGCAGCCCGGATCTGCCACAGGAACCAGCGGACGGTGACGATACGAATCCTGGCAATCTAGTCATGGCAGGCCAGACATGAAAGTTAGCGCATGAAGGCAACGCTCACGGTCCTGGGCAGCGGCACGTCCATGGGTGTGCCTACACTCGGCTGCGACTGCGCGGTCTGCCGCTCGAGTGCTCCCCAAGACCGCCGCACCCGTCCTTCGATCATGCTTGAGTTTGCGGGCAAGGTTGTGCTCATCGACACTTCACCCGATTTCTATGCTCAGGCCCTCCGGGAGGGAATCACGCGTGTTGATGGAGTTCTTTACACCCACACGCACGCGGACCACATCATGGGCATCGACGATCTGCGACCGCTTAGTTACCGTCACAAGCCGGAGAAGTTGCCGCTTTATGCGCGCCCGGACGCAGCGGCCTTTCTGCGACGGATGTTCAGCTACATTTTTGACGCCGATTACAAATATGGAAGCTTGCCACAACTTGAGCTGCGGCCGATTGACGGTCCGGTTGAGCTTTTCGGGGCACGATTCGAGCCGGTGCGCCTGATTCATGGCGAGGCGGAGATTTACGGCTTCCGCTTTGGAACCGCGGCCTATCTCACCGACCACAGCGAAATTCCGCAAGCATCGTTCCATCAGTTGGAAGGTCTGGACATTCTTTTTCTGGATGCGTTGCGGCATAAGCCTCATCCCACACATTCGACGGTGGAAAATTCGCTGCGCATTGTGGAGCGGGCGAAACCCAAGCGGGCTTTCTTTACCCACATTTGCCACGATCTGGCGCATGAAGCGACCAATGCAACCCTGCCGCCGCACGTGCGGCTGGCTTATGACGGGATGAAGCTGGAGTTTGAAATCGGCGGTCAGTGATCAGTGGCCAGTGGTCAGTGAACCACGGACCCTTTTGCCGCTGGCCACTGATCACTTACCACTGGCCACCGAATGCAGGTTTTTCACAAGCTCGAGGAGATTCCGGCGGGATTCGGGCCCTCGCTGGTGAGCGTGGGTAATTTTGACGGTGTACACCGGGCGCACGCGCACGTACTGAGCGAGATTGTGGTGCAGGCGCGGGAGAACGGGGCCAAAGCTGTCGCAGTGACGTTTGAGCCGCATCCGGCGCGAATTCTGCGACCCGACTCGGGACTGAAGCTGCTCACTCCGCTGCCGGAGAAACTGCGCTTGCTCGAAGGGACGGGCATCGATGCAGTGCTGATCCTGCCCTTTGGGCGTGATCTTTCGCTAATGACCCCGCGCCAGTTCGCCGAGCGCATCCTGAAAAAGAACCTGCATGCGCGCGAGGTGTACGAAGGCTACAACTTCCGCTTTGGACACAAGGCTGCGGGTGATGTGAATCTGCTGGCGCAGCTCGGGCAGGAGATGGGCTTTGCAGTGAAGGTCTACCCGAAGCAGACTCTCCGAGGCGATCCTGTTTCCAGCAGTCATATCCGGAAATTGATCCGCGAGGGGCGGGTGAGCAGGGCCCGTCATCTGCTGGTGCGTCCGTTCTGCATTTTAGGCAACCCGGGGCGCGGGCGCGGGCTAGGATCGAAGTACACAGTTCCTACGATCAATCTGGCACGCTATGAGGAACTTGTGCCGAAAGATGGCGTCTACATCACTTGGACGAGCGTGGGCAATGAGCGCTTTGATTCCGTCACGAACGTGGGCAATCGTCCGACGTTTGGGGCCGAGTCGTTTGCCATTGAGACTCACCTGCTGAACTTTCATCCGATAGAGCTGACACCGGAGAGCGACGTGGAGATCTGCTTCCTCGACCGGGTGCGCGATGAGATCAAGTTTCCGTCAGTGGGGGAGTTGCGCGAGCAGATCGCACGCGATGTAAAGAAGGCGCGAAGGTACTTCCATCTCCTGAGACTCCGATGATGCGCACCGCCAGGTCGTAAATCGCCGGTCACACGTTTTCGCACTCTGGTTTAGAATGTCGCCACAGTAAAATCATCGCATTCGCCCGGAGGTCGAGCATGATCCAGTTGAAGGTCAACGGTGTCCCACACTCCTTCGATGGCGAACCCGATATGCCGCTGCTCTGGTACCTCCGCGACATACTCGCCTTGACCGGAACCAAGTTCGGCTGCGGCATGGCGCTGTGCGGCGCCTGCACTGTGCATCAGAATGGCAAGGCTATCCGCTCCTGCATCATTACCATGCAGAGAGCCGCGGGCAGTGAGATTCGAACCATCGAAGATCTTGGCGCGAACGGACTGCATCCAGTGCAAAAGTCGTGGATGGAGGTCAACGTCCCGCAGTGCGGTTATTGCCAGTCTGGACAGATCATGCAAGCGGCCGCTCTGCTCAGCCAGAAGCCAAAGCCAACCGAAGAAGACATTGACAACATCATGTCGGGCAACATCTGCCGTTGTGGCACGTATCAACGCATTCGTGCAGCCATCAAGGCTGCGGCTGGAGAACGCGCATGAACCCGCTCATCAATGTCAGCCGCCGCGGCTTTCTGCAAGGAATTCTCTCTACCGGAGCGCTGGTGCTCAGTGTGCGCCTTGTCCCCGGGAGTCTCTGGGCCGCAGAGGTGGCCGCCGGTGCCAGCGCCGATGCGTCGGCTCTCCATCCCAGCGTGTACCTCGGGGTCGACACTGACGGAACCGTTTACATCATTGCGCACCGCTCCGAGATGGGCACCACCAGCCGTACTTCCCTTCCGCTGGTCCTTGCCGATGAGCTCGATGCCGACTGGAGCCGGGTGAAAGTCCAGCAGGCGATCGGCGATGCGCGTTACGGCTCGCAGGATACGGACGGCTCCCACTCCATTCGCGAATTCTATGAACCCATGCGGCAAGCCGGAGCCACCGCCCGCCTCATGCTGATCCGCGCCGCCGCGCAGCAGTGGGGCGTGCCCGAAGCAGAATTCACGACTGACCTGCACGTGGTGGTTCACAAAGCTACCGGCAAGAAAGCCGCTTACGGAGATCTGGCCTCAGCCGCCGCCAAGCTGCCTGTTCCAAAGAAAGAAGAACTCAAGTTCAAACCGCAGTCGGCCTGGCGATACGTGGGCAAGGGTCAGAGCAGCTACGACCTCGCGGATCTCTGCACCGGCAAGGCGCAGTTTGGCATGGACGCGCGAATTGATGGCATGGTCTACGCCTCGATTGAGCGCCCGCCGGTCTTGGGCGGTAAAGTCAAGTCGTTCGACGAAAAGGCTCCGCTGCAGCTAAAAGGCGTGCGCCAGACGCTGACTATCGATACCTTCACGCCGCCCCATCATTTCCAGCCGCTCGGCGGAATCGCTGTGATCGCCGACAACACCTGGTCTGCGATGAAAGGGCGAAAGAAACTCAATCCGGTTTGGGACAACGGTCCTCATGCTGTCTACAACTCCGACCAGTTCAAGAAAGAGTTGCAGGAGGCCGCGCGCAAGCCGGCCAAGGCCGCGCGCAATCAGGGAGACGTAGAGGCTGCGTTTGCACAAGGTGGCAAGGTGATCGAAGCCGAGTACTACGTTCCGCACTTGGCCCATGCTTCGATGGAGCCGCCTGTCGCGTTGGCCGATTATCGCGAAGGTAAGGTCACGGTCTGGGCTTCAACCCAGAATCCGCAAGCCGTGCAAGAAATCATCTCCGAGAAACTGGGTATCCCCAAAGACGCAGTCACTTGCCATGTTCCGTTACTCGGCGGCGGCTTCGGCCGCAAGTCGAAGCCGGACTACGCGGCCGAAGCAGCCATCCTGTCGAAGGCGGTGGGACGACCCGTGAAAGTGGTCTGGAGCCGGGAAGACGACATCAGCTTCGACTACTACCACACCGTCTCTGCGATGTATATGAAGGCGGCTCTGGGCGCCGACGGTCTGCCCACCGCGTGGCTGCAGCGTTCCGTTTTCCCCAGCATCGGTTCTACCTTCAACCTAGACGCGACGGCCGCGGGCGCTGGGGAGCTGCAGCAAGGCTGGACGGATCTCCCTTTCAATATTCCGAACATCCGTGCGGAGAACGCCGGAGCCGCGGCGCATCTGCGCATTGGATGGCTTCGCTCCGTGGCCAACATCTACCATGCGTTCGCTGCACAGTCTTTCGCCGATGAATGCGCCCACGCCGCCGGCCGCGATTCGCTCGACTACCTGATGGCCTTGATCGGGCCCCCGCGCATCGTCGACGTGAAGAAATCCGCACCCGACTATCCCAACTATGGCGGATCGCTCGAAGCCTACCCGATCGACACGGCGCGTTACCGCCGCGTGATCGAATTGGTTGCGGAAAAATCCGGCTGGGGGAAACAGAAGCTCGGCAAGGGCCGGGGCATGGGCATCGCCGTCCACAGGAGTTTTCTGACCTATGTGGCCACGGTCGTCCAAGTGGAAGTGACCGATCAGGGCGAACTGCGTATCCCGCGGGTCGACACTGCATTGGACGCGGGCCTGGTCGTCAACCCGGAAGCCACGCGGTCGCAATTTGAAGGGGCCGCTGTCTTCGGCACCAGTCTGGCCCGCTTCGGGGAGATCACTGCGACCAACGGTATTGTCGATCAGTCCAACTTTGATACCTATCCCGTCGCGCGGATGAACGAGGCACCCTATCAGACCAACGTCTACATCGTCGACAGCAACGCGCCGCCAGCGGGAGTAGGAGAACCTGGGGTGCCGCCGTTCGCGCCCGCGCTTTGCAATGCGATCTTTGCGGCGACGGGAAAACGCCTCCGCGAGTTACCGCTCTCGCGTAGCAATCTGGGGACCTAGAAGGCCCGAGCTAATGGGGCAGATAACCTGATTCCATGGGCAGTTTGCCATCCACGCGCACAACGTTGATGGTGTTGTCGACAGAGCGGACATCCACGAAGCCGATGGCACCGGGAGTGGATTGCACGATCTTGAGCACATCCGCGTCGGAGTCCGCCGTTACGATGGAGTCCTTGTGAGCGGTGATCAAAGCCTTCAGTTCGTCGGCAGTCATCTTGTTCAAGCGCTCTAAGGTTTCGGATTCACCGGCAGAATCTCTGTGCAGAACCAGGACAACGGCCTTGCCATCGGGCCACTTCTTGATCTCCGAACGGAATATTCTGGACAGGTGAACGGCAGTGACGTTTCCAACGTTGTTCTCCTTGTTGACCACAACCGCCATATGGTGGGCGAAACATGGCGTGAGGACGGTCAGGACAAAAGCAAGCAGTACGGCGACCCGCTGAAATCTCATAAACACATCCGGCTTTGATCGTGGTTACACGTTAGGTAGCATGACCAGACTAACCAAGAATCTCCGTGCAGGAAGTAAAAACATTGTAAAGCTCGGGTCGGGTACCAAAGAAGGAAACAGTGGATATTTACTGCGGGCGCCAAGTTAAGTCAACGCGAACCGGAATCTCATTCTTCACCGGCATGGTCAGCAGCGTCGGCGGATCGATCTTGAAATCGACGAGCGTCGCCGGAATCGTTCCCGTGATGCGGATCTGCTCGCCTTGCTTCACCAGTTGGAAGGAGATCTGCTTGTACTGGGCGGTCTGGCCGGCGAACTGGATTTCCAGATCAGCTTGGATGGTTGTAGAGGTGGACGCGGATTCGGGCAAGCGCGTGCGAACCGTGACCATCGGAAATTGAGCTCCTCGGGTTACCTGAATCATGTGGAGATCGCGGTTGCTGTCGCCGGAATCGAAAGACTTGACCGGCACGGCGATCAGAAAATCGCATTGTCCGTCGCGGCAAATCCCCTTGCCGCGTGCCTCATGGCTGACCCCCTCGCTCTGATGCAGAGGGTGAGATACATGGTAGGTGAGAGTGCCTTGTTGCAGAATCCATTGGCTATCCGCTGCTAGGGCTAGGGGTGGAAGCGCCAAAAGCAGGCAGGTGGCGATGGTTTTTGCTCTTAGAAGTGGTGACATAAGCGGTCAGAACTTAACGGAAACCGACAAAAGAGCCGCACCAAAAGCTCCGGCGGTAACGATGGCTACTGGCCCATGCGCCTGGGCGATCCCGTGGACTTTTTCCCCTTTGTTCTTTTGATCGAAAGCCATGATTCCCAGGATCGGGGTTGCGATCATTCCCGGGCCATGGATCCAAGCCATGGCCTTGTGGAAACGGATCGGACCGCGAGTTTGGGTTCCGGGTACCCTGGGTGCCCGGATGGCATAGTAGGCGGTCATGAAATACAAATCTCCCGTCAGGCCCCCGAGAGCCGTATGCAGATCCCGGGATGCTGTGCTCGTGTTCTTGCCACCGGCGTTGAGGGAAGTGGCAACGGTGGCAATCAACGGAAAAGCCGTGATCAAACCCAGCCGCTGATGGATTTTCAGCATGTGGGTGCGCTTATCGAGCAAGGCCTGACGCTGGGCATCGCCTTGAGCCTGAGATGCGGAAAAACCCAGGTCTTCGAGAGAAGGTTCCGTCTTGCTGCTGGATGGAGCGTTCGGCAGGTCGGCGGGTGGTTTGGCTTGTTGATTCCGTGATTCGGATTGCGCCGTGCTTTGATCCTGCGACTTGAGAGGGGGCTTCTGGTCCTGCGCTGCCGGATGAACATCTTGAGGCGCTGCCGTACCGGTGGTTTGCGCGAAAGACAGGAACGGAGCGAGCATCAGGCTCAAACCTGTCAACGCGATAAATCGCGGCCGAATCGTTGTCACAGCGATTCCAAGCCCCCGGACAAAGTCCACCCATCCAGTAACGGGAAAACTATCACTAATAGTACTGAGCCTGAGATGCAGGCCTCGAAGCCGCAGGATGCCCGAAAACCACGAAATCGCCACGGATGTATCTCATCGTCGGGAATTCTACTCGATCGGCTCGACTAAAACGGCATCTTCCGTCACGGTGCGACCGCGGCGTTGAACGATCACAATGGCCGCGAGCACAAAGACGATTCCCACGGTCTGGGCCGGGCGCAGCACTTCGCCTAAGAACAGGGCGGCGAGGAGAATCGAGAATACCGGTTCCAGGCAACTGGCGATGATAGCGCGAGTGGGTTCGAGATGCTGCAGTCCGAGGAAGTAGAGAGAGAATGGTCCTAGCACCGAGATCATCGAGAAAATGAACAGGAACAGCCATTGCCCGGGTGCGTAGTGGGCGGCGACGATTTTCCAGGGAGGATTGACGACGAGCCAGAACGCCGCGGCGGGGGCGAGCGTCCAGACCAGCACGCGCCAACGGTCGTAGCGGGCAAGGATGCGGTGTCCGCCGACGTTGTAGAAGGCGAAGGAGAGCGAGGCAAAGAGCGCGGCGATGAGGCCGTAGGAATCGAGGCGGAGGGCTCGTCCGCCATTTGCCTTTGTTCCAACGATGCCAATGACGAGGGCGATTCCAGCGACCGCCAGCGCCACGGCAACGACTTTTTGCAGCGAGAGCTTTTGCTGGCCGCGGGCTACAACATAGAACAGAACCCACACCGGGGCGGTGTATTGCACGATGATGGCGGTGGCAACATTCGTCCTCTGGATGGCGACGTAATAGAAGTAATTCGAGACAGCAACGCCGAGTGTGCCGAGAAGGAAGCAGTACGCGAGATCGCGCGCGGGCAGCTTGATCCGCTGCCAGCCCTGGGAAGCAACAAGGAGCGGAAGCAGCACCAGCAGAGAGAATGTAGTGCGAGTCTGCGAGAGAATTAGCGGGTCGATGGGACGGAGTGCGGTAGCGCCCAAGGTCAGCTTCCCGGTAAAAACGGCGCGGCCCAGGACTGCGCAGACTCCCCAGCAAAATGCTGCCGAGGCGATGAAGAAATAGCCACGCAGGGGATGCGGACGCGAGCTTTGCTGATTTGGGTTCGAGATGGTGAGCCTCGCGAATCGTTCGATGATCAGGCAGCAGAGAGGACTTGGTCAAGGCGGTCGGGATCAAAGCCGTCGATCACTTCGGCACCTTTCAAGGTGAGAATTACTAAAGTCGGAGCGATGCAGCTGTGGTAGGTTTCGAGCAATTCGACACGGGCGGACGGGTCGCTACTCATGTCGCGTTCCTCGAAGGCGATCCCCTTTGCTTCCAAGAAAATCTTCATCACCTCGCAGTTTGCGCAGCCGGGTTGGGTGAAGAGGAAGACCTTCAAGATCGGTTGGATCATTCTATGCGTCCAGATATTCGATCTCAGCCGTGATTTTCGCGGTCTTCTCGAGCATGGCTGAGACGGAACAATACTTTTCTTTCGAGAGGCGGACTGCGTCCTCAACCGCCTTACGAGACACTTTACCACCGACGCGATAGATCAGCTTGATCTTCGTGTAGACGGAAGGCGGGTCGGCGGCGCGTTCGGCTTGAGCGTGAACTTCCAGGCTGGTAAAAGGCTCACGCTTCTTCTGAAGGATGGAGACGACGTCATAGCCGGTGCAGCCGCACAGGCCGATGAGGACGAGCTCCATGGGACCGTTCCCGGCGGCTTTGTCGCCATCGACGACAATCGAGTGGCCGCTGCTGGCAACTCCGTTGAAACGCTGCTTTTCCAACCATCTGGTTCTGGCTTCGGTCATAAAGGTCTTGCTCCGGCGCGTCTCATCTCCGGTTGTCCGTTCTGGGCTCGGGATGAATCAGTACGCGGAAAAGCTCGGGTGCGGCCTGCTTGAACCGGATTTCGAGGTCGGTCTGGATGTCATGGACGCGGGCGAGCGAGAGATCATCGGAGAAGGTGCAGTGGCAGGAAACGTAAAGCCGTCCCCGCACCTTCTTAATCTGTATGTCATGCATGTCGACAATTTCGGGAAACTGGCTGGCCAGCGACTTCAGCCGCCGCTCGAGGTCGGCATCGCGGACCAGTTCGTCGCCGGTTTCGATGGTGGCGGGCTCGCTTTCGATATGGGTGAGGATGTCGGCGATTTCGGGTACGTCGTGGCGCATATCGGCTTCCAGTTCCGTGACTTGATCGTGGGCGCTCTTGAGGCTCATGCGCTCGTCGAGTTCAACGTGCTGCTCGACGTGGAGCCGGCCGGCAAGATCCTGCACGCTGATGTCGTGGACGTTGAGGTTATGGCGGGTAGCGACGGCCCGAATACGATCGAAGATATTCTCCGAGCGCTGGGCGCGCGGCAGCGGTTGGACGGTCACGTCGGCGTCGGGAAGAACGCGATGAACCGCTTCGGTTACGGCTTCGACTAGCTGCTCGGAGCGCTGGAAGGTGACCGTGCGGGCCAGACCGACGGCTAGATCGGCGAAATAGCGGTTGCCGGCGCGGCGAATTCGCACACGCCCGACTTCGAGCACACCATCCACGCGCGAGACTGCGTCCGTGATCTGAGCACGGACTCCAGCGGGAGCGGCATCGAGGAGAGCGTCGATGGTGCGCCGGGCCAGGCGCCAGCTCACAGAAACGATGACGCCGGCCACGAACAGGGCCGCGATGGGATCGGCATCACGGAGCCAATCCACATGATAGACGCGCCCCAGCAGGATCAGGATAAGACCAAGCACGACGACGCCCGATGACCAGATGTCAGTGGAAAAGTGCAGTGCGTCGGCTTCCAGGGCCTGGCTTTCGTACTTGGTGGCGATGCGGCCGAGAGCCCGGGAACGCCACCAATCCACGGCCATGGAGATCAGCATCACGACGAAGGCCCAGACAGAGGGCTCGACTTCGACATGCCGGTAGAACAAGCGCATGATCGCTTCGTAGATAACCCAGGCGCAAGTCAGCAGAAGCAGGCCGGTTTCAACGAAGGCCGAAAAGTTCTCCACTTTGCCGTGGCCATATTGGTGGTCGGCGTCGGCGGGCTTGTCAGAGACTCCGACAGAGAAATAGGTAAGCAGGGCGGCGATCAGATCCAGTGCGGAGTGCGCGGCTTCGGAGAGGATTCCGAGGCTGCCCGTGGTGACGCCGACGACGATTTTTCCCCCGGTGATGAGGATGGCGGCCACCACCGAGTTCCCAGCCACTGCGCGTTTCTCGGCGCGCATGGCGTTTGGCGAGTAAAGGGCCGGCGTCCCGGACATGTTGGGATTATCGCCGCTGAGGCGGGATTGCGCCAAGGGAATCGGCGGCGCGGCGTTCGGTGAAGCGGGGTTCTGCGGAAAACCGCCTCTATGCTAGGATGCTAGGTTCGGTTGTGAAACTTCCTGCTGTACCAATCCTGGGGGAATCTTGTATGCGAAAGAGTTGGTTGCTGTGTGTATTGTTTGGAACGCTGGCTTGGGGACAGGCAGAGCCAGGAATGACGCAGGCTCCAAGCGCTGCCAATAAGCCGCCAGCACCTCCGGTGGAAGTTCCGGAGAATGCGGTTGTGCTCACCATCATGGGTGTTTGCCCGGCGGCGCCGAAGACGACCGCAGCGTCCAAGACCGGCGCGCATGCGGCCGCGGTCCCAGCAAAGAAACCGGCGGACTGCAAGACGGAGATCACCCGGGCGCAGCTCGAGAAGATCGCCAACGCTGTTTCGCCGGCGCCAACCATCACTCCTCAATTGAAGCACCAACTGGAATCGGCGCTCCCTCGGCTTATCGCGATGTCGGAAGCCGCGAAAGCGAAAGGCCTCGACAAGAGTCCGCGCTTTCTGGAGAGGTTGAAGATTGACAAAATGCAGATTCTGGCGACCGAACTGCAACGCACCACGCAGGAAGAAGCGGACAAAGTGCAGGACGCGGCGATTGCCGGCTACTATAAGAAGAATCCGGAGGCGTACGAGCAGTACTCTCTCGACCGGCTGTTCGTCCCGCGGTATAAGCAGGCGAATGCTGAGAACAAAGAAGACGCGAAAGAACCGGAGAAGCTCACCGAAGAACAGCAGAAGGCCAAGGAGGCCGCGGACAAGGCCAAGCAGGAGCAAGGTGAGCAGGAGTTGAACAAGTTGGCCGACAGCTTGCGGGAGCGAGCAGCGGCGGGTGAGGATTTTGCGAAACTGCAGAAGGAAGCTTTCGAAGCGGCCGGCAATAAGGTAGGAAACCCGACCGTGAACCTGCCTAAGGTCCGGCGCACCGGACTGCCTCCGGCGCACGCCGCGGTGTTTGACCTAAAAGTCGGCGAAGTATCGGCGGTCATCGCAGACAATGGCGGCCACTACGTTTACAAAGTAGTCAGCGAAGAAGTTCTCCCCCTAGACCAGGTGAAGGAGGAAATCCACAACAAGCTGAAGAACGAGCGCCTGAAAGAAATGCTGGACAAGTATTCGAATTCGTTCCAGGCGATACCCAACGAGGCGTATTTTGGACCGGCAGCGCCGGCAGGACCTGGAGGGCGTCCTCCGGGGCAGCTGCCGCCGCATATGCCGCGTCCGCAGATGACTCCGCCGCAGGCCCAGCCGCAGGGCACGAGCGGCGGTGCGCCTCAACAGGCCACGCCCCCGGCTACAGACGCCCCCGCGCCGGCCCCGGCACAACAGCCGCCACCGCCCAAGCCGAACTGATGGAGAGCGCGAAACCTGTCGTCGTGGTTACCGGTATTGCGGGAAACCTGGGCTCCCGGCTGCTCCCGTTGCTGGGGGATTTCTCGGTGATTGGGGTGGACTTGAATCCCCCGCGAACCGATGCTCCGTTACAGTTCGAGCGCCTGGATCTGGGCGAGGAGGCCTCCACGCGAGTGCTCTACGAACTGCTGCGCGACACGCGACCGGTTTCAGTGGTTCACCTTGCGTTCGTGATTGATCCGGTGCGCACGGGCGTGCTCGATGTCGAGCGCATGTGGCAGATTAACGTGGCGGGCACGGCCCGGGTCATGGAGGCCGTCACGGAGGCGAATCGCACGGCGGATTCCGGGATCAAGCGATTCATCTTTCCCAGCAGCGTTTCTGCCTATGGGCCCAGCCTGCCGAGGCCGGCGACGGAAGACTCCGCCATGGCAGCGCACACGCTTCCCTACGCGATTCATAAGAAGCAATCCGACGAGGTGGTGCAGCAACGCGCGCCGGCCCTGCGCGGCTGCAGCGTCTACATTCTGCGCCCCCATATTTTTGCCGGTGCCAGCGTGGAGAACTACCTGCTGGGAGCATTCCGGGGCACGCCCAACGGCAAAAGCGCGCGGGTGGAGAAAATGCGGAGCGAGGGCAAACGTCTCCCCTGCATGCTGCCGCACGGGCAGCGGTATCTCGACAACAAGATTCAGTTTGTACACGTGGACGACATGGCACGGCTGATTGCCCATATTCTGCATCGCGATCCGGAGGCGCAACGGCTTACCATTCTGAACGTGGCCGGGCGCGGCGAACCGCTCACCTTCGGCCGCTGCATTGAGATGGCGCAGGCCAAGCTGGTGCGCGTTCCAGGAAAGTGGGCAATGCATCTGGTGCTGCGACTTCTATGGAAGCGGCAGATCTCAGCGATTCCACCCGAGGCACTCCCCTACATGACCGGTGAGTACATTATGAATACGGACCGGCTGCGCAGCTTCCTGGGGGGGGAGTATGAGAACGTGATGCGTTACACCATTGCCGACGCGTTCGCAGATAGCTTTAAGACCGGAACATCTGCCTCGCGGAGCGCGCGCACGAGCTAAAATACTGTGGAATCAGCGTAGGCTGCTATTCTCACGAGCGACCTCAACCGGGTCGCTCGTTGCCTTGGAGGTCGAGTCGTAAACTCACTAGATGGGAGCCGAGCTCGCCGCTTGCAGCCGCGCGTCCGCGCCGGCTGCCTGAACGTGGTCGGTGCGGCCGATCTGCGAAAAAGTGCATCCAGCGATCATCTCTCCGGCCGTTGATCTGCGCGAACGGAACCACCACGCTTATTCCCGGGAATATTTTCAGGAGCTGAGGGAATAAATCCGCATCCGGCTCGTTTACTCTAAGTGGGTGTCCGTGGATCGGTTCAGCACGGTGTCATTCCAAGATCTAGCCCTACCTTTGTTCGATCAGCTCTTTAACCTTGCCCGCTGGCTGACACAGGATGGAGCCGAGGCCGAGGATCTGGTGCAGGAAACCTACGCGAAAGCGTTGCGCGGATTCTCCTCGTTTCGGCCAGGTATGAATTTTCGGGCATGGATGTACCGCATTTTGCGGAATTCGTTCCTGAGTTCGCGGACTGGACTGAAAACCGCAGTCGTGCTGGATGAGCAGGACGCCGGCGACGCTCTACTGGTGGAAACCACCCCTGAGAGCCTGCTGATCGAACAAGCCGACCGCGAAATGGTTCAGCAGGCTTTGGAACGGTTGCCCGTGCCGTTCCGCGAGATATTGCTGCTCTGCGAGGTCGAGGAGATGTCGTATCAGGAGATTGCGGAAGCGCTTTCGATCCCCATCGGCACGGTGATGTCACGGTTGTTTCGCGCGCGCAAAGCTCTGCGCGATGCTTTGCGAGATGTTATCCAGGGAGGGCGGCATGGCGTGTGAGGGCTGGAACAAGAAGCTGGACCGGTATCTTGATGGCGAACTCACACCCGCCGAGGCCGGTGTTTTAAGCGCTCATTTGCGGGGCTGCCCAGAGTGTTCCGCTGAGGTCTTGGAGCGGGTGCAGATCAAGCGTTCGGTGCACAGGGCGGGAAAGCGACATGCGCCGAGCGCGGAACTTAGGAACAGGATTACGAAGATGGTTGTAGCGAGGTCACCGAGCAAGACGTTCCGGCAGTGGCAATTCGTTTTGATTCCCGCACTCGTCGTGCTGGTTGCAGCATTCTTGCTGCAGGCATATGTTGGGCGCGGTCAGATGGCGCAGCAACGTGTCTACAGCGAGTTGGCTGACCTCCACGTGGCTACTCTCGCCAGCGCCACACCCGTGGATGTAGTTTCGACCGATCGCCACACGGTTAAGCCGTGGTTTCAGGGGAAGATTCCGTTCACTTTCAATCTGCCCGAACTGCCCGGCTCGGAGTTCACCTTGCTGGGAGGGCGGGTTGCCTATCTTCAGCAAGTCGCTGGCGCACACTTGATTTATCAAATTCGGAAGCACAATATTTCGGTATTCATTTTTGCCGAAAAATCTGAGACGCCCAGCCTTCCCCCGGGGCCGACAAACGCAACGTCGTTCAACGCCGAGACGTGGACGCAAAATGGTCTGCGGTATTTTGTGATTGGAGATGCGAACCCAGGGGATACTCGCGCCCTAAGTAAGCTGTTGCAAGACGCCAAGTAGTCGGTCGATCTCTCACTTTCGTCCCCGGTAAAGGCCAGCGATGCCAAACGTGTAGGGCATCCAACTGGCTTCGCGGAAGCCAGCGCGGCGCATGCGGGCCAGCATTTCCTGCGGCTCGGGGAAGCGCTCGACCGAATCGGGGAGATAGGCGTAGGGTCCGCGCACACCGGAAAGCATGGTGCCGACGCGCGGCAGGACCTGCTTGAAATAGAGCCGGTAGAGATGGCCGATGATCCCCTTGGGCTCGCTGAAGTCGAGGATGCCGCACTCCGCTCCAGGGCGCATCACGCGCATGATCTCGCGCAGGCCGGTATCGTAGTCGGCGAGATTGCGGAAGCCAAAAGCCGAGGTCACGAGGCTAAAATGCTGGTCGGGAAACGGAAGACAAAGGGCGTCGGCCTCGATCCAACGGGGTATTGCAGACTTGCCGTTTTGTGAGATCTTGTCGAGCGACTTCAGCCGCGCGCGTTGCAGCATGGCGTGGGAGAAATCGGCGCCCAAAACCTGTGGATTGCAGCCTCCTGCCTGCGTGCACAGGGCGAAAGTCATGTCCCCGGTGCCGCAGCAGAGATCCAAGACTACGGCATCCGGCTGGGCAAGAATCTGAGCGAAGGTGCCCGCGGTGCGACGCCACCACAGGCGATCGACGTTGAACGATAACATGTGGTTGAGCAGATCGTAGCGCGGAGCGATCGAGGTAAACATCTCGCGGACGGCGAGCCCCGCAGAGCGAGCGTCTCTGGCGCCCTCTGGAGCGGCTCCGACCACGGTTGGGCGTTGGGGTTCAGCCACTGCGTTTCACTTTCCCCATCCGCCGCGGGAAAGGCGGCGCAATTCCTCGACGGCACCGATCACCACGCTGTCCGGCACATCGGCCGCGATTTCGACCTTGCCAATTTCCCGGGGCAGAACGAAATGGACTGCGCCGCCTTGGGTTTTCTTGTCGGCCTGCAGGCGCGCGAGGATCCTGCGGGCGCTCACTTTGAGCTCCGGCAAGCGGCCCAGACTGAGCACGGCGTCGGCAATACGGCCGGCGGTCACGCTGTCCGTGCGCCCCACCGCGAGGGCCATATTGGTCGCGGCAATCATGCCCCAGGCAACGGCCTCGCCGTGAAGTAGGCTGTGGTAACCGGTCTCCGCTTCAAGAGCATGTCCGATCGTGTGACCGAGGTTGAGCACCCGTCGCAAGCCGCCTTCGCGCTCGTCGGCAGAGACGACTTCAGCTTTCAGCTTCACGGACTGGGCGATGAGACCTTCGAGCTCGACCGGATCGCGCTTCAGGATCTGGGCTCGCTTCTGTTCGAAGCGTAGAAAAAGATCGACATCCCCGATGATGCCACACTTGAGAGCTTCGTACAGGCCAGCGCGAAACTCGCGGTTGGGAAGCGTGCGGAGAACTTCTGGATCGATGAGGACGGAACGGGGATGATGGAATGTCCCGAGCAAGTTCTTCCCTGCCCCGAGGTTCACAGCGGTCTTGCCGCCGACCGATGCATCCACTTGCGCCAAAACCGTGGTTGGAATCTGCACCAGTTCCACGCCACGCATGTATAGCGAGGCCAGCAGCCCGGTGACATCGCCGACCACGCCGCCGCCCAGAGCGATCAGAACGGCTTTGCGGTCGGCGCCCAGCCGAGACAATTTTTCGGCCATCGTTTCAATCGTGCGTAGCTTCTTGGCAGGCTCCCCGTCGGGCATTTGGACCACCTGGGGCTTGAAGCCTGCCGAGTTCAGAGAGCGAATCAGCTTCGCGCCCCAGCGCCGACGTACGGGCGGAACGGTGACCACAAACACTTTGCTGGCTTGAGGCAACAGCTCCGCCAGCAAAGTTCCAGCCCGCGCCAGCAAGCCGTTCTCAATGCGGGCCTGGTAGGGCCGCGGCGATACATGAATGGTGACCTGCACCATGGAATTCCATAATAGCCTATGGACGTTGTGGCTTTGATCGCGCAGGCCTGGGAAGTGGTACCATTTGCCCGTTTATGAAAGGTCTTCCAGCCGAGACTGATTTCATCGTGATTGGCGCCGGGGTTGCAGGTCTGCGGGCCGCGATCGAACTGGCGCCCGCTGGACGCGTGTTGGTGCTGGCGAAAAAGGCGGCCCTGAATTCCAGCGCGCAGCCTGCCCAAGGCGAGATCACGGGGGCACTCAGCGACGACGATGACGTCATCCTGCACCTACAGGACACTGTGATTGCCGGCGATGGCCTGTGCCGTCTGGAAGCGGTAAGAACTCTGGTGGAGGAGGGGCCTGAACGCATCGAGGAAGTGATCGCTTGGGGAAAGCAGCTCGATCGGAATGGAACCAAGTTGGTTTTTGAAACCGAAGCCTCATACAGTCACAGCCGTGTTCTGCGCGCCCCGGGCGACTCGACGGGAGCTGAAATTTTGCGGGCGCTTCATGCCAAGGTCCAGGCGTGCAAGAACATTTCGGTACGGGAGTTCGAGTTCTCCACCGGGCTTCTAACCGAAGGCCAGCAGGTGACCGGCGTTTCGCTGATCAATGAGAAGGAAGTGCCAGAAGACGTAGTTTGCTCAGCGGTTTTGCTGGCCACTGGGGGCATGGGGCAGCTCTATCGCAACACCACCAATCCCGAAGCCGCTACGGGAGACGGCGTAGCCATGGCCTTCCGCGCGGGTGCGGAGGTCAGCGACATGGAGTTCATTCAGTTTTATCCCACAACGCTGTACCTGAAGAACGCACCACATTTTCTGCTCTCGGAATCGCTTCGTAGTGAGGGCGCGTATCTGCGGAACATCGAGATGGATCGGTTCATGGGGAAATACCATCCTCTTGCGGAACAGGCGCCGGGCGATGTCGTATCGCGCGCCATTATGCATGAAATGGAGGTCAGCCGCGCCAAGGATCCGTTCGTGTACCTCGACCTGACGCACCTGAATTCGGCCAGAGTGCAGAAACGATTCCCACGCGTCTACGCGATCTGCATGAAGCATAACATTGACATCACGGAGGACGTAGTTCCGGTTCGCCCCGCGGCGCATTTCGCGATCGGCGGAGTGCGGACCGATCTCGAGGGCAAGACCAGCCTGGCTGGCCTCCATGCCGCGGGCGAAGCGGCGGAGACCGGCGTGCATGGAGCGAACCGGCTCGCCAGCAATTCCTTGCTCGAGGGCTTGGTGTATGGGGCGCGCGCGGGAAGAACCATGCGAGAGGAACTGAAGGAGGCCCGCACCGCTGCGAGCGGGCACAAGAAAGCGGCGTCACAAAACAGTCCGGTGGATGCGGGAATCGAAGAGTTGATTAGCCAGATCCAGGACGTCATGTGGAAGGATGCCGGAATTGTGCGCACACCGAATGGAATGCAGGAAGCGATTCGAACACTCGAGACTCTTGCGCCGAGAGTGGCGCATCCGCGAACGCGGCGGGCCCACGAGGCGGCAAACCTGCGTCTGATGGGGCTTATGGTGACACGCTCGGCGCTGGCACGCGAGGAAAGCCGCGGGACGCACTATCGCACTGACTTTCCCGGCCACGACGACAAGAAGTTTCTGAAACACTCGGTGATCAAGGGAGAGAATTTGCGGTTTGTGTAGGGTGTTAACCTTCCTTCTTTTCCGGACGGATTACCGATGCGAGCACTGATACTGTCAGCACTCCCGCCACTACACCGAGGGTTACTAGTGTCGGCACGGGAAAACGATCTGCGGTGACCATCTTCAGACCTATGAGAATCAGCACCAGCGCTAGCCCGGTGTGAAGGAAGCGGAAAACTCTCATCATTCCGGCGACCGCGAAATACATCGAACGCAGCCCGAGGATGGCGAATACGTTCGAGGTGTACACGATGAAGGCATTGAGCGTGACCGCGAGGACTGCCGGGATGGAATCTACTGCGAAAAGCACGTCTGTGGTTTCGATCACCGCCAGAACCACCAACAACGGCGTAGCATAGAGCGCCGGATTCCCTTTCCATCCGCGGACAAAGAAGCGGCCACCCTGGTAGTCATCCGTTACCGGCATCCAGCGGCGCAGTGCCTTCACTGCCGGATTCGTTGCTGGATCGATGTGATGTTCGCCCGCGAATCCCAACCGGATGCCGCTATAAATCAGCAGCGCTCCAAAAGCGTAGAGAATCCAGTGGAAGCGGTGGATAAGGCCGACCCCGGCAAGAATAAAGAAGCCCCGCATCAGTAGCGCCCCCAGAATCCCCCAAAACAGAACGCGGTGCTGGTGCTGCTCGGGCACGGAGAAATAGCGGAAGATCACAAGGAAGATGAACAGATTGTCCACACTGAGGGAGAGTTCGAGCACATAGCCGGTAACGAATTCAAGAGCGACCTGGCGGCCCTGCCAGAAGAAAACCAGTCCAGCAAAGGCGGCGGCAAGGCCGATCCACATGGCGCTCCACGCGAGAGCCTCGCGGGAGCGCACCACGCGGCCGCTGCCGTGGAAGACGAGGAGGTCCAGCACCAGCATGCCCAGCGCGAACAGATTGAAGAGAATCCAGAAGTAGAGCAAGTCAGATTGCCGATTGTCGGTTATTTGAACGCTGATTGTCGATTTTCAATTGGAACCGCCGGCTCGATTGGCAATCGGAACTTGAACCATTAAGCTACTTCTGCCGGCCCAGATGCCCGCTTTCCCAGGCGTCCCAGAGACCGTCAGCCTTAAGCATTTCGTCGCCATGGGTTTCACGCATGCTCTGCTCAATCTGCTCACGAGTGAAGCGCGGACCGATCTTCTCCGGAAGATTGGCCAGCGCGAAGCTGAATTCGGCGGCCTCGGCTACGTGTTTCTTGAGTTGCGTGAAATCAACTTTGTCGTAGGTATCGGAGACGGCGTGATAGTTTTCCAGATAGTTCGCCTCCTCCTGGTCGGCGACAAATGTGGGGACGCCTTCCAGCATGAAGTCAAAGTGATCCGTTCCCCATTCCATGTCGGTTTTCATATCGGTCACGCCAAACTGTTGCAATGGGGCGATTAGGCGCTTGGCAGTGTCGAGCAAGTCCTTGCGGCCACCGTCGGAGAAGCCGGTCGTTTTGCCGGTTCCGGAATCGTAGATGATGACTCCAGCAGCCTTGTCGAGTTCGGGCCGGTGCGCCCGGGAGTAAGCCCGCGAGCCGATCAGGCCTTCCTCTTCGCCGGAAAAAAGAATGAAGCGGATGGAGCGGCGCGGTTTCAATCCAGAGGCTTTGATCGCACGCAGCGCGTCCACCACCAGGGCGGCATTGCAGCCGTTGTCGAGTGCGCCGGTGCCGAGCTCCCAGGAATCCAGATGCGCTCCGAGAATGACAAACTCGTCCGGCTTTTCGCTGCCTTTGATATCTGCGATTACGTTTGCGGCTTTGATGGGTCCGCCAACCTGGTTGGGGATATTGAGATCGGCCCACACCGGATGCCCTGAGGCCAGCAGGCGGCCGATGCGTTCGCCATCTTCGCGCGCCACCAGCACTTGTGGAATACGGTCGATTTCTCCCTCGAAAGAATTCGTGTGCCGGTAGAGGATGTCGTGCTCGCGCGTGGCGATGAAAGCGACGGCCGTGGCTTTTCCTTTCACGGCCGCAGCGATCACCGGCGGCGCGTTCGAATACTCAGCAAATAGATCGTCCCAGGTCTTGAGCACGACCGAATGGACCAATAGCACCTTGCCGGAAATATCTCCGGCTTTTGCAAAGTCCGCAGCACTACCGTTGCCGACGTCAACTATCGGCACGTGCTTCGTTGGAGCAAGCGCCGGTGCCCAGGCCACCGACACCGCATGCGCGCGGAAAATCGTGGGCAGCAGTCCGCCCACCTTGGCATTGCCCACCTCATAGAACGCAGTAACGGTCATTTCGGTCGCGCCCTCGGACCAAGAGTTCGGGATCGTGAAGCTTTCAGTGTGAACGCTGTCGGCTCCAGCAACGGTAAGGGCTTTTACTCCCCACTCGACCGCGTGTTGCATGGCCGGGGTGCCGGGCACGCGCCCGCCGATTTCATCGGTCAGGTGTTGCAAGTTGCTTTCGAGTGGGGAAGGTTGCAGGGCGACCTGAATAATGCGGGCCTCATCTTCGCTTTCGGTTGGAGGAGCGGCACCAAGACATATGGCACTCAGGAGGAAGCAGAGCCAGAAGGCTTTCATTTTCATATCGGGTGCATTAGAAACGAAATGCAGGAAAAGAGCAAAAGCTCATCACGAAAAGCACAGAAGCCGTGACGTCACCTCGGTGGCAGCGGGTCCACCTTGTCGAGAATGCGGACTGCCTCCAGCATGGTGACGCCGACAATTTCCAGGCTCTTGGGACTGAGCTTGTCCACCGTGTCTTGCGTCGTGTGCCAGAAGACATCGTTGTAACCGTAGTCGAAGTCGATAAGATCGGCCGAGGGCACGCCTCGCTTGACGAAGGGGATGTGATCGTCTTCTACCCCCGCCGGCAAGGTACGTGCGAAGAAATGTGATTGATAGCCAAGGCGCGTGGCCGCCTCATATACCACGTCTTCCAGCCACGGGGTGGAGTTCCCATCACGATCGATGTTGAGATCGGCATCTCCGATCATGTCTGCTAGGAAAAAGGCCTTGATCTTCTTCAAGGTTCCGTCGGCCTCCCATTTGTCCGCCAGGTGACGGATGCCGTAGAGGCTGTCATCGAGGAAAGGGATTTCGCTGTCAGGTTTCACACTCTCCTCGGCGTCGTCCCACACTAGCCAGATGCTGTATCCCTCGCGCGTCCTACCGCGAAGTTGGTTCGCGAATTCCATGAGTAGCGCGCTGGAGGAGCCGCCGTCGTTGGCGCCGACATAAGAGGTCTTGCGGAGCGGGTAATTCGTGTCGTAATGGCTCGCGATGACAATGATGCCGTCTTTCGTTCCGGGAAACTTGGCAACGATGTTGTGGACGGGAAACTTGCCTTCGGGCGTATCGGCGACGAACGTATCGTTCTCGACCTCATCGCCTTTGAGATGGGCGAGGATATAGTCTTCGACCTTCTTATGATTTGCGCTGCCCAGAGGTCGTGGGCCGAAAGCCACGATCTCTTTTACGTACTGGAAGGCGCGCACGGAATTGATTACCGGCGACGGACCGCTGTCGGGCGGAAGTGAAAGCTTGGGGTGAGTCGTCTCGGCAGTAGCGTTTGGAGCCGCAGTCTGCGCTCCTACTTGATTCACATTCCTGTCGTGCTCGCAGGCGACGAAGGCGACTGAGACCCAGAGCAACATGCTCGGAAGAAGACTTATCGTGCATATTTTCATCGATATTCTCTCTCCATAACCGTCACTAGCCCAAAGTCGCAATCAAACTGATACTGAACATCACTCGAACTCAGAATCTCAGGTTGCCTGCTTTTCTGCCCGCGCCCGCCGTTGCTTTGGATGGACAACCCAAGCGATGCCTATGCTGACCCCGTACAGCGCGACCATCGGAGCGGCAAAGATGCACATACTCAAAACGTCAGGAGTCGGCGTAACGATCGCCGCAACGATGAAAATCAGCAAAATGGCATAGCGGAAGTTCTTCCACATGAAAGCCGCGCTGACGATTCCCATCAATGACAGGAAAAAGATAAGAATCGGCATCTCGAAGATCAAACCCATCCCGAGGATGATGCTGAGAAACAGCGACGTGTATTCGGAGATGGTGATCATGGGCTGGAACTGCCTGCCGA
Source organism: Candidatus Sulfotelmatobacter sp. (assembly GCA_049583505.1). GTDB lineage: Bacteria > Acidobacteriota > Terriglobia > Terriglobales > Acidobacteriaceae > Sulfotelmatobacter. The sequence continues at coordinate 30,650 of JBAUVZ010000161.1, forward strand.
AATGAACCAGGAAGCCGAGCGCTTGTGGGTAGACAACCTTGTACCCGAAGTATCCGCCAGCTACAAATAGCGCGATGGTCGAGACCATGAAGGGTACGACGTAGCGTTTCTCATTGCGGTAAAGACCCGGGGAGATAAACATCCATACTTGATAGAGCACGAACGGCGATGTAAGGAACAGACCAGCCAGCGCGGCGATCTTCAAGTAAAGGTTGAAGGGTTCAGTGGGATTCAGGTAGACCAGCTTCTCTGATAGGCCATTTGCTCTGAGCACGTCCATGATAGGGCGCTGCATGACGTCGTAGATGCGCTCCACCTTCCACCAGCACACAAAGAATCCCACAGCCACCGCTGCGATGGAGTAAACCAGGCGGCGGCGCAGTTCCTCCAGGTGGTCGAGAAAGCCCATGGTGGGCATGGCGTCGCGCTTGGTCTCGTCGCCGGAAGCCTCAGTCGCGTTCTCAAACATGCGACTCCTGCGAGGTCGGAGTTGCCTCAGCGACAGCGTCGGCAGCAGTTGAACTCGATGACGCGGCTGGATTCGAATTTGCTGACGTGGCCTGGTCCGAGATGACCTGGTCCGCGGGAGAATCCACGCTGACGGGAGACTCAAGCTGAAGCGGGACCGGATCGCTTGCCGCCGGGATCGGATCCGTGCTGGCCACGATTCCTTGCGGCGGCGGGCTGGGCGGGAGGATCGTCGCCGTCTTCTCAGTTTCCAGGTGGGCGATTTCGGTTTCGATCTGCGACTTGAATTCGTTCGAGGCGCGTCGTAACTCAGCGAGCAGACGTCCGGCTTGTCGAGCCATCCCCGGCAACTTCTTCGGCCCAAAGAGAATGAGGGCCAGGAAGAACAGGAAGACCGTGTCGGAGAAACTCATGGCCTCATCATAATGCGGGAGGGCAAAGGCGGCAACGCGGCCCTCGGGCGCCCGGCAGTTTCGCGGGCTATTTCACAACAGTCAGCCTCGCCGGAAGATGCACAACTCGTCGACCGGCGAACCTACGGGCCTAACCCCGCATCTCATTAAAGGCGTTCCGGGATGGTTACCATGGTGACCATCCGGGTCCGGACCAGTCCAATGTAGTGATATACTGCGTGTATTCAGCGCGGTAGCTGGGGTGGTCTGACAACCCTCAACCGAAGGAAAAATTCAAAATGGCACGTAGTTCTCGCCGGTCACTCTTCCTCGTAGTTTTTTTTCTCGTTGCCTGCGGCTTTCTTGGAGTTCTTTTCGCCCAGCGCACGGGGCAGCAGTCGTCGCTCGCCAGCGACTCCGATGTCAAAGACAGCCTGAAACAGTTCGCGGATGTCTACGCCATCGTCGAGGACAACTACGCCGAACCAGTCAACCCCGACAAGGCGATCTATAACGGAGCCATCCCGGGAATGCTGCACGCGCTCGACCCGCACTCGAATTTCTTCGACCCAAAGTCCTATGCCCTGATGCGCGAGGACCAGCGCGGCAAGTACTACGGCGTTGGCATGACGGTGGGCCCGCGCAACAACCAAGTCATTGTGATTTTTCCCTTCACCGGCACGCCCGCCTATAAGGCAGGCATTCATCCCGGCGACGTGATCATCGCGGTTGATGGCAAGTCCACCGAAAATATGGGCACCACCGATGTTGCCGATATGCTCAAGGGACCAAAAGGGACGACGGTACACATCAGCATCTCGCGCGAAGGCGTCGAGAAACCGATGGAGTTCACGCTGGTACGCGATGAGATTCCGCGTTATAGCGTGGACGTTCATTTTCTCATCCGGCCTGGAATTGGCTACCTGCACGTGAACGGGTTCAATGAGACCACGGAGGAGGAAGTTTCGAAAGCTCTGGATGAGTTTGGCGATCTGAAGGGTTTGATTCTTGATCTGCGCGGTAATCCCGGCGGCCTGCTGAGCGAGGGCGTGGGCGTGGCTGACAAGTTCCTGAAGAAGAACCAACTCATCGTTTCTCACCACGGCCGCGCCTCGGCGGAGAAACGTTACGTGGCCCAGCATGGCAACGGAGGCAAGGATTATCCGCTGGTGGTGCTGGTTAACCGCTTGACCGCGTCAGCGGCAGAGATCGTCTCCGGAGCCATTCAGGATCACGATCGGGGTTTAATCGTGGGAGAAGTCACCTTTGGCAAAGGCCTGGTCCAGACTGTGTACCCGCTGTCGGAGAATACCGGACTGGCTCTTACCACGGCGCACTATTACACGCCTAGCGGTCGGCTGATCCAGCGCGATTACAGCAACATTTCGCTTTACGACTATTACTACAACCGCGAGACCGAGGCTGGCAGCAATGCCAATCGTGAAGTGAAGCTGACCGATAGCGGACGCACGGTCTATGGTGGCGGCGGTATTACACCCGATGTTGCCATCCCTCCGATCAAGGGCAATCACTTTCAGGACACGCTTTTGCAACACTATGCTTTTTTCAATTTCGCCAAGCGCTACGTGGTGAATCATCATCCCACGAAAGGCTTGGAAATCGACGATGCCATCCTGCAGGATTTCCGCAAGTCGCTGGACGAGGCGAACATTTCCTATACCCAGGCGGATCTGGTGGATAACAACGACTGGATCAGGTCCAACATCAAAGCCGAGATCTTTGTCGACGCCTTCGGTCAGGATGAGGGCCTGAAGGTGCGGGCGGAATCGGATCCGGAAGTGCTGAAAGGTCTGGACCTTCTGCCACAAGCTAAAGCGCTGGCCGATAGTGCCAAGCGCATCGTAGCTGAGCACAACAGTGCGGGAGCGTTCAACCGCTAGGATGGGAAGATTTTATTAAGGCCCGGACCCGTTCCGGGCCTTTGGTTTTGCAAGTGAACCAATGGCCTTAAACCCCCTGCGGTCTTCATTGACTTCGGTATCCGGCTATGTGAAAATCCGCGGGAGAACGGCTTGTAGCCTTGCTTTTGGCCGCTCAGGAGCAGTCTACTTCTTACCCGTCCGCAGTGGTTCGAGGTGGAGTGGTTGCAACGGCTTTGGCATATTCCGGTGAGAAGTTGGCGATCCCAGCGCGAACCGGGGTCAGCTTGAAGGCCGTCGTGCTGGGGCTGGCGGTCGGGATGGCACTAATTGCCGGGTGGAGCGACTGGCGCACCCGCCGGATCCCGAACTGGGTCACTGTGCCGGGATTCCTGATCGGAGTTTCGGCGAATGTGCTGGCTAACGGATGGGCGGTCGGGTTGAAGACCTCCCTGCTGGGTGCCGGGATGGGGCTCTTACTGCTCTTGCCTTTCGTTTTTCTGCGCAGCCTGGGCGCAGGCGATTGGAAATTGGCTGGGGCCTTGGGAGCATTCGTAGGTTGGGAAGTGCTGGTAAATCTGCTCATGGGATCAGTCTTCGTGGCCGGGGTTATGGCCCTGGGGCTGGTGATTTACAAGCGGAGGTTCAAGGAAACGCTGCGCAACATTGGGAGGCTCCTCGCGTCGATCTTAACTTTTCGTATGCCCGGAGCTGAGGTTTCGCTGGATAATCCGCAATCGCTCAAGGTCCCGTATGGCGTAGCATTGGCCTTAACCACTTTGCTGTACACCGCGGGAAGAATATGGGGAGTGCGCTAGCATGCTGAAGTCGCGATGCACAAGATGGCGCAGTCTGGCGCCGGACGCTCGCGGCACCGAGATCGTGGAAAGTGCCTTGGTGCTGCCCTTAGTGTTCATGTTCGTGATGGCGATTTTCTGGTTCGGGCAGGCGTTTCGCATTTATGGCACCCTTACTCACGCTGCGCGGGAGGGCGCACGTGCGGCAGTGGCATCAGTTTGCACCACTTGCGCTGCTGGGAACACGCCCGAGCAAAATGCCGTCACGGCTGTCAGCAACGACATGGCGGCCGCGCACCTGAGCACCGCACAACTGCAGCCTCTGGCAAGCTGGACACCGCCCGCGCTGTGCCCTTGCGGTACAGGCCCCGGCTGCGGAACTCCGCGAGCCTGCGACGGGGCGCCCAGCATCAACGTTTGCGTTCAGGAGAACGTTCAGTTGTCCTACCCGAGCGTCGGCGGCGCCGGCACGTGCGGAACGTCTGTGAGCATGCGGTATCGATATCCATACCATTTCAGTATTCCACTTACTCCGTTGGACATAGGGAACGTGCTCCTTCCGGGGCAGGCACAAATGAGGGTGGAGTCGCAATGATGCGAGTGGCCAATGCGCGTGCCGCGCTGCTGGCATCTCTAAAACGAGGCTGGACGGACGATTGCGCCTCTCAAATCGTGGAGCTCGCGCTTTCGCTGCCCTTGCTGGTGTTATTCGTGGTGGGAATTTTTGATTTTAGCGGAGCGCTTTCGCTTAAACAGAAGCTGACCAACGCCGCGCGCGAAGGGGCACGGGTTGCAGCGTCCGATCCGGCGAGCGATATGTATGCAACCGTGCCCGTATCCGTGAGCGACGCCATCCAAGTCGTGGATAACTATCTTCTCTCGGAGAAGATCAATGACTGCGGCCTGGGACCCACTCCGCCGGCACCAACGCAGACTCAACTTACCTGGACCTACGCCGCTACCGGTGCAGGCTGTCCGGGTAGCGGAATCAAGATCGCGATCAACCGGGGATGCTCGACGCAGGAAAATGGCATATATCTCGTGGACACCTGCGTCACCATCAGCTACGCATACAAGTGGCAATACAGTAGCGTGTCCGGTCTGGTGGGCGGGAGCTTTGCCGGTCCGAGCACCCTCACTACTACCGCCGGGGCGTTCAACGAGAATTGAGGATCCACTCATGCTGCCAATGCTAGTCCGCCGCCCGCGAAGAAACGAGCCGCGCTCGAACGAGCGCGGTTTCACCATGGCATTGGTAGCGCTGATGCTGGTGGCCATCATTTCCATGGCGGCCCTGTCAATCGATGTCGGCACGCTCTACGAGGCCAAGGCCGAGGCCCAGCGCGCTGCGGACGCGGCGGCTTTGGCGGCAGCCAGGGTGATTTCGATTTCGGGTATTACGGGAGATCCAGGGAATGCGGCAAGCTCATGGCAGCCGGCCTGCGGAGGGGCCAGCAGCCTCGCCACCCAAGCTGCGATCAACGTGGCTCAGCAGAACTTGATTGGCGGTGTTGCGGTCGCGAGCGCGTCGGTAACAGTGAGCTACGGCGCAAGCCTAGTCGGAGACTGCACCAGCCTCACGGGATCGGGCTTCGGCGTCAATCCCACTGTCACGGTGAACGTGCAACGCACTAAGCTGCCAATGTTCTTCGCTCGTGTTTTCTCGTTGTTCAGCAGCAACTACTCTGGCGCCAGCGTGAGCGCTACCGCGAGCGCTGAGGCGTTCAATCCTTCAGGTTCAAGCCCCATGATTCCGGTCAATCCTCGCTGTGTGAAGCCGTGGGTGGTTCCGAACCAGGATCCGGGGAACGCGGGGACCTGCACTACCTGCCCGAACCTCGTCAATCCTGCAACCGGATCCATCCAGAACGCCGGAACCCTCGCCGGCAACAATGGGGTCATTGGCGAAACCTTTAACCTGTTCGTAGATTGCGGGCCTAGTGGTCGCCGCCGGGGACGCTGCATACTGTCCGATCCCTCTCCCAAAGCGAATGGCGCAGGTGGGCCGAATAGTCTGGACTACGTCCCGGGAGAAGTGTTGAACCCCTCCATCGCGATCGCCGCCAACAGCACGATCAGCGCCTGCACAGATGTAAACAACAATGACTATACCAAGGCTGTCGCCGGCTGCGACCAAAGCACCGTGTACGCTTGCGGCAGCTTCCAGGGGAACACAGTGGAACTCACGGAAGACCCCGGGCCGCCCCGGAACGATAGCGTGAATGGGGCGGAGTGTCTGATCAACGCGAGCGCAGATTTCCTGGGTAACGGACAGGATTATCTCGCCCCCGCCGGCCCTCCTTACACCTACCCTTTCCAAATCTTGGCTGGAGGCAACAGCGCCCTGGTGGCTGCGGGCATAACTAGCGGTAGCCAAATCACCAGTAGCCCGTCGATCGTATCGCTGCCCATTTACGACAGCACTGCGACGACGATTAACCCAACCGGCACGACCCCGGTCACAATCATCGGCTTCCTCCAGGTTTTCATTAACAGTGCCGACAGCACTTCCGGAAAAATAAACGTAACCGTGATGAACGTGGCCGGATGCAGCAACTCTGCCACGAATCCCCCTGTATTCGGAACTTCTCCTGTGCCGGTACGGCTGATCACGCCGCCGTAATCTGAACCGCCTTGATCTGGGCGCAGTTCCACACCTCAACAAATCAGAGCAAAAGGAAGTGAATCCAGGGAAACCGGCAGACTAGTCGGGACCGTCGTTATTCGGAGGCGCCTTCATATCGGGAGAGACGGCCTGGCCGTCATTCGCGTTGTTGGGATTCGCAGCCGGCGGCACAGGCCGCGTCGGCGGTGCAACTCTGGCCTGGGTCTCGGCTTCATCGTCGTCCTCGGCCAGGGCCTGGACCTGAGGCCTCGCAGACGGCATCGGTCCATCCGGGAGCGAGCTGAGAATGACGCGGTCCAGAGCACCGGGATCCGTTGACGAACTCAGAATCAGGAAATTGAATCCGGAACCGTTTAGCAGGTGAGCCAGAACTTCCGCCGCAGGCGCCGGGCCGAGTTCGGTCACAACCTTTTCCTGCTCCGCGCCCGCCGGGATGGCGATCTCTGCCCCCGTGCGCTGGTGCACTGCGAACAGGACTTCTGACAGGCTGGCTTTGTTGGAACTGATCGAGAGCAAACCACCCTTAAATGAAACTTCAAGCGCCGGCTGTGCTGGAGCCGGTGCCGGGGCGGAGGCCGGCGCGGCATGGACAGGATAACCCGTACTCACTAGAACTGGTCCCGAGGCGGGACTGAATCCCGCAGTTTCCCCGCTTGCAGTTACTCCGACTTTCACGATCACAGTTCTTCCCGACTGAAAGACCTGATAATGTTGCGGACCGTTCAAATCAAGAACAACCCGCGTCACGGGTGGATCCGATGAGAACAAACCAACACGCAGGCTTTTTACTTCTCCGCGGTTCACCGCCTGGTTGCGTAGTTGAGCGCCAGGAACCGCGTTGACGAAATCCACGACCAGGCGGTCGGGACCGGTTAACACGTTGGTTTGTGGAACGACGCGGTCGCTGGCCTCGATCTCGATCTCGACCTGGGTTTTGGTACCAAGCGCTTGCACCCGGCGAATCGACGGCACGGCTCGGGCCTGGCCCGCGGCGGAAGCGGGAGAACATACTACCGCCCATAGCAGCAAAACGGCAGCGGCTCTGAGGGAGCGGTCCATGAATACCTTAATGCTTATGTGTGGTTGCGCTAGGGCGATTCTAGCAGCGTTTGTGAGCACGACCCCTTACGGAAGGATTACAACCTTGGGTCACCCCCGCTATGGTGTCAGCGGGTTGAGCAGAGTGCTGAGAAGGTCCGGTTGCCCGGAGACCCGCTCCAGGTGCGGGTTCTTGTCGCCCTCGTGGTAGGAGATCGAGTAGGTTTGGAAGAACTGGGCGTTTTCGAGAAGCAATTCGATGGGTGCTGAATTTCCCTCCGCCACCTTGATCGCGGCATGCAGAACTGGAGGCGTCCACTTCCGACCGTTTACAGCGACCAACTTCATCCCTGGACCGAGGCCTGCCTGGTAGGCGGGAGAACCTACGATGACGTCGTCCAATTTGCTATCTCGGGCAACGGTGAACCCAAGGGAATACGAGAAGTCGGCAAATTTGGCGACCTTCTCCAGGGCATGGGTGAAGACATTCGGCTGGTCGTTGTAAACCAGTTTCCACCCGTCACGCTCGATGCCGCCCAGCGGCGCGTGAGTGCTGGTCGCGCCGACGCGCTCCCGCAGCAGACTTGCCCAATCGTAGGGAGCAATGTCGTTGAGCGCGTGAACCAAGTCGTCGAAGGTGTACGGCACGACCTTCGGAGGTCCACTTTGACCACCGTGGAAGCGGCGGCAGAAATCATCGAGGGACCGCTGGCCGTGCGTCTGCTGGCGGATGATGGCGTCGACTTCGAGCCAGATCAATTCGCCCTCGGGATAGTAGTCCAGCCCGCGGCGCCAGTTTGACCACTGCGGTCCCAAAAGACGCAAGATCTGCACCGAACGCGCCGTGTCTTCCAAAGGACGCCAAGTTCGGCCGGAACGGTGGTCAAGGCTGGCAGCTGTTGCAGCCAACGTTTCGCGATATTGCTCGGGCGACATCAGCCTGCTACGTTCCGCCAACAGGTTTCCCAGATAGTCAGTCAGGCCTTCGTAGACCCAGAGAAGATCGCCGATCATGGGCTCCTGATAGTTACGCGTGGCCAGCCCCGCGGGCCGGCGATACTTGCCGTTCCATGAGTGAGCGAACTCGTGTGGAAGAAGAGATGCGTACAACAGGTGCAGATCGGGATCGAGGAGGGTGCGCTCGGCGGCAGCGCTGTCGTTAGATTCATGATGCTCCACTCCATGCCCGCCGACCTGGTCGCTCAGCGTGTACAGAAAGTGATACTGGCGGTAATGGCACGCTCCAAACAGCGCACCGGTTTCAGCAACCAATTTCCGATAGGCTGCGAGGTCCTCCGGTTTCATCGCCAGATCCGCTTCGCTGTCGGCGACTACATCCATTAGATGCGCGGGGACATCCGTCGGGGTGGTCAACTCGATTCGCCGGTAATGCGCACCGGCTATAAGCGGTGAATCCACCAGCGTCGTGAGCGAAACGGGAGCAAATTCCACTTCGTCGCCGGATGTGTGCGTCGACACCAAAGCAGTACCAAACTTCCATCCTGACGGAAGTTTGATTGAGGTGACGAATTCGACCGCGTCGGAATCGACGCCCTGTGGATAGAGCACGACCGCATTCCAGTTCAGATCGAGTAGATTGCTGGAAGCCGCCGGGCCTTCGGCACCCGCGCTGTCACTCAAGGTGATCGCGTCCAGGTATACGTCAACGGTGCGCGTCCCTTCAGGCACCGTGACGTGAAAGGCGTACATATCGACGTCGTCGCGTTGCCAAGCCAGAGGCTTACCCAGGGCCTCCATGCGGATGCCGGTGAGCGCGGCAATCGGGCCGCTGGGGCGATGATTACCGGGAATCCACTTCGGAAACACCAGCGTCATCGCGCCCGGCTTGGCGGAGATGCTCAGCTTTGCGTGATAAACATTCCGGGGAGCGTCGCTAAGGTCCACATGGAGTTGTATGGATTGAGCAAGCAGGCGCGAACTCGCTGAACCCAGTGCTGCCAGAGCCAGCAGAATGGAAAAGCAGAAAGCAAGACGTGGTGAGCGCACCGTAACCCCCCGCGAACGCTAAAACCTAAAGTTCAGAAGGAAGAGCCTACCGAAAGGGGAGAACGTTCGCAAGCGCGGTGCTACGAGTGCGGTAGCAGGGGATGGGTTTGAAAACATAAGCGACGTGCCGGTAATGTTGGATTCATCGAGAACCGCAAGTGAAGGAAAGTTTCCGGCGAGCCATCCGGGAGGGGCGTAGCGTGCGTCGGCAAATCGCTTAGGTCAGGCGCAAAGTCAGGGAGGGCAAGGAGAGTCCCTCCACATCAACCGTCCACAGATCACCTCTCGCGGTCGGATGTCCGGAGGTGAGCGTGCCCGAGCTGACGATTTCTCCCGCGCTCAGTGGCTGAGCCGGGAACCGTCGGGCGATGGCTGTGCCGAGTTCCGCCAGGCACAAAGCGGGGCTCTTCAGAGAGCTCCTGCCGGATCCCTCTTCGACAAACTCTCCGCCCTTCGACATTCGGACTTTAAACACTGGTAACGCTTCCACAAGCTTGGAGATGAGATCGGGCCGCACTCGCATCCTCTCGCCGATCACCAGCGCCGCGTGCAGTCCAAAAGATGCAACGAAATCACTGGGCTGAAATTTCCATTCTGGATAGGGGCAATCAATGATTTCGAATCCCACCGCGAGCCAATCCGCGGATGCGAGCGCGGCGGTGGCATCGGAGCCTTCCCCCATGACCGGCTGTTTCAAACCGAAAACAATCTCCGGTTCGATCTTCAGAGAACGGGGATGTGCGAGCGTGAGCGTAGCGGAGTTGTTCTCACTATAATGCACCGTGTCGTCGTACATGTGGGCCCACACCAGCGTCTCAAGTTTGAGCACTCGCCACATGGCCTTATTGGCATAACCAACCTTGCGGCCGACGGCTTTGTGTCCACTGGCTTGGCGGGACAGCTTGAGGGTGGCTTCAACCTCATAAGCTGTGTTGAGGTCGAAACCAGGGCGCGCAGAAAGGGGGCTCGCGACCATCCGCCCCACCTCATGCGCGGACAGCAGTTCACGCGCTAAAGTTTCAACATCAGTGTGCGACATAAGTCGGTGCGGCTTTTCGCGTTGCGATTCAGCGAGCCCTGGGCGCACAAGGATACCGCGATTCGCCGCCGCCGGGGCCAAACCTTCAGCATCTTAGCATCAGTCGTTTGCCGGCAACTCGCCCGCCAGGCGTCGTTGGTACTTGAGCGGATCCAGCTTTCCTCCCGTGCGGGGGAGAGGATGTGATGGCCGTTCCCAGTCTGACAACAGCTACCATCTGCCGACGGTTTGGGTTCACTGAAAACGGTGGTACCTTACAGTCGTCAGCTAGCTTCAGTCGTCAGCTAGCTTCGGAGCTTTGGTGGCCAAGAAATGGGCTCGCATGACGTAAGTTCAGCCACAATTAGGAGGAACACGATGAAGGTACCGCCAAGAGTTTCGGAGCCAAGCCTTACCCAGCGACGGCCTGGCCTCTCTTTGGTCTCTTATATCTGGCTGCTGTTCCTTCTTGCTCTCGGGTGGTACGGCACACCAGCCAAAGCACAAAACGCGGTTGTCGTGGTGGGGTCCGGGTCGAGCGTACCGGCTCCTCTTTACAGCCGATGGACACAGGAATACGGCAAACGTAATCCCAACATTCAGATGCGATACCTCCCGGTCGGCACCAGCGAAGGGATCAAGCAGATCTCCCATGGAGCGGGTGACTTTGCTGCCGGGGAAGCCCAGCTCACGGATAAGGAGCGGAAAGAGGGCGGTTTGATCGAACTGCCGGTCGTGCTCATTGGAATCGTCCCCATCTACAACATTCCCGATTTCCACGAGGATCTCAGGCTTTCGGGAGAGGTGTTGGCTGGGATCTTCCTCGGCGATGTGAAGACCTGGAATGCGCCGCCAATCGCGAAGCTCAATCCGGGGATTACCTTGCCGAATCTTGCCATCCAAGTGGTCAACCGACCTGCGGGAAAGGGATCTAATTACGTCTTCACTGACTTTCTCTCCAAGGTGAGTTCCAAATTTCGCGCCCAAATTGGAGTCAGCCCTTCACCGAAGTGGCCGGTGGGCGAGCCGGCGGACCGCAGTTCCGATATGGCCGACAAGGTGAAAAATACCCCCGGCTCCATCGGCTACGTCGAGTATCAATACGCGGTGAAGAACAACATCCCCCAAGCTAGTGTGATGAATCCTTCCGGTAGGTTTGTGAAGGCTTCCGCTGACGGTATGGCGGCGGCGTGCAAGGCGGCAGAAGCGCCGCGCTGGAACAACTTCTCGGCATCGCTGACCAACGCATCGGGAGCCGATTCTTTTCCCATTACAAGTTTCACTTGGATTTACCTGCGCACCTCATCGTCTGACTCTTCTCGTGCGTCGGGGTTAAGCGATCTCCTGAATTGGATCTACGTGGACGGCCAGCAGTATGCAGTTCAAGAAGGCTACTCCGAACTGCCTGCGCCGTTGCTCGCGGCGGTGCGAAAGAAAGTTAAAGACTTACATTAGGGTTCCGTTGCGCGGAACCCGGCTGCGGCATGCGTAGGATTCGCTGCGTTCGCTACGGAGGAATCATGCGAGCTTGCTTCGTCTTTGCCTGTATTGCGGGGCTCACATTTCTGGCCCTGGCCCAACAACCAACAATGCCGACAAAGTTCGGCGAAGGTGGGCAGTCTGGCAGTGTCTCCGCCGACACGACTCTGAAGGGCATGTTCGAAGCGAAGATCAAGGTTGAATGGGAAGCGCTGAAGAACAAGGACAAGAAGACGTACGCCGAGCTGCTCGCTGACGACTACCAAGGCGTCGAAGTCGACGGCCGGGGCGAGCGGACCAAGATTCAAGCGCTAAACGAACTTGCAGGCGAGAATGTCTTCAACTACACCCTGTGGGGGCTCAAGGTCATTCCACTGGGGCCGGATGCCGCTCTGGTCATCTACGAAGTCACTATGCAGTTCCCGCCCAAGTCGGCAATACGCTACTCCAGGGTGTACATCAGTGAACTCTGGATAAAGCGCGCAGGCCAGTGGAAGGAAGTCCACTACCAGGAAACCCACATCAAGTAGCCTCTCTAGCGCGCGCAGATTGTGTGCAACCGGCTCACTCGCATGATCATCCCATCTTATGAGAGGAGAAACCCCAATGAGAAAATTGTGGCTCGCTCTACTGCTTTCAGGCAGCTTCCTTCTGGCCCAAGACAATCCCAGCGCCACGAGCAAGCACGACTCGAAAGATTCCAAGGGACAGGTAACCGTACAGGGCTGCGTAGGCCGATCTAGCGGCGATTACGTGCTGACCAAGCAGAATCCGGCCATGTCTTACCAACTTCAGGCTACCGGCAAAACCCGGCTCCGCCAGTACCTGGGACAACGGGTGGAAGTAATCGGCGAGGAATCCCCTACGTTGAGCACAAGCTCCGACGCCTTGAATAAGACGGGGTCCGCATCCTCGGTAACGTTAACAATCACCTCGATCAGGACGATCGAAAAGGAATGCACGGTACGTTAGGTTCCAGGCGAGCAGGTTCGGTGGATTTCGTTCTTTCAGACGTTCAGTCACAGTCCGGCGGCATGGCCATGATTTCGGATTCGGAGTCACAGGGCGCTTTCTTCTTAGCGGGCTCAAATCGCGACGGGTGATTGTAACGGAGAATCCACAAGCCTTCGTTGTTCGTCAAATAGATCAGGCTATGTCCGCCATCGGGAAGAAGGCTGGTGACTTTGTTGAACGTTTCCAGCGTCTTGGGATTGTGCGGGTCGCTCAAGTCCAGCACGCGAACAGTTTCGGTAGCATGGCTGCTGCTGGTCAGAGTTGCCGGGGTCTTTTCCGGAGCTTCCGCGATAGCCACAGCCGGGCTAACCATCTCCATATTTCCGGAAGTCGCCTGATTCGATTCCGCCGTCCGTTTCAAAAGGCTCGGCTGCTCCGGCTTGGAAACATCCACCACCATAAAACCTTGCTTGGCGGCCTGTTGAACATACAGGTACTGCTTCCCGTTTTCCTTCTGCAGCAACATCTGGCTGCCGGTAGCCTGCGGCAGAGGCAGGTGAGCAATCACAGTTGCCGGGACATCGGTGGGTTTTGGCGTAGGTTGCTCGCTTGCGCTGGTCAGCGTGGCAGACAATAGCAAAAGCGACAACGTGAGGGCGTAATTTCGCGAGGTTCCTCTCCGACGATTCTCCATAAATCACTTCACAATTCCCGACGCGGAACGCGACGTGTGCTCCGCGTCTAGAACAAATATACCATCCAAACAGCGCGTACTTACTGCTCCGCGGCGACCCCGACGCATCCGGCGGATGCCAGTGTCGAGCAGACCGTACCAGCCTGCAGCGGCACAAAAGCATGGTTGGTGCTGGGATCTACCGAGATGCTGTGCGCGTTGGATCCGGTCGGCATGTTGTACAGCCATTGGTTCGTGCCCGCATCAATGACACCCATAACCGCACTGGGCAGCATGTCGCGCGCCGCGAGATAGTACTTGTTATCGCCTGGGTTGTACCAAATCTCGTCGACGCCACCGACCTGCGTGATTTCCAGGCAGTTGCTATTCGCAGGCGCATTCGCTATCCCGGTATTCGGCGGCACGCAGGCTACGTTGCCGCCCTTGGTATGACTGATCACGTATTCATTGGCCGGAAATGTTTCCCCATCATGGTCGGCGCAGCCGACGAGAAGATTATCTCCCGGTCCTGGCACGATGCTGGTGGGCATGCAGTCGTACATGGGAAAACTGTTCACCACCACCGGCCCATTGGCAGTAATTTGAATTTCATCAAGGCTGCCAATTTGCGTAGTAGCAACGGAATTCTCGTTGGTCAGCAACCAGTTTCCGCTGTTCGGATCATAGGTCATCGCGCCCAATCCGGCCGGCGCTATGGCACCGGCACAGGTGGGATCCGCAAAAGGAGGAGTCTGGCTACAAAACGCTCCCGTGGCATAGCTGATGATGGGGCCGTGATGGCATGGGATTGTGTAAGAGACACCGCTGGGGGTTGTGCCGATGCCGGGCAGACCAGCCGGGCCATCAGCAGCCGCAGATCCCGATACGCCGCTGAAGACGTGCGGGTTCGAGGGATCCGGGCAAGCGAACGTACCCCCAACAGTGTCTACGGGGGTCGGCGGGTTGTTGAGTCCAAGTCCTCCCGAGGCCGAGCCTCCCGCGCCGTCGTAATAGATCTGCCCGATAATGCACCGGGGAGGATTAAACGAGCCCCCGACGCTTGGGTCCAACGCGGGCGATGGGAGGGGGTTGCCGTCCGGTCCAGTACCAGTCCCCACGATCCCCGTTCCTGTTCCTTGTAGAGGATAACCAAAAACCCCGGGTCCCACGCCAGGGTAGGGATAAGAGCCAAAGGTGCCAGTCGTCGCATTAAATGCAGGACTGAATCCGACGGGATACGGACCGTAAGCGAGATTCATGTCAATTGGCAGGCAATGCAGATCCCCCAACCCCATAGGGTCCGCGACCGACGTCCTCGGCGGAGTTGCGCCCACGATGTACTGCATGTCAATGAAAGTAATGAATGGGAGTCCCGGATCGCCGTTGATGATGGAGAGAACATGATGAGTGGGATCGTAGGCCATTTCGTCAGCCCGATCATCCCCGCAATCCGCCGCCGAACCGGCTTCGCCGTTCCATGAGGCGATGCAGCCCGAAATTCCTTGCGGCCCGTCGTAGTCCGCAGACACGCCAGTCGGAATGGTCGCAAGAATAGTTGGTGGAGTGACCGGATTGGTGCTCAGCTTCATCGTGGTCAGGTCGAAAACTATAACGTTGGAGCTGCCGTTGCCGACAAACAGAACCTTGCCATCGGGGGTGGTGGTGTTGCCGTCTGGCCCGGACATTGGGTTTACGCCGTTGGCGCGCGATGCGCAGCACTGGGCGCCGGGGAACCCTCCGAGGTTGCCGCTGGGGCCAAAGCCCGTGTTCAGATGGAACCTTGAACCGCTCGCCCAACTCAGGTCCGTCCTGCAGGCATACCTGACGAAATTGCCAAACACGTCAGCCGTCGGCGGAATCACCTCCACCATATTAGCGGGGGCGCCGGGTTGGGGAATTGTCGGGCAAGGGCTGGCGCCATTGCCGGCGTCGGAGATACCGTTCTGTCCTTGAATCGAGAAAACAGCGAGATCCTGGGATGTGTCGATCACTTGCATGGCAATGCCGATGCGGTCAGAGATGTAATCCAGGTAAGGGCCTCCCGTGCCCGTCGGGTTTGGGGCGATCGTGCTGATATCGAAAGAGTTGAATGGGCCGCCGGGTTCGCCGGTAGGATTGTGCTCGGGCACGGCGATGACATTAATGATGGAGTAGGCGCCATTGAGCGTCGTGCCGCACGTGGGGCAATTCGGCGTAGTGCCGCAGCCGCTCAGGATCACAAACAGCGCGGTGAAAAGAATAGTAAGAAGAATCCTCGGTCTCATTTCGAATTCCCTC
This sequence comes from Candidatus Sulfotelmatobacter sp., assembly GCA_049583505.1. Lineage (GTDB taxonomy): Bacteria > Acidobacteriota > Terriglobia > Terriglobales > Acidobacteriaceae > Sulfotelmatobacter. The sequence continues at coordinate 46,259 of JBAUVZ010000161.1, forward strand.
CTCCGATTTCCCTTCAGGACCAGCCTGCGGCCAGCCCCGGCCTTTACCGAACTTGCTACCGTTTCATCCGCAATCTACACCCGAGCGGACTAGAACCTGAACTGTAACTGCTGCAGAACCACGTAATAATTCTGCGGCACTGCGCCGATTGTGCTGGGATCCTTCAGCTGATCAATACCTAGATTGACCGAGTACTTGACCCAATAATTGGGATACCAGGTGACCCCAAACGTGAACTCGTCGGTGTGGTAATTAAACGTGGGCACAAAACCCGGCGTGTAATAGTTCAAGAGATTCGCGCCCGGTTCATTGGCTTGGATGCCCATGTAGCGCACACCAACTCCCCACGCTCCCAGCCCGCGTCCCTTGCCACCTGGAGTATCGGGGCCAAAGGTCGGATGCTTCACACGCGGCGTGCCGTTTTCCGGCTGCTTTTCGCCCGTAATCAAGTAAGTCGCGCTGAGATCCCATGCCTTGGCTATGATTGACGGAAGACTCAGGAAGCCGAGTCCTCCCGCCTGTTCAGAGCCGACGTTGTTCCGAGACATATTCAGTTGATCAAATTCTCCGCGCACAGCGAGCGCCGACTTCACGTAGGTAAACTCACCGTTGTAACGCTGGATCGGTCCGTTAATCGCGAACTGCGGGAAGAAGTCGTAAGCACCACCGGGTACGGTTCCGTTGAAGCTTTGATCTCCTGAAAGGCCCCGGGAGCGCCCCCGGTCAGCGGCTCCTCCAAAGGCAAGTCCCTTCAGCCATTCGCTCTTGGACTTGCGCCACGGGTAGAGACGAAGCCGCCCAATGACCTCGGGTTGATTGGTCGTGTTTGCTATCGCATACCCCTTGCCATTAAACGCCCCCACCCAGTACTGTATGACGCCACCGTCAATGTCGCCATGAATGGCGGCGCCGGGGCTGCGGAATGCCGACGCTGCCGAGGGGTACAGTATTGACTGGAACCCGCGTTCTACGAAGTCCAGGTTGGTGGCGCCGGTTCCGGCCTCCTGCGCGAACGGCGCCTTGAACTGACCAGCCTGGAATTGGAACTCAGGCCGAATTCTCACGTTGAGGTACACGTCGCGCACGACGGATCCGCTAATCCCGGCTGCATCGGTGAGCAGTGCGAAATCGAAGTGGGAACCGTAATTGCCCTGGAAGCCGAAGCGCGCGCGGCGCAAGATAAACGTGTCGGCGGGTGCGCCGTCGCCCTTGTAGGCTCGGTAGTCGTTATCCACGTAGCCATAAGGGCTGATACTAAACAGCCCGTCCGCACTCTTGATGAAGAAGTGCTCGCCGTTCCATCCCGCGGTAATCGGAGCATCTTTCTTCGGCGCAGCAGCCGGTTGAGCCTGGTCCACGACCGCAGCCGACGGCGGATCGGCCTCCAGGAGAACGGCGTTCCTCAGGCGAACTGTGCCGCCAGGAGCGTCAGGGGGCTGCGCGGTGGTTTCCGCCGCCGCTGCTGCCACGGGCCGAACCTGGACCGAGCTATCGTCGGACGCGCGGGCCTGTCCTGCAGCCAGCTTCTCGACCAAAGCCTTCAGCTCCTCGATGGTCTGGCGCTGCGCGGCCACCTCGCTGCGCAACTGGTTGACCTCTGCCTTAGTGGCCTTCTCGGAGGTCGCTGCACCAGTTTTGCCCGAGGGTTCCGTGCCTTGAGCCTGGGCGAGCGAACCCGGCGCCATGAAAACTACCAGAAGCGCGAAAAACGTTGTTATTGAGCGCATGTGTTTCCTCTCCCGGAATGATTTGCAAGGCGAGCCTGCCCTCAAGGCATGCGGACAAGAAGGCCGCGCACTCCCTTGTCCGTTCAGGCGACGAACCAAAAGATCTCCAGAGTTGCGAATGAGTTCCTCTCCGGTATGAAGAGCGGACCAGTTACGCGGGCGGGTTTACCACATGGAAATGATGACTGTCAAGAAAACTTTTCTTCGGGCCGCCGATGAAGATAACTCCTGCAATAACCCCGCGCGCAACGAAGTTTAGTCAGGAGTAACTGTCAGAGGAGCGAAAAACGGCTGAGGATTCGCCGCAAGAAATACTCTCGCAGAGTTGATCAAGGTTGATTAAGGTTTATCAAGAAGGCCAGAACTGACGCGACCACGTTCCGTCCCAAGCAGTTGCCATCTTGAACAAGTTCCGCCAGTCAACCACGGCGCGCTGAGGGTATTTGACTCAGGATTGACGCCCTGCCATGATGTCGCCATGCCGGACCGAAAGCTCAGAATCGTAAGATTCATCGGGAGCACTCCGAACACTGCGTATTGCGATGTTTGCAAGTTAGCATTCCGAACGCGACGGGAATTTGTAACTGACGCCGATAAAGCCAAAGCGCAACTGCAAGCCGATTTCGCAAAACATGAGTGTCGGCCAGAGGAGGGTGCGGTCAACGACGTTCTCGACCACATCCGGTGAGCAGGTCTTCTGTCACTCCTATCGCACCTTGATAAAGCCCCCCTGCAAACTCCGCATTCGGCATTTTTTGCGATAGGATAATCCCAAGCATAAACGGACGAAAGCGCAGGTTGAAGGATTGCATCCCATGGCTCCGCATACGGAAAACGCCACCTCGCAATACATGAACTACGCACCAGCGGGCTTAGATCCGCACCGCGATCTCCCCAAGGGATTTTTCGATTTCCTGTTGCCGCTTCACAAACAATTCACCCCCTGGCAACAGAAGCTCGTCGCCAAACGTGCGGAGGCGTTGCAGTTGTCGCATCACGGGCAGCCACCGAATTATTTGCCAGGTTCAGAGGCAACCACGTCGGACTGGTGCATCGAAGTACCCGACTGGTGCGCTGATCAGCGCAACCAGATGACCGGCCCGGCCGACGACGCTGAGTTGACCGTAAAACTGCTGAACTCGGGATCGCCTGCCGTGATGATCGATCTGGAAGATTCCACGGCAAACACCTGGGAGCGCATCATGTTGGCGGTAAAGAACACTATCGCCGCTTACAAGTATGAACTCAGCTATGACGACAAGAAGCGGCGGAAGAAAGTCACGGTCCAGCGCTCGAAAACTGTGACCTGGGTGCGTCCCCGCGGTTTGCACGTCAGCCAGGGTGGAGTGATCAAGAACGAGATAATGTCCGCCTCCCTATTCGATTTGGCTTTGATCTGGTACCAGATCGATCCGGCATGGTTGCCGCACAACTTCTCCGTGTATATCCCCAAGAGTGAGTCTGCCGACGAAGCCTTTTGGTGGCGCGACCTTTTCCAGAAATTCGCCGAGCAGAAAGGCCTGCCCAAGGACTACATCAAATGCATGGCGCTGGTGGAGGCCCACCCCCTGGCCTATCAGATGGAGGAGTTCCTTTTCAATCTTCGCGAGCACTGCCTCGGATTGAATCTCGGCCGCTGGGATTACATGGCTTCGTTGATCGACTTCATGATCGAAGACCCCAACTGGATTTTGCCGGATCGCAACACCATCCCGCACGACGTGGCGTTCTTCCAGAACTTCCGCACGCTGATGCCGGAAATTTGCCACAAGCACGGAGCACACGCGATTGGCGGAATGACCGCGCTTTATCCCAGCCGCATCGACGCGGAGCTGAACGAGCGTGCCCTTAAGGTCCTGAAGCAAGACAAGAAAAACGAAGCCGACTGCCTGATGGATGGAGCCTGGACCGGCCATCCCGATCAAAACGAAATCGCAGTCGCCCAGTTCCCCTATCCCAATCAGATCGCGAAGCGTCCCAAACTGCCGAATTCACATCCCGACCTGCGGCCCGTCCCAAAGGGTGTTGGCGGAATAACGCTTGCTGGAACGCGCGCCGCCGTGCGCACCGTGATTCGTTATCGCAACGGAGTGCTCAACGGAAAAGGCGCCAGCCTGCTCGATGGCTACATGGAAGACCTGGCTACAGACCGCATTTACCGCCTTATGATCGCGCAGCGCGTGCGGCACAAGGTAAAAGTGCCCGGCGACGATGGCAAGCCCGTCGAGCATACCCCCGGCTTTGCGACCCAAATATTTAACGAGGAGTTGGCAAAGATCCAGAAAAACTTGCCCGCTGAGATCGATAGTAAAGCGGTAGCAACGCTTCCCGAAGCGCGCCGCATCGCGGAGCAGATGATTGTTCAGGGACATCACTCGCCGATTTGATGGGTGTAACAAGAAAAATAATCGCACCGATCAAAAGAATTGATTTGACGACGCTGGCATCATCGGCGCTCACTGTCAGACTGCGACGTGGCTTGAACGTCACATTTCCGGTGAGTTCTGGCGATTGTCGGCTCAGTACCGTAATATTCTTTAAGTACAGGTTGGAACAGAAACGAGGACTATGAGCGCCATCGAACAGCCAGCCGCACTTCAATTCCCTGCCCTGCAACCGCCTCGCCGCTACCTGTTCGGTCCCGGACCCAGCATGGTTCACCCGCGGGTCTATGAGGCGCTGTCGAAGCCTATTGTCGGGCACCTCGACCCCTATTTCATCAAGGTGATGGGAGACGTTCAGCATTTACTCAAGAGCGCCTTCGGAACCACCGACGGCGCAACACTTGTAATTTCCGGCACGGGCAGCGCGGGCATGGAAGCTGCCGTTGCTAACTTCGTTGAGCCTGGAGCCAAGTTCGCGGTTTTCGCCAACGGATACTTCTCCGACCGGCTCACCGAGATGGCGAAGCGTCACGGCGCGAACGTCGTCCGCTTCGAGAAGCTCTGGGGTGAGACTTTCACGGATGATGAAGCTGGCGAATTTATCCGTCGAGAGAAGCCCAGGGTGGTCGCTTACGTTCATGCTGAGACATCGACGGGAGCGCTGCAATCAGGCCGTGCCATCTGCGCCGCAGCGCACGACGCTGGCGCTCTGGTGATCGCGGATTGCGTCACTTCGCTCGGGGGAGTGCCGGTAGAGTTCGACCAGACCGGCATCGACGTCGCATACAGCTGCACGCAGAAGGGGCTGAGCTGTCCACCGGGCTTGTCTCCGATGGCGATGTCGCCTCGGGCAATGGAGTTTCTGCGCGCCCGCACGACTCCGTCGCGCAGTTGGTATCTGGACCTCAAGCTGATTCACGACTACTCGACCGTCTCGCACCGCTATCATCACACCGCGCCGATTTCCATGTTCTACGCCTTACGCGAGGCGCTGCTGGTCATCGCGGAGGAAGGAATAGAGAACCGCTGGGAGCGCCATCGCCGCAGCAATAGGGCTTTCGTCAAAGGAATTGAAGCGATGGGTTTGCGCATGCACGTTCCCGCGGAGCATCGAATCGCGACCCTTAATACCGTGTGCGTGCCCGCAGGAGTGGACGAAGCCAAAGTCCGCAAGCATTTGTTGGATGGTCCGGGGATTGAAATTGCTGGCGGTTTTGGGCCGCTCGCGGGCAAGGTCTTCCGCATTGGCGTGATGGGTCCGCTGGCGACCGAAGATAACGTGCAGTTTTTCCTGAGAGAGTTCAGCAAAGCGCTCAAGGCAGAGGGCTACTCAAGTTAAGAATCAAGCACCCAGGGGTAGGGACAGCGGCGAATGACACTGAAGTCAGTAGAAACGCTTCTTGACGTTTTGCATTTCGCGGACAGTCACACGGCAGTTATCGTTCCAGAACTTAGCCTCCACGTCACCTACGATTCGCTCCGGCGACAGGTTCTCGAGATGGCGAACGCTTTGGCATCTGCCGGCATTCGCCGTGGCGACGCGGTGGCGATAGCATTGCCTAATGGTTTGCCTGCAATTGTGAGCTTTCTGGCTGCCTCGATCGCAGGCAAGGCAGCCCCTTTAAATCCGGCTTATCCCTACGAGGAGTTTCATTTTTTTCTCGGCGACACCGATGCCCGCATTCTGATCTGTCCTTCGGTGGGCGCCGAATTCGCGCGCACCGCAGCTGCGGACCGCAAGATCCCAGTGTTCTCAGTGGAAATGAACGAGAGAGGCAACGTACACCTGATTGGTGCTCCAACCGGTGTCACCGCGACCGAGCCCACTGCCGAGGACATTGCCCTGATCCTGCACACTAGTGGAAGCACGGGAAAGCCCAAGCGCGTTCCCTTGCGGCATTTCAACCTGGCCGTATCCTCGGCAAATATAGCGAACACCTACGCGCTTTCCGAAGAGGACGTTTCACTGTGCATCATGCCGTTGTTCCACATTCATGGTTTGATTGCTTCCACCATGGCCACGTTGCTGTCCGGAGGTGCCGTGGTAGTTCCCACCAAATTCAACGCGCTCTCTTTCTGGCGGACGGTGCGGGAGCATCGCGTCACTTGGTATTCGGGAGTGCCAACGATGCACCAGCTTCTGATGGCTCGTACGCACCACAAGCCTGTAGAGGCTGACTCTCTGCGCTTCATCCGTTCCTGCAGTGCGCCACTTTCGTCGGAGCTCATCAACAAGATCGAAGGGGTCTTCGGAGTGCCCTTCGTCGAAGCCTATGGAATGACCGAAGCATCGCACCAGATGACCTCGAATCCTCTGCCCCCGCGGCACCGGAAGGCAGGTTCTGTCGGAGTTGGTACGGGCCTTCGAATGAGCATCATGGACAAACAGGGCAATCACCTCGGAACCAATCAGCGTGGCGAAGTCGTCATTCAAGGAGCCAATGTATTTCGGGGATACGAGAACAATCCCGATGCCAACGCTCGCGCTTTTGTAAATGGATGGTTTCGTACCGGCGACGAAGGACTGCTGGACGAAGACTGTTACTTACATTTGACGGGACGGATGAAGGACATCATCATTCGCGGCGGCGAGAACATCGCGCCGCACGAGGTCGACGAGATTTTGCTGAGGCACCCCGCAGTCGCAGCGGCAGTCACCTTTGGCTGCGCTCATCCCACGCTCGGTGAAGAAGTGGCTGCAGCCGTGGTGTTGCACGAACCCCATGGCGCCACCGAATCGGCGCTCATCAAACATTGCCGCGAAGTGCTGGCAGAATTCAAATGTCCGAAAAAGATTTATTTGGTGAAGAGTATTCCAACCACTGCCACTGGAAAGATTCGCCGCCGCGCCGTCGCCGCCGCGCTCGTGGATGATCAACGTGGTTAGGCGGCATGGGTGAGTGGCTTGAGTGAGCAATAATGAAATTCCTTATCGCGGGGGCAGGCGCTATCGGAGCCTACATCGGCGCGCGCATGGCACAGGCCGGCTTCGACGTTACGCTCTTTGCCCGCGGCCCGCATCTTCGCGCCATGCAGGAGCGCGGCGTGCAAGTGAAAAGCGGCGAGGGAGATTTCGTGGCGCGCCCCGCGATCGCCGGTTCCCTCGAAGAAATTGGACCGGTGGATGTCGTTTTCCTTGGAGTGAAAGCGCACGCCTTGCCGCAACTTGCGCCGCACTTAAAGCCGGTTCTGGGTCCAGATACCACAGTCGTCAGCACTCAGAATGGAATTCCTTGGTGGTATTTCCAGGGATTCGGGGGTGAGTGGGAAGGAATACATCTGGAACGCGTCGATCCCGGCGGCGTAATTTCGGCGGCGATCGATGCTCAAAGAGTGGTTGGGTCTATCGTCTACTTCGCGACTGAGATTGCCGCGCCGGGAGTGATTCAGCACATCGAAGGCAATCGCATTTCTCTCGGGGAACCCGATGGCACGCGCTCCGATCGCTGCCGCCGCATTGCGGAAGCGCTCATCGCGTCTGGCCTGCGCTGCCCGGTCACGACTCGCATCCGGCATGAGATTTGGGTAAAAGTATTGGGCAACGCGTCGTTCAACCCGGTCAGCGCATTGACCCGCGCGACTCTGGCGCAGATGGTGCGCGATCCGGGAGTTTCTTCGGTGATCCGAAACATCATGCAAGAGGTGGAAGCCGTCTCCCACAAGCTGGGCATGGACTTACCTGTTTCCATTGATCAGCGCATGGCAGGCGCGGAAAAAGTTGGCGAGCACAAGACCTCAATGCTGCAGGATCTGGAAGCCGGCCGGCCGATGGAACTCGAAGCGCTGGTCGGGGCGGTGGTGGAGTTGGGTGAGCGTGTGGGGCTTCCCATGAGTTGTACCCGCACGGTGTACAACTGCGCGAAATTACTGGCCCAAAGCACCGCGAAACAGTCCAATTAATCCTGCCCTATCAGCCTTTTTCATCCTGCTAACAAAAATATTTGTTCACGGGCTTGACAACGGGGGTATACTCCGTTCGTCGGCTGGTCCACTTATCGGACCACTTCAAAATGCCAGTTGCGATCAAATCCGACTTCGAGGTTGTCCGCCGGAACAAAGTTTACGAAGAAGTCGCCAAGCAGATCGAACGTCTGATCCTGAAGAAGCTGCAACCCGGCGACAAACTTCCCTCCGAACGCGAACTGGCAGAGATGCTTCGAGTAAGCCGCAGTTCCATCCGGGACGCGATTCGAGGCCTGGAACTGATGGGTTTGGTGGAACCGCGTCAAGGGGCGGGCACAATCGTTCGCGAAATCTCGACTGAATCGTTGGTCAATCCTTTTTCCGACGCTCTCAAGCGCCGACAAGAACTGGTTAGCGAGCTCTTGGATTTTCGCAGAATGCTTGAACCGCCGCTGGCAGCGCGCGCCGCAACTCACGCTTCTCCTGAAGAAGTTTCCGAGATGGAAGAGATTCTCCGGCGGCAGGAGGAAAAGCAGGCGCAGGGTGATGCCGCTGTCGCAGAAGACACGGAATTTCACTATAGCGTTGCGCTGGCTTCCGATAACAGTGTTGTGCTGAAAGTGCTCGACATTCTCATGGACCTGCTGCGCGATACACGAGAACGGTCCTTGCAGGTGGAAGGGCGCGCGCAGAAGTCGCTTGCCGGGCACCGCCGGATTCTGGCGGCTATCAAGCGCCACGATGCCGAAGCTGCCAAGGATGCCATGCGGCGGCACATTGAAGACGTGGAAGAGATCGTACTTAACAAGTTTTGATGAACAAGTTCTAATCTACGGAGGGTTTGTCATGGGTCGGCTATTCGCAATCGAGATTATTTATCGAGGCATCTTTCAAAAAACAATGGCGGGCAGACTCAGCCGGGCGATCGTGCTCGCTGCTCATCACGAAGGCAAGGTGGGCATTTCTTTTGGCCGTTACGGGGACAGCCCTGAGCGCAACGGAATTCCCGCGAAGGGCTTTGCGATCGTCGCTACCGACGAACAAACCCTGCAGGAAGGAATGGCGAAGTACGAGCCCAAGGAAGTCGATGTGACCATTTGCGTCGACGACACGCTGTGCAAGGGCGTCGAGTCGTGGGCCTGGTATGGTCTGCAACCGGTCAATCGCCTGCTGAAGCCCGGCGGCACGCTGATCGTCACCTCGCGCGAAGGACCCGCAGCGATCATCGCCATGGCTCACCGCAAGGAGACTCCTTACCAGCTCTCAATCCTCAAGGGCACGGTCAGCTTTTCCGGCTTGTGGGTTTACAAAGACGATCACACCGATGTTCGCATTCTGGGTGCGGTTGCCAAGATCCTGCCCGAACTGTTCAGCTTGAAATCCGTCCAAAAAGCCATCGTCGACGAGTGGCATGATGAACTCAAGGCGACTTCCGCGGCCAAGTCCTACGACCGCACCACCAGCATCACGGTGCGGCCCGACCAGGGCAACCCGGAAGTGCCTTATAAGTTTGACTTGCCTAAGTGGCATGAAATGGGCGAAGGCATTGCCATCCCCAGCATTCCCGCCGGACACAAGATGGATGATCCCGCCTCTCACGCACATGGTGGATTCCAACCCGACCGCAATCCCACCTTTAAGAAATTCAGCACTCGGACCATGCGGCCGGTGGTGAATTTCGATACCTGCATCAAATGCACGCTGTGCTGGCTGCAGTGTCCGGACTCGTGTTTCGATGTGACTCCTGAAGGTTTGTACGATGCGAACATGCAAGCCTGCTGCGGGTGTGGCGTCTGCGAAGCGGTCTGCCCCGTCAAAGAATGTGTCACCATGGTGAATGAGACGGAATTCAAGGACAACAGCAGTCAATGGGAAGACTGGCGCAAGGACAAAGACGGTTACAAAGTCTGGCTGGAGGAGAAAATCAAGCATCCCCCGGAGCGGTCTCACGGGTTCCGCTATCGTGGTCAATATGAGGAACAGATTCCGGAGATGCTCGAGATCGCTAGCGAAAAGTAAACATTCATTCAGATGGTCCCTCACGAGGAGAATGTCATGGCCGTAGCCACAATAGTCGAAGAACAGAAACACAAAATTGAGGAAACCGCCCTAATCACCGGCAGCGAGGCCATCGCAGTCGCCTGCAAGCTGGCCGACGTCGACGTGATCACAGCTTATCCCATCCGTCCTTACGACACTGTCATGCAGTACGTCTGCAAGCTGGTCGCAAACGGCGAGATGGATTGCGAGTATATCGTCGCCGAAGGCGAACACTCGCAGTTTGAAATCGTGAAGCATGCTTCCGCCTGCGGGGCCCGCGTGTTTTGCGGTTCGAGCGGCGTCGGCTGGATGTACGCCATGGAAGCGCTGACGGTAACTCCCGCGCTCCGCATTCCCATGATCGCCATGGTCGGAAACCGGGCGTTGGATGATCCTGGCGCCTTCGGCGTGGAGCACAACGATGCGTTGGCAGTCCGCGATCTGGGCTGGCAACTGGTTTGGGTTGACAACGCGCAGGAGGCACTGGACACAGCACTGATTGCCTATCGCGTGGCTGAGGACCGGCGCATCTTCCTGCCTCTGGCAATCAGTTGCGACGGCGCATTCTTGACCCACTCGCAAGCGCTGGTCAAGATCCCATCGCAAGAGAAGGTCAACGAATTCCTGCCGCCTTACGACCGCGAAGAGCTTCTGCTCCACCCCGACAATCCCATCACGGTCGCGCCTCAGGGCAACGAAGACTGGGTCATGGAAATTCGCCGTCAGAACTATGCGGCCATGGAGCGGTCTCCGGGCGTGATCAGGGAGGCCTATGCCGATTTCGAGCGCATCTTTGGCCGCTCCTACGGCAATCCGTTCTTCGAAGAATACATGACCGACGATGCCGACATCGTTCTCATGGGTATGGGGACGCTGTCGATCTCGGTGAAAGTAGCGATCCGGGAGATGCGCAAGCAAGGCAAGAGAGTGGGATTTGTACGCATGCGCTGGTTTCGTCCGTTTGCCGCGGAAGAGTTGTCGAAGTCTCTGCAACGCTTTGCGGCAGTCGGGGTCATCGATCGCGATTATTCTTTCGGTTCTCCTTATCTCGGCGGCGTCCTGGCTGGCGAGGTTCGCCATGCCCTGTATCCGGGGCCGGGCAAGAAACCGCCGGTTCTCGGCTTTATTTGCGGTCTCGGCGGGCGCGAAGTTACTGTGCCCGATGTGCAGAAGATGGCCGACGCCGTCTACAACGCGGCGGATGGCAAAGCATCTCCCTTAACTCAATGGATCGGATTGCGAGAGTAATCCGCTTTTGCTGACGGGTTTTAGACCTGGGTTTTAGAACCCAGAGAGGATAAAGAATTATGGCTACCTACGTACAGATCGATCCGACCCAGAAACTAGATCCCTTCAAAGCGGTTAAGAAGATCCCGCTGGAGGAATATTTCACCTCCGGTCACCGCACCTGCCAGGGCTGTGAGTCGGCGCTGGTGATGAAGATGATGGCCAAGGCCGCCGGCCCCAGAACCATCGTGTTGGGCAGTACCGGGTGCATGTACGTGGCGAATACCACCTATTACAGCACCTCGTGGGTACTTCCCTGGATGCACACGCAGTTAGGAAGCAGCGGATCGGCGGCGCTGGGCACCTCTGCGGCTTTGAAGGTGCTCATGCGCAAGGGAAAAATGAAGCAGGAGCCCATCAACGTGATAGCGTTCTGCGGCGATGGTGGTGGGGCGGACATGGGTGTTGGGGCGATTTCAGCCACGCTCACTCATCCCGATTACAACTGCCTCATTTTGATGTATGACAACGAGTCATACGC
>JBAUVZ010000162.1:0-3135 GCA_049583505.1 Candidatus Sulfotelmatobacter sp.
ACCTCTCGCGCAAATCGAGAGGCACTCTTACAGTGAAGTGGGCTGGATCTCGAGACAAAATCTTCTCGGTCTCCGGTCGAGGGAGAACTTTTCTCTTGACATCCCTTTTTATAGAACTCATTGAGAAAATGATCGATTCCGGGTCAATGAGTGAAATGGCGATGTTACAACAGCAATCTGGGCAGAATATCAGTCTGGCCAGATAGTCATCTCCGCGACGGCTTCCAGCACATAGCAGAAATTCGAGAATGCCCCGGGGTGAACGCTGTTTTCCGCAAACGAATCCAGCCATTCCGACACCTGCTCTGTCCTTCCACTCAGGGCGCGACGGAGTTCCTCTTTCTCTTCATCGGAAGAAGATTCCTCAAAATCGGATCGAGCGATGTCATCTCCGATACCCCACTTGTAAGCGAACGGCACCAAATCCCTCAGATGCTCGGGCACTTCGTTGATGTCAATCTCCTCGCGGTACCGGTCGAATCGATCCATGCGTTGTGCTCCCATTCGTTTTTCGCACTGGCAATATCTTCTCCGATTTGGATACCTTGGCGATTCTTGCTGCAATCAGGCGATTACGCTCATGACCCCGGCTGGCCATCAAGGAGTCGCCTGGCTCAGTCGTGAACGATACAGTATTGCCTGTATGGCAACTTTTCCTATGTGCGGCAACAGGTCTTAGCCTCAAAACAACTTCCTCTGGCCGTATCGTGCGGTAAACAAAGGCGAGTCTGTTTTGGCAGAGTTCTTGCATCTAGTGTCCTTCAATATGAGATGGACAAAGCCTCTCGAACAGTTTTTCGAAGTGATGCTCGCGTTGTGGTTGTTTGATGTCATTTGCAAACCCACATCTCGTTCTGTGAACAGGCGATTGATGTAACACAGGCGATTACACTCATCGAGGGTTGGGCTGCCCGGGTCAATGAGTGTAATCGAGATTTTCGCCAACTGACAGATTGCCGCTCGTACGCACCTAAGAGTCAACGACCAGCATGCCAGTCGATCCACAATCCCCATAGTCCCCCCAGAACTAGCACGGTTCCTACAATGTAGAAGACAATACGTGCGAATCGCTGATTCGGGAAAGGCACGTTGGAGTGGCCGTACATAAAGACCATTTTTGGGTTCAGGAGGAGCCAGCCGAGCAGGAAAATCCCCATGCCGAGCATGGCGACGTTTCGTAGCGAAAGTATAGCTACGATCAGCGATGGCTGTTTCGTCATCATTGGGTCAAGTCTAATAGTGCATGTGGGGTGTGACTGAGGAAAGCGATTGTCAGAGATTACCTCAGTGACTGTTGGTTGCTGGTCTAAGAGCTAGTGACTTGTCGCTGACAGGCGATTACACTCATTGAGAATTGGCCCAGGCTCAATGAGTGGAATGGCGATGTTACGCCAATAACGGAGTGCAAACTTTCCTTCAGGAACCCGCACTATAATCACCCGCCCCGCCACCCCTTGGGATAAATTGGAAAAGGTATCGTGGAGGAAGCGTTTGCCGTGGCATCTGCGCTCTCACATGCGGTAGCTGCTTTGAGCATCGGAACATGCTTTTACCGACCTCACATGTCCAAGCGTGTTTGGGCGGCGGGTGTGTTCTGCTCCGTCCTTCCCGACGTTGACGTGATCGGGTTTCGGTTTGGTATCCGGTATGCTGATTTCTGGGGGCATCGTGGATTCACGCATTCGTTGGTTTTCGCTGCTCTTCTGGCGAGTGTGGTGGCCATTATCGCGTTCCTACGCGGGGCGTCTGGGATCGGACGATTTCCGCTGTTCTTGTATTTGTTTCTGGCGACGGCCAGCCACGGCGTGCTCGATGCTATGACGAACGGCGGGCTCGGGGTCGCGTTCTTCTCACCGTTCGACAATCGCCGTTTTTTCTTGCCGTGGAGACCGATTCGTGTCTCGCCAATAGCGTTCGGACGCTTCTTCAGTCCACAGGGATATCTCATCCTCAAAAATGAACTTCTTTGGATCTGGCTTCCAGCAGGACTCTTTGCGGTGTTGGTGTTGATGATGCGCCGTCCAGCGCGAGCGGCTGCGACGGTGCGAATTGATTAAACCATCAATTGTTGTAACCAGGCGATTACACGCAATATAAAAAGGCGCCCACTTTTGCGGTAGGTTGAGATTGTTCGCACCACCAACCTAGCGAAAAGGAGCGCCTTTATGAGTCAAGAAAAGTATATCGGCATGGACGTTCATCAGGCCAGCATCTCGGTTGCCGTGATGGATGCTCAAGGCAGGCTGATCATGGAATGCCTGCTGGAGACCAAGGCGGCCACGATCGTCGAGTTCATCCAAGGGCTGCAAGGGACTCTGTCTCTGACCTTCGAGGAAGGAACCTCTGCTGCCTGGTTACACGACCTTCTGAAACCCCACGTCAGTCGGCTGGTGGTCTGCGATCCACGAAAGGCTGCCCTGTTGAAAGACGGCAACAAGAGTGACCGGATCGACGCGCGAAAGCTAGCGGAACTGTTACGCACCAACCAACTCAAGCCGGTCTACCACGGAGAGCATGGGGTACGCACCTTGAAAGAACTGGGGCGCAGCTATCTGACCCTCACCAAGGATGTCACGCGGGTGATGAATCGGATCAAAGCCCTGTACCGCAGCTGGGCGATTCCCTGCAGCGGTACGACGGTGTACGCTCCCCGGCATCGCGCAGAGTGGTTGGCCAAGATCGTGGAACCGGGAGTTCGGGTTCGAGCCACACGGCTTTACCAGCAACTGGATGGGCTCCAGCCCGTGCGCCAAGCAGCGCGTCATGACCTTCTGAGCGAGAGCCACCAGCATCCTGCCGTGAAGTTACTGCGTCAGATTCCTTCGATCGGTCCGATTCGTGCCGCCCTGCTGGTGGCATTGCTGCAGACACCACATCGTTTCCGAACCAAGCGGCAGCTCTGGGCCTACAGCGGTTTCGCGATCGAGACTCACGACAGCGGCGAGTACCGCTGCGTGCGAGGAAAACTGCAACGCAACCGAGAGCGCATCACGGTGCGCGGTCTGAATGACAACCACAATAAAGATGTGAAAAACCTTTTCAAAAGTGCCGCCATCTCTGCCAGCACGCGTCCTGGCCCTCTGCACGTTTTCTATGCTGCTCGGATTGCCAAAGGGATGCGGCCGACCATGGCGC
>JBAUVZ010000163.1:0-3653 GCA_049583505.1 Candidatus Sulfotelmatobacter sp.
GCCTGTCGGTCACGGTAAGTGGCAGTAGCTTTGAAGATGCCAAGAAGAATATAGCAACGGAATTACAATTGCATATCGAAAGAATCCTGCGGGAGCATCCTAAGAGAAGTGCGTCACTCTTTGTCTCCAAGAGCTAAGCAATATCCGCATTCGGATTATCCCAAAACCGCGCGTACCGGAGCTTTCATACTCACGAGACAACTGCCTTGAAACAGCGAATTGTGAGGTCCTCTGCTGGGCCGCCGGAATATGCAAGAAGTTGCTCTGGGCGAGTGGCCTGTCCGATTACACGCGAGCATTCGAAAAGACGTCCTTCTTTCCTTTACTTCGTAAACAGCAGGGCTTTAAGGACGAACTAATCCCATGCGTACTACGCATCTCATAAATGGCCTGACTCAGTGTTGTTCTCGCTCGTGCCAGTTTTTGTCTAGATGCGCTTTCCCGTTGTGACCGTTACTCTTGCTGATGTCTTGCCCATGACCATTGTCGTTGCCGTACAGTCCTTCCATTGCGAGGCCGGTTGTCCTTATCCGGCCCATCAGTTCATAGATGTACTGGCGAAGGTCGGCTACGTCAAGAACGCGACTGCCATTATTCATACGCGCATAAGCTAGGTCTTCCCTGAGATTTTCGAGCACGGATAGCGCAATTTGCCTTGTGTTTGTGTCCATAACAGCACCCCACAGCGAACGACGTTTCCTAAAGAATGCTACTTCCACGGTGCACCTTAAGCTGTGCAATTTTGAACACTCAGAAGGGTAGGTAGGAATTGATGTGGGGCCGGGGTGTCGTTTCCGAACACCCCGGTTGTACAAGTTGGAGTCTTGAAGTTACTGTTCTTCAAATCCTCGCAGAAAAGCTGTCCCTGGTCTGCTCAATTTTGCTCACACGATTCATGGCAGTTCCCGTTGGAACGGCTTATCGAGGCGCAAAAGTTCTTCTTTGATTGCCTGTAAACGCTGCCGCCTCAGATCGCGGGTATGTCTTTCTGCGGGCGTGTGAAAAGCTTGTTGCGCATAAACCCACTGTTCGTGCTGAAGCGCTTCTATCTCAGTTCTCAACTCTAAAACCCGTCGTTGAGTGAATGTGTCCACCGAAAATATACGCTTGACGGCCTTCCGTGTCAGGTGCGGGCACATCGGGCCAAATTACAGCGCGCAGCGAGGAGGGGCGGCCTCCTGGCACGATCTTTGTCAGGGGCCGCGCCAGGCTGTGGAGGCGGCTCTGAACCCCTCTTGGGACGGGCATGTTGGTTCTTGGTTCCTGGATTCAAGGTTATTCCGTCGTCATCGCGAAGAAGGATGTTAAGGAGCGAACTGTGAACGTGTAAATTATTACCAACGCGATAGTTGATAAAGCCGAGCTTCCTGAATCGGTTCATGAAGAAGCTGACCCGCGAGCGTGTCGTCCCGACCATCTCTGCTAAAGTTTCCTGACTTAGTCTTGGGACTGAGATTTCCGGCACTCCTTCTTTGCCGAATTGCGCCATCAACAGAAGAACCCGCGCCAGCCGCTTTTCACTGGAATTGAAAAGTTGATAGACCAAGTCATCCTGATACCGGATGTTCCGCTTCAGTAAGTACTTGACAAACATGGCTGATAATTTTGGTTC
Organism: Candidatus Sulfotelmatobacter sp.; assembly: GCA_049583505.1. Taxonomy (GTDB): domain Bacteria; phylum Acidobacteriota; class Terriglobia; order Terriglobales; family Acidobacteriaceae; genus Sulfotelmatobacter. The sequence continues at coordinate 1,613 of JBAUVZ010000163.1, forward strand.
CCGGTTCATTGCATGCAACATCGCCTTCCGCTCGATGTGTAGCAGGACGCAGTCTGTCAGCGCGGTTGCAGACGACATGCGTAGGGGCTGACCAGCGAGACCACCTTCTCCAAAGAAATCGCCTTCGCTCAAAATGCCGAGAACTGCTTCTTTCCCGTTTTCCGATACCACGGTGAGTTGCACCTTCCCGCTTTGGACAAGAAATAGGCCGTCCCTAGAATCGCCCTGAGTGAAGATCATGTGTTTCTTTTGAAAAGACACCATCTCCCTGCCCTTCCCAATCGTTGAAAGAAAGGTGTTGGGATTGAAATCACGTTTTTTCTTCGCAGTTGTGATTTGCTTTACCAAAGGCCGTCCTAACCTGGAGATGTCTCCGCCGTCAATTATGGAGAAGCGGATTAGCCTTGGCTGAGCTGTAATGCTCACAAACGAATACACTGTGCAATCTTGCTCAATTCTCGTACTTCAACATCGTGAGCAAAACTGGGCAGCGAAGCCTCATCATCTTCCAGCATACTTGTTGCAGATTCTTCCATAGGAGGCACTATGCTAGGTTACGGTTTGTTGGGAACGATTGTTGTGATCGCAGTAATTGTGTTGATCATCCGCGCTCTATGAGCCCTCTCTGGGCGTGCAAAATGTACGTCCAGATGATCTGTCCTGAATCGTGGGTGTGGATTCTCAACCAACCACCCTCATCATTATTTATTATTAGGAGCGCCAGACGATGGCAAACTTCTTCTTCACAGGCGGTAGCGGAGGTCAACAGGCGATCAACCTGGACCAAGTTCGCGTAGTAAGCCAAGACACAGTGACAGGCAGGGTCAGCATCTACTTCCAGCCCGAGCATACAATCGCGCTTGATGGAGAAGTGGGGAAGCAGTTCATGGACGTGCTCGGCCGACTGAAGTCCGAGGCCAAGGCTTTGTCGCATGGGGCGGTGAAGCGGGGAAACAGGGCGGAGGCCGCTGCGAAGAAGCCGACCCCCCGGGTCAATGAGTGAGATGGCGATTTTTCACTAACTGATTAAGAGGAATGAACAAGTCGGGTACCGCCGGGCAAGAAAAGAGGCCGGACTCAGAGATTGCGTCCGGCCCGGAGTTTGAACCGGTCGTGAGGGTCGAATGACGTACAGTCGCTAACCCATGGCCGTGTTCCGTTTGTTAAATAGTAAGAGCAGCATAACCGCTGCGTGTTCTAGTGGCTGGTCAATAGTGCACACTTTTCCGCGGGAAATGAACGGACGACTTCTTGTCCTTGAGCTGCTCTTCTCTGTGAGCCTCAAGTGTGTATCGCTTGGCTGGATTCGATGAGCTTTAGAACGGGTTGACCTGGGGAAGGTGAATCTTCAGCTTGTCGCAAACGAAGAGAATCAGGATCGCGCCAGTGTGGAAAAAATGAGGCCAGCAGGATGGTAGCGTTCGTTCGTCGGGCGCGAAAACATGTGGCTAACGCCGCCGCCGATGACCGAGCCGATGACGCCGAGAACGATCGTCCAGAAGATCGTCATATGGACATGCATCACCGTTTTCCCGATAAACCCCGAGATTAGCCCAATCAAGATATACCAGATTAAGTGAAACATACTTTACCCTCAGCGTTTAGCTTCGGAACGTCGCGTTGGCCCTCTTCGTGCGACCCCGCCGCGTGCAGCGGGGATCGACGTACGGTGTTTTCCGGGTCAGAATAAGGTTCATTTCGTTCGCCAGTTCCGTCAACTTCGCAGGATCTTGTTCGCCAAGGCACCGGGCCGCTATTTCTTTCCACCGCTCAAAGTTTTCCGACACATAGTCCTGATTTCTCTCGATACGACAAAGCTTGGGACACTCTCCCAGGCGCAACTTTTCCCACCCTACCCGGTCCACGTTATAATCCGACGTCAAGAGTACAAATAGACACACTAGGCTCGGAGCTAAACATCCGTCTGTCCAATTTGATCACACCGACGGATAATGGGGTGGGCAACTGGAAGGCGTTGTTGAAATCAGATGGGATGAGAAAGCCGGTCTCCGACGGGATGCTATACGCTCCCAAGTTATCG
>JBAUVZ010000164.1:0-2305 GCA_049583505.1 Candidatus Sulfotelmatobacter sp.
GAACCATCTTATGTATTGAAGGCTCTCGGCACCGGCGACGACCTGGCGCACAGTTCGATCCGTTTCGGCATCGGCCGTTTCAACACTGCAGCCGAGGTCGATTACGTGGCCGACCGCGTCATTGAAACCGTCGAGCGCCTCCGTGAGCTTTCGCCGCTCTACGAAATGGCGAAGGAAGGCATCAATCTGAAGGATGTGAAGTGGGCTGGCGAATAACAAGTACCGAGTCGCGAGTACCGGGCGCGATTCGTACCGGGAGGCGATTCGTATCAGGGCACGACTTCAGTCGTGCCGCAAGAGTTCTAACTGAGAAGGGGCTTTAGCCCCTGGGGTAAGTCAGAGAATCTAGGAGAGCAAATGTCATATAGCGATAAAGTAATCGATCACTACAACAATCCCCGCAACGTCGGCTCGATGGATAAGAGCAGCGCTGACGTGGGTACCGGCCTGGTGGGCGCACCCGAATGCGGCGACGTCATGAAGCTGCAGATCAAGGTGAACCGCGAGACTAACGTCATTGAAGAAGCCAAGTTCAAGACGTTCGGTTGCGGTTCCGCCATCGCCTCGTCCTCACTAGCCACCGAGTGGGTCAAGGGCAGGACGGTGGAGGAAGCTCTCACCATCAAGAACATGGATATCGTGAAGGAGCTGTCGCTTCCTCCGGTGAAGATCCATTGTTCCGTGTTGGCCGAGGACGCCATCCGCGCCGCCATCAGCGACTGGAAGAAAAAGCAGGAGAGCGCGAAGCCGGTTGCGTCCGCCGTGTCGCAATAAGCGTCTCGACAGGCGACGGCTTCACGGCTGCTAGGCCGATAATCGGGGATTGTCATGACAACGGCAACGGAACAAACCGCGCAGACTTCGCCAACCGCACCGGCCAAGGGCATTCAGGTCACTGAGAAGGCCCTGGTCAAGGTACGCGGCGCGATGGCCAAGGAAGGCATTTCGCCCGAGCAGGGCGGCCTGCGCCTGGGCGTGCAGGGCGGCGGCTGTTCCGGTCTAAGCTATAACATCCGCTTCGACACGCAGCCCCGCGAACGCGACCGCATTTTCCAATACGGCGATGTGCGCGTTTTCGTCGATCCCAAGTCGTTTATCTACCTGCACGGCATGATCCTGGATTACCAGGAAACGCTCATGCAGCAGGGATTCGTCTTCGTGAATCCCCAGGCCACGAAGTCGTGCGGCTGCGGGACTTCGTTCTCCGCGTGATTATGTGGCGCGGGCGCCTCGCCCGCGAATGTCTATGGCGCCCCACCGTCCTCGCCTGGCAAATCGGCTACGCCGGGCTTGCCGTGTCGTCGGTAGGTAGTTGACAGGAAATGTAGGAATGACCAATTCGCCCTTAACCACGATTACCGCAAAGCCCGCACCCGAGGAGACTCAATCCTGCTGGTCGTGCGGAACCATGCGCGCCGTGCACTTCTGCCAGTCCTGTGGCAAGGTTCAGCCGCCCGCGCCGGTGGATTATTTTGCTTTCTTCGGTTTGCCGCGAAAGCTGGATCTCGATGTCACCGCCTTGGACAAGGACTTTTACGAGTTGAGCCGAAAGCTGCATCCCGATCTCAACGCCCAGGCGGGCCGCCAGGAGCAGGAGTGGAGCCTGCAACAGAGTTCCCTGCTCAACGATGCGCATCGCACTTTGAAAGACCCCATCAAGCGCACCGAGTATCTCTTGAAGCTCGAGGGTGTCGAACTGGAGGAGCAGTCGAAGACCGCGACTGAGCGGGCTCGCTCCACCGGAGAGATAAAAAAGCAGATCGTGCCGCCGGAACTGCTTGCAGAGGTCTTCGATCTGAACATGCAGCTCGAAGAACTGCGCACGCAGAAAAAGATGGGCGAGGACGATCCCGCCCTCATCGAAGAAATCGGCCGCCAGAAGTTTGAACTGGAAGAAAAGCAGGAAGCGCTTTTGCGCGAGCTTCAGGAGCGTTGGAAGATTTGGGATGGGATGATCCAACGGGAACACAACGGCCAGCCGGTCTCAGACGAAGAACGCAGGCAAGAGCGCGACAAAATGGTAGACGTGCTGAACCGCCGCAACTACATCCGCAATCTGGTGCGGGATGTAAATGAAGTGCTGGAACAGTAACAATCTAGTTTCTATGGCATCTGATCGCATCGTTGGCATCGACCTCGGCACCACGAATTCTCTCGTGGCCTTCATGCAAGGGGAGAGCCCTGTCGTTATCCCCGGCGACGATGGTTCAAATCTTGTCCCTTCCGTCGTCGCGCTGGACGAACACAACCAACCCATCATCGGCAATGCCGCGCGCAAATATCTCACCGAAACACCGGAACGCGC
>JBAUVZ010000165.1:0-1734 GCA_049583505.1 Candidatus Sulfotelmatobacter sp.
TTCAGGCGGCGTGCCCGCACCTCGGCGGCGCCTGCTGCAAGCGGTTTGAGGGCCAGTGCATACTCCAGCGGGCTCCGGAGCTTTCCATTCATCCAGCAGGGCCATCGTCTGCCGGAACTTCTCCATCTTTCCCGTGCATGCAGCACAGCCCACCAGATGATCGCTGATCTCTGGAGTCGTCTCCATCAGGCCGGAAGCCAGGTCCGGCATCACTTCTCGAATCTCTTCGCACTTCATGACCCTGTTCCCCTTAATTTCTTCGCCAGTGCTCACTTTGCCAAACTAAAATAGCGGTCTCTAAATGAATTCTTTTAACTGTTCCCGCAAAGTCTCGTACGCCCGAAACAACAACGATTTGGTCGCCGACTCGCTTAACTTCAATACATCGGCGATCTGCTTGTAATCCATTTGCTGATACTTATGCATGACCACTGCCAGCCGCTGCCGTTCCGGCAAAGCTTCCACCTTGGCCTGGATCGCCAGCATCCGCTCGCGCCGCACTAAAGCCTCTTCGGCGCTCATCGTAGAGTCAGCTACGTCCAACGTGGTACCGGTTTCTTCGTCCGGTTCGTCCAGGCTTGCGGTCACTTCTGGCCGCTCATGGCGCGTATCGCGAGCATGATTCACCGCCAGATTAGTCGCAATGCGATACAGCCAAGTCGTAAACTTCGCGCTGGCCTCGTAGCTGTGTCGCGACCGGTACACTCGCAGAAAAACTTCCTGCGCCAAATCCTCCGCAGCCGCAGTGTTGCGTGCCATACGGTACATAAAGCTCACCAGTGGCCTGCGATATTTCTGCACCAGGTAATCGAAGGCTGACTCGTCGCCCGCCTTCACCCGCAGCATAACCTCGGCGTCCGTATAACTCTCGGACGCGACTACCGGCTGAAAGCTGCTAATTGGATGAGGGCCCATCGCAGCCATCAGTGGGCTGGGATCCATGGCGGCAGTGCTCACATCTGTTCGAACCCCGCCAAAGCGGGAAAGTTGCTCTTTTTGTTGTTCTGGCGCAGCCTCGGAACTTCCCACAGATGAGGGGGATACGGGAGGTTTCACTGGCCTGGTCTCGTCCGGCATTGAGGGTTACTTTTGGCATGGTACTGGCCTTGCGATCCGAACGCCGCCTCCGCCCCTGCCGCCGATAGGCTACCACGCTCTGAACTTGTATCCAAACCACCAACGCGTCAGAATTCAGCTCGATCGAGCCTACAATGCCATAGAATACGAGGGGCAGCTTTCTGGCCTTCTCTGAAGATCTAACGACTGCGCTCTAAAGATGGACCGACGCTGCCCTGCGCCTTGCGCCCGCATCTAGAGCTGAGAGAGATGACAACTTACTCCAACAGAACGACCGGACCGGGACAGAAACCTCGGTGGTTAGGCGCGGGAAAATGTGTGTTTGTAATCGTCTTGGCAATCCTGTTTCTCCTCCTTGCGCAGAGCATGGTGCACCATCGCTTCTTTAGGGGCGGGACCAACCGGAATTACACCGTCAGACAGTAGGTGGCCAGGCCCGCGCCGTTGACGGTTCCCGCTGTATCTGTTTGAATCGTTAAGGTTGGGCGCTTAACTCAGCGGTAGAGTGCCATCTTCACACGGTGGAAGTCATAGGTTCGAATCCTATAGCGCCCACCATCTCTCAATAGGTTAGGCCGTCTTCCGTGCCGTTCCCGTGCCGTTGAGCGCAAGACCCACGATTTTACCGTCAACATTTACGGGGACGCGGCCACGCCT
>JBAUVZ010000166.1:0-4196 GCA_049583505.1 Candidatus Sulfotelmatobacter sp.
GGCTTAAGCGTATGCATGCTGAGCACGCGTGCTTCGATTCCCTGACCGGCAAGCGCATCCGCGACCTTCGCTGCGGTCTGCAAGAAACTACCTGTGGAAATCAGAGTAAGGTCGTCGCCATCACGGAAGCACACCGCTTTACCGATCTTGAAATCGATCTTTCCCTTATGAACCTCGGGCTCTCCCGCCTTACCCAGGCGAAGATAGCACGGACCCACATGCTCGACCACAGCGCGAGTGGCGCAGCGTGCTTCCATGGGATCACCAGGTGCGATCACCGTAATACCCGGGAGCATACGCATGACCCCGAGGTCTTCCGTAGCGTGATGTGTGGCTCCCAGGGAGCCATAGGCGAAACCGCCTCCCACGGAGACGATCTTCACGTTGGCTTGGTGATAACACAAATCGTTGCGGATTTGCTCCAGACAGCGCAGGGTAGGAAAGTTGGCGATGGAGTAGGTGAATACAATCTTGCCGCTCATCGCCATGCCAGCCGCCATTCCTGTCATGTTCTGTTCGGCGACCCCGGCGTTAATAAACTGCTTTGGCAGTTCCTGCATGAATTTCTCCACCACGGAGAAGCCCAAATCGCCGGTCATGAAAACGATACGTGGGTTCTGCTTCGCAAGTTCGAACAACTCGTTGAGGAATGCAGTTCTCATCTGGTCCGCTCCAGTTCCGCAATCGCTATCTCGAAATCTTGCCCGCGCGGCGCGCGGTAGTGCCAAAGCAGTTTATCTTCCATGTAGCTGACGCCTTTGCCCTTCACGGTGTGGGCCACGATGCAACTTGGGCGCCCCGGCACGAATGGTGCTTCTGTAAGCGCGTTCTCGATCGCTGCCAGATCGTGGCCGTTGATTTCACGCGCGTCCCATCCGAACGCCCGCCACTTTTCAGCCAGCGGATCCAGGTTGACGACGTCCTCAACGCGCCCCAGGCTCTGGATCTTGTTGTAGTCCACCAGAACCACCAGATTGTCGAGTTTGTGATGGGGTGCAAAGAGCGCGGCTTCCCACACCGAACCTTCATCACACTCGCCATCGCTTAACATGCAGAACACATGGTGGGGGTCCCCGTCTCGCTTGGCGGCCAGCGCCATACCGGTTGCGACCGGCAAACCGTGGCCGAGTGAACCGGAGGAGAGTTCGACGCCAGGAATGTTGTGCATGGTGTGTCCAGCGTAGGGTGAGCCGTTCTGGCAAAAGGTCTCAAGGTCTGACACGGGAAAGAACCCGCATTCCGCCAGCACGGAGTAGAGTGCGGCGCAGCCGTGGCCCTTGCTCAGCAAGAAGCGATCACGCTGTTTCCAGTGAGGCTGCTCGGGATCAAATCGCAGCACTTTTGCATATAGCACAGCCAGCATATCGGCCATCGAAAGCGAGGAGCCAATGTGTGATGCATTGGCACGGCTGGTCATCTCGATGCAGTGCCGACGAATGCGGTAAGCGAGTTCGCCAACGGGAAGATTCGGCCTGTGTTCCATGTCAATTTCCCTCCTTGGTCCTCACCCCAATCCAGAGAAATAATCTGGATCGGTCATCCGCTGCGCGACCGCTTCGAGGAGCTGGGCAGCGGGTACGCCGTCAGCCACGCGGTGGTCAAACGTCAGACTCAACACGCAAGTTGAAGCTGTGGCAACGTGACCACCACGGGCAATCGCCCGCTCTGCGACCCTGCCCACGCCGAGCACCACTGACTCCGGAGGGTTCAGGATGGGAGTAAACGCGTCAACACCATACGCACCGAGGTTCGAAATCGTGGCGGTTCCTCCGCTAACGTCCTCAATGCGAAATCGTCCGGCGAGCACGCGAGCACGCAATTGCTTCGCCCTCTGAACAATTTCCGGCAGCGACATCGACGCAGCGTTGTGCACTACGGGCACAATCAGCCCGCCGGATACCGCGACGACAAACCCCACGTTTATTTCCTCAAGCACGAGGATGGCATCCTGCTCCACCACTGCATTCAGTTCCGGATGTTCCTGCAGGGAGTCAGCAAATAGCTTCACGAACAGCGCGTCGTACGGCAGATCCGAGCCCAAAGCGAGCTTTATGCGTTTGCGCGCCGTGACTAGTATTTCGGCCTCCACCTCTCGAGTGATTGTGAGGGAAGCCGCCGTTGCAAGACTCTGCCGCATGCGCCGGGCAATGGTTCCACGCATGCCTGTTAGAGGCAGTTGCATGCGGATGTTTCGCACCTGGCTCGGAACTGCGGCACGGCTTGCGCTCAGTCGTGCTTTCGCGGACATCACATCGGCTTCCACGATTCTTCCACCCGGGCCGCTGCCCGCAATGCTGTTCAAGTCGACACCGTGCTCGCGCGCGAGTCGCTTAGCGATGGGACTAGCGCGAAGTCGCCGCGATGTCTGCATTTCCGGTCCCTTGAATTTCGGTGGGGCTGTTTTCGACGGGAGCTGGGATACGATGCCACCGCCGCCCTCGGGTGGCGCCTCGCCCTCCTCGAGCAGGAAACCGATGACCGCCTCCAGAGGCAAGTTCGCACCGGGTTTCGCGGCTGGGTGAAGGATACCGCCCGCGGCGGCCTCTACTTCGTACGTCATCTTTTCGGTCTCGATCTCGGCGACAGCCTCCCCTGCCTCGACTCTGGCTCCGGCGGGCTTCAACCAGCTGATAAGCTTGCCCTCCGCTGCGTAACTTCCGAGGCTCGACATGACGATCGGCTGTGCCATGATTTCCCTACGCTAGTAGTTCCCGCGCCGCACATACCACCTGCTCGGGAGTGGGGACGTAGAATTTCTCCAGGACCGCTGCAAAGGGGACGGGGGTCTCCGGTGCGGTCACTATCTTTACCGGAGCGTCCAGCCAATCGAAACCGTTCTCGGCGACTCGGGCAGCGATGTCACGAGCCATGGAAGCCGTAGGTGTATCCTCGTCCACTACTACGAGACGATGAGTACGCTTGACCGACTCCAGAATGGTGGCCTCATCGAGTGGGGCCAACGTTAATACATCGATTACCTCTGCGCGGATGCCGTCAGCGGCCAGTTCTTCGGCAGCATCGAGGCAGAGATGAGTCATCCGGCCGATGCCACACAGCGTAAGGTCCTGGCCGGTCCGAATGATTTCAGCCCGCCCGATCGGAATTGTGTACGAATCCTCAGGAACATTCCCCTTGGCTGCCAAGCCAAGAAACTTATGTTCCATTACCACTACCGGACCGCCATCGCGAACAGCGGCGATCATCAACCCCTTGGCTTGGTACGCGGTGCTGGGTGCCACCACTTTGAGGCCAGGAATGTGCGCCAGCAGCGAGTAGAGAGTTTGGGAGTGCTGTGCGCCGGCTCCGCCACCGTAATTCTGCAGGTTGGAGCCGCGCGAGCCGTAAGGGAGGCGCACCACCATGGGCACAGCCACTTGTCCTCCCGTCATGTAGTGCATCTTCGAAGCTTGATTCAGAAGCTGATCGAAGCAGCAGCCGATGAGGTCCACAAACATGACCTCGACAATCGGTCGCAGGCCAGTCATCGCTGCGCCAACCGCTGCACCCACAAAACCCATCTCGGAGATGGGAGTGTCCAACACTCGTTCGGCCCCGAATTCGGTAATGAGCCCGCGGGTCGCGCGCAGCGCTCCGCCCCAGGCATCCACCATGCCCAGATGTGCCCGGCCTGCCCCGCCTGCGATATCCTCTCCCATCACGATCACACTTGGATCACGACGCATCTCTAGCCGGATGGCCTCATTGATAGCCTGGCCAAAGGTCAACTCTCGAACTGCGGTCGCCACTTGCTGAGTCATGGATGAGCCGTCACATAAACGTTGGTATAAAGTTCGGAAGGGTCAGGCACTGGGCTTTCGCTGGCAAATTTCACCGCCTCGTCCAACCGTTCGCGGCCATGCAACTCAATCGCATCCAGTTCTTCCCCCCGGAGAATCCCCTCTGAGATCACTTGCTCGCGGAAGCGCTTAATGCAATCACGAGCTCTTGCCAATGCCTCCTCTTCAGCGGTGCGATAACGAAGCGGATCGTCGCTCTGATGGTGACCGTAGTAGCGGTAAGTCTTGCACTCGATAAGACTCGGCCCGTTTCCCGCACGGCCCCGATCGACCGCAGCTTCGGCTGCAAAGTAGACTGCGGTCACATCTTGGCCATCCACGATCATGCCGGGCATGTTATAGGCGGCAGCCCGGTCGGCAATGTTCTTGGCGGCCACTGCGTACTCCACCGGAGTCGCA
>JBAUVZ010000167.1:0-14286 GCA_049583505.1 Candidatus Sulfotelmatobacter sp.
GTAACTTTTCGATGCTGACATCGTTCACCATGGTTCTCCAGGCCTCCATCCCTTGGCGGTTGAAAATCGTGACCGCCACCCGCTCCGCCACCCAGATCTGAAATCCAAACACGCCGATATAAACAAACAGCGAGAATAGCTTCGTCGCGTTGTGTACCCGCTTGGCATCGATCGCGTGCGTCTGAATCATCCAGAACAGCGCATCCTGCCAGCTCAGTCCCTCCAGCCGCCGGTACACCAGCACACACACCAGGCTGAACCCGGCAAAGACCACCAGCGGCAGCCATAACCGCCGCAAGAACAGCAGCACGATTCGGAACATGAGGCAGAGATACTAGCGCAAGTCTATCCGCAGCACAACGGGAATGGAGATCGCCAAAGTCGATAGCCGCGATCGCTTTCTCGAATTCCTTTAGAAACGAAGAAACCTTGGCCGTCGATTGCACCCACTCATCGAATCAACTGCCGCAGTTCGCGCCGCAGAATCTTTCCCGAGGCCGTCTTAGGAACGACCTCTACAAAATGCACCTCGCGCGGTTGCTTGTAGTGGGTCAACCGGTCCGCGACGAATGCGCACAACTCTTCTTCCATCTTTCTGCACGTCGCAAATCCCTCACGCAGCGCAATGAACGCCACCGGAATCTCGCCCGCAGCCGCATCGGGACGGCCCACCACTCCGCACTCCCGCACCCCCGGATGCTCCAGCAGCACCGCCTCCACCTCCGCCGGCGCTACAGAGAATCCTTTGTACTTGATCATTTCCCTGCGCCGGTCCACCACCCGGTAAAAGCCCTCGGCGTCGCGCGTGACCACGTCCCCCGACCAATACCATCCATCGCGCAACACCGCGGCAGTCGCCTCCGGCTCTTTCCAGTAACCCCGCATGAATTGCGGCCCACGCATCACCAGCTCTCCCGGCTCGCCCGTAGGAACTTCCGCCGTACTCTCCGGCGAAGCCGCCAGATTCTCCAGTTCAATCACCCGGCACTCCGTCTGCGCCAGAGGATGGCCTATCGAATCCGGCCGGTACAACTCCGGTTCCAGATAACCACAATGCGTCACCGGAGAAGCCTCCGTCATGCCGTAGCCCTGAACTACAAAAATGCCGGTAAGCGCCGTGAATCTTCGCGGTAGGTCGGGAGCCAGCGGCGCCGCTCCCGACTTTACCCAGTACACTTTGTGATTCTTGGGAAACTGTCCTGCCTCCGCCGCCAGACACAATGCATTCATGGCCGGCGGCACAAGTGGCATGGTGGTAATCGATTCCTCCGTCATCAGCGAGGTCAATTGCCCCACATTGAAGCGCGGCATCAGCACCAGCGTCGCCCCCAGAATCAACGACGGGTTGAGCATCACATTCAACCCATAAATGTGATACAGCGGCAGGAAGCAAAGAATGTTGTCGTCGGAGCAAAGTGGAGTCGCGCGCGTCCCCAGAAACTGATAAACGTTCGCAATCAGGTTGTAATGCGAAAGCATCACACCCTTGGGCAGTCCCGTCGTACCGCTCGAATAAGGCAGCGCCGCCAGGGTTTCCTTCGACTCTTGATCGGGCCCAGGCAGGGTCACGCTCACTGGCCGCAGCAGATGCGAGAACGGCTCTGTTCCAGTTCCCTGCTCTCGCGTGCAGAACATCCGCCGCAAATGCGGCAATCCCGCCAGATTGATTCCAGCAATATTCGGCCCGTCGGTGATCAGAAACGCCGCGCCCGAATTCCCCAACTGATGCCGCACCTCCCGCTCGCGATAAGTAGGATTCAGCAGCGTCGGAATCCCCCCGGCCAGGGTTGCCGCATGGTAAGCGGTGCAGAACTCCCACGAATTGCACAGGAAAATAGCGACAACTTCTCCGGGCTTTAATCCGGCTGCAATCAGCCCGTGCGCCAACGCTTCCACCGTCTCGCCATACTCCGCAAAGCTGAGCCGCCGTCCGCAGGAAGTGTCCACCAGCGCCGTTTTCCCCGAATGCTCGCGGCAAGACGCCAGAACTGCATCATGCACAAACACGTTGTGGGGATCAGCGTAAAGCTGGGTGCGCAACATGGCGGGGATGATTGTAGCGGAAAGCGCAAGGAGTCTGGGGCGGCCGCAAGCAGCCGCCCCTCAATTCCCTCACCCCGCGCTGGGCAGCGGCACCCGTCCCCGCGCCGCAAATCGCTCAGACCACCGAATCCGCCCAGTGGCCTGCATCACAACAAACAGGGTAATGATTGCGATCACCGTGATCGCCAGACCGGTAAATCCTTTCCAGAAGAACGCATAGGAAAAAAGCACCAGGTAAATCAATTGCGCTGTTCCAGCCTCGAGCGCTGCGGACCGCAGTCCCACCACCAACCGCAGATAGCTAACCACCAAGGCAACCGAAACCACGGACGCCAGAATCATCGCCGCATGGATCGAAATGTGATCCACCAGATAAGCCAGCAACAGATGAAAAGCAAAAAAAGCCGTTGCCAGGAAGAAATAGTTCATGGGATGCAGGTCGATATTGCGCATCGTAGTAATGATGAACATCAAAAAGAAAAAGAAGAACAAAGACACCGGCGCAGCATAGCTGATTTCTCCCGCCAGCGGCCCCGGCTGCAGTTTCTGCGGCATCGTCATGCTGATCTGGAAGCCCGACACCAGGTTCGAGTATTGCCATGTAAGTTGCCAGCCGCCCGGGATGAGCTCTTTGGATGTGGGCGAGAGCGTATCGTCGGCAAAGTCGATATCCCGGAAATTGGTCCGCATCGTCAGCATAAAATCGCGAGCCTGCGCGATGCCGTCGCCTAGCTGATAGCGCCAACAATCGAGTCCTTGCGAGCGATACGCCACGTGCAAACTCGCAGTCTCTCCCGGATCCACGGTTGCCCGCCCCACCGTACCTTGATCGTCGGTGGCCAGCACAACAGTTTGCTGGTTTACCTTCATCTGCAGCTCGTCGTAGATCGCTTTCTGCGCCGGAAATTTCAAGCGGAAATCCACTGTCTGCGCCTGCGCCGTGTTGTTGCGGAACGTATAGTCCCCGGCAAAATCAACCGCGTACGTGCTGTACCAAAGCAATCCCTTCTGCCGTGGAGTGAGCTGGAGATTCACATGAATCCGGCTTGCTTCCACCGGCAGCGGAACCTGCCGCTCCTCGTTCTTGCTGTGAACTATGACCTTGCCATCCTCGACCGTGGTCGAGCTCACGACCTCGGTGACGGTGTAGGTTGCCGAAGGCGGCGACTGCTGTTGCGCTGTGCCCCACGTAGAAGCCACGCAGCCCTGCAATTGCTCGTTACTGCCGTAGGTGCGGGAGAAAATGGTCGCACCCAGAATCACCCACGCAATGGAAGTGCATACGAAGATGAACGCCAGTGCCAGAATTTGTCGCAGCAAAAGATTTCCTCCTCTAGCGATAGATCGCACTATTTCGATTGCAAGGAGGATGCCGCTGCGAACGCGCTGAGATCAGGCAGCTTAGGCCCACCCGACCGGCAAGACTGTGTCTGCGGGAACACGTGTGTGTCACGGAATGGACAGATAGGGCCGGTGCTAACCAAACATCCTAGCCGACCAGCTTGCGCAAAAACTCCTGCTCGTCCATGCGGTACTTGAAGGCTTTCCGTCCATCGATGAACACGACCGGCACTTCGTCATTGAACTGCCGCCGCAATTCGTTGTCACTATCCACATCCACTTCCCGCCACGTGAAACCACCACGGCGGGAGAGCTTCGTAAGGCTCTCCTTCACCAGTTCGCAAAGGTGACAGCCCTTGCGCGAGTAAACCACGACCTGGTGGGACTCTGGCACGGGTGGATTGTAGCCTTCCCCGGACTGCCGATTCCACCGGGAAATTGCCAGGAAATGAAAAGAGGTAGAATTCCGCCATGCACAAAGATCCAGACAAACCGCTGAGCGGCAAGACCTGCCTCATCACCGGCGCCGCCCGGCGTCTCGGACGCGCCTCCGCCCTCGCTCTAGCCCGGGCCGGCGCCGATGTCGCCATCACGTTTCGGAATTCCGCCCGTGACGCGCAGCACACGGTCGTCGACCTCACCAGCCTCGGCGTGCGCGCCTTCGCTCTGCACTGCGACATCACCGACGAAAGCAGCGTCAAGTCCATGATGAAGGAGGCTGGACGCGAACTGGGCCGCATCGACATCCTAGTCAACAACGCCGCTAACTACGCTACCGCCGACTTCGAGCGCCTCACGCTGCGCCAGTGGGATGCGATGTTTGCCTCGAATACTCGCGGACCATTCCTGGTCTCGCGCGAGGCCCTGAAGTGGATGCGCCGAAAACGAGCCGGATCGAAGGGATCAGAGAAAATCGAGGCCAAAATCATCAATATGGGATCGCTTGGCGGTCTGCGCCCCTGGGCCACACACGCCCATTACTGCTCCTCGAAGGCTGCGCTGCACATGCTCACCAAGGTCATGGCCAAAGCTCTAGCGCCTGAAATTGCCGTCAACGCGGTCGCGCCCGGCATGATCGACCTCGGCGAAAAGTCGGCCGCCGCTTTCATGCGCCGCATGGCCAAGCAGACTCCCATGCTGCGCAATGGCAGGGGAGAAGAGATTGCTGCCGCCGTGTTGTTCTTTGCGACCTCTCCGCAGTTCATTACTGGACAGATTCTCGCCGTGGACGGCGGGCTGGGGCTCTAACCGATTCTAAGATTAGGCTTCGGCGGAAGTCGGATCGATGATCAGCTTTACTTCCGAAACGCGGTTCGCCGGAAAGCCGCCCTGTTTAGCGTGCTCCCGCACCATCGCTTCGTTGGGCGCGATGTACACGCAATAAATTTTGTCCGCGGTGACATAGCTCTCGAGCCACTGGATCCGCGAACCGAGGTTCTTCAGGACACTGCAGGATTTCTGCGAGATGGCTGCAATTTGGTCTGGAGCTAGACTTCCTGCGCCGGGGATCTCGCGCTCGATCACATTCTTTGGCATTTTTCCTCCTGAGTTGACCGTCTATTCTGAAACCTTTCGCCGGAAGATCTTATGCCGCACCGGCAGGAATAATCCACTTGATTCGGCACTCCTTCATCCCTCTTCTGTACTATTCCTGCTCAAGGTATAGTGGGGCGAATGAAGAAATCCACGAATCCGTCTTCTCGCTCCACCTTGTCTGTCGACCGGGCTTCTTCGTCTCCCCGGGTAGCCATCGCCATCATGGCCGCGGGCAAAGGGACGCGGCTCAAGTCGCAGCTGCCTAAAGTTCTGCATGAAGTTGGCGGAAAGCCGCTGTTGACCCGGGTCATCACTGCGGCCACGCACGTAGTACCGCCAGCCGACATCTTCGCCATCATCGGCCACGAAGCTGAGCGCGTCCGCTCCGTCGTCGAACACACCGGCGTGAATTTCATCCTACAAGCCGACCAGCGCGGCACCGGCCATGCCCTCATGGTCGCACAACCGGCGCTATCTGCGTACGACCACGTTATTGTTCTCTACGGTGACGTCCCCCAGATCACGCCCCAGACCATTGCCCGCCTGCTGAATTTCCACCTCGATCAGCAGGCCGCAATGACGTTGCTCAGCGCCGATTTCGACCACCCCACCGGCTACGGCCGCGTCATCCGGAAAAACCCCCGCAGTGCCGAAGTCGAAGCCATCGTCGAAGAGAAAGCCGCCAGCCCCTCCCAGAAAGCAATTCACGAGATCAACGCCGGCTTCTACGTCTTCGCGCTGCCGCAATTGCTCGCGCACATCGAGAAACTCTCCACCGCCAACCCTCACGGCGAGTACTACCTCACCGATATGGCCGCGCTCCTGCGCCGCGCCAGGCAACGTGTTGTAGTCTGGAAAACAGAAGACTCCGGCGAGGTTCTCGGCGCCAACACCCTTGCCGAACTCTCGGCCATCGATCAACACATCCGCATGCTCAAGTGCCAGCATCTTATGGCCGAAGGCGTCACCATCTTTTATCCTGCCACTTGCGTAATCGACGACGAGGTCGAAATCGCCCCCGACACAGTGATTGAGCCTTCCGTGCAGATTCTGGGCCGATCGCGCATCGGCGCCGCCTGCCACATTAGCTCGTTCTGTGTGATTCGCAACTCCGAGGTTGGCCCCGGCGTCCTGTTTCATCCGGGGTGCATTCTGGCGGAAGCCCGCATCGGCACCGGCGCCACCCTCGGCCCCTATTCCCATCTGCGCCCTGGCAGTGACATCGGGGAAGGCGCCCACATCGGCAATTTCGTCGAGACGAAGAAGATCAGGATTGGAAAGGGTTCCAAGGCCAATCACCTTACATATCTTGGTGATGCCGAAATTGGTGCCGGCGTCAACATCGGCGCCGGATCCATCACCTGCAACTACGATGGCTTCCACAAGCACACTACAGTCATCGGCGACGGAGTCTTCATCGGCAGCGACACCACCCTGGTCGCTCCCGTGCGCGTAGGCAAAGGTGCCTACATCGGGGCAGCCTCATGTATCACCAGCGACGTTCCGGAAGACGCGCTGGCGGTCGGCCGTGCTCGCCAAGTTGTAAAGGAAGGATGGGCTCGCGGAAAACGCGCCGCGAGAAAACCAAAGTAGGTTCACCACGGAGGCACGGAGCCAGGGACCAGGGAGAAATAGTCCAACAAAAAAGCACCAAGACCCGATTCTCTCCGTGCCTCAGTGTCGTAGCCTGCCCTGAGCGAAGCCGAAGGGTGGTGGCTTGGCTTGTCTCTAGTGCGAAAGCGCGGCAAACAGCGGCGAGTGCATCAGCGACTGAAACTGCGCGTCGCTGTCCTTGAAGTGCACCATAAACTTTTCGCCGTCGGAATCGGCCGTGGCGTTGTCCATCGCCGCCTTTTCAACCGGCGAGGCGCTGCTCTTCTTGTACAGGATGACGGCCTTCATCATGATCGATAGTGTCCCCGCAGTCATCGAGTCCGAAGTCACAACCGTCAGATCGAAATTCACCCCGCTCGAAAAATCCATGGTGTAGTACGAACCCAACACTCGTTTCTTGACCGTCTCGTAGTCGGCGAGCTTGGCCGCATCGCCCAGCGCCGATCGCATCATATTCTGCGAACCCTGCTGGTCCAGAATGCTCCAGAAAGGTGCTGAATCCACGTTTGACATCATGTCCGACATCGTAGGGTTCGTATCGATGCTCAAAATCTGCCCGTCACGCGTATCCAGCGCCAGTTTCACCGCCG
The DNA here is from genome assembly GCA_049583505.1 of Candidatus Sulfotelmatobacter sp. GTDB lineage: Bacteria > Acidobacteriota > Terriglobia > Terriglobales > Acidobacteriaceae > Sulfotelmatobacter. Next base: position 7,125 of record JBAUVZ010000167.1, read on the forward strand.
AGAGCTCGCCGAACAGCAGTGTGCTGTCGTCGAGAAAAGTCATCACGAAACCACCATCCATAGGGTAGAGACTCGAAGTGTGGTACTTCGTGGGCTTAATCTTTTGCAGGGTCAACTTCTTGAGCACCAGCTTCATGTTGAAGGGCCCACTCGCGATAAAGATCACCCTTATCCCCTGCTTGGCAGTTCGGAAAGCGGGCAGTGCGAGCGTGTCGATATCTTTATCAGGGTTGATGCCGATACCTCGCAGCGCACCCTCGGCCTGCTTCACGCTGTCCTGCGAATCCATTATCTGTGCCTTCAGGGCGGCCGCCGTCGGCGAGTCTCTAAGCGCCCGGTAGTCCACTGAAATCAACTGCTGCAGATCGGCCGGAACCACCGCGCGCGCCGACGAATTCAACGGCATGGCATTCGCCACGCCCACCAAAGACATAGCCAGCATTACGAAAGGGGTAAGACAAGCCTTCAAAGTTTTCATCACGGCCTCGGCCCTCATAAATATTGTCCAATCCAGAGAACGGGATTCTCCCTGCATCTTGCAATTTGGATGCGCGTTCAAGCCATCCCGTTACCCCGGTAGCCTTATTCTAAGTCATGGGGCCGGTTCCCTGTTCGGCCAAAGGTGCTAGCCCCGTGATCAATTTGGGACAGTTTGTGTCCCCGACCCAGAAATATATTATTCGGCATGCACAAATAGCGGTAAGATGCTCCCTGTCTGCTACTAACCACCCGCTCCCACGCAGCTCGTTTCTGGGCGCAGAGAAATCAGGGAAATATTGAAAATCCTCCTGTACAACCCCGACAACGGGGTCACGCGCAATTTCATGCCTCACCTCTGGATGTTCCTCCTGCAATCGCTCACCCCGCCCGGCCACGAAGTAGTGCTGATCGATGGTAACGCGCAACCTATGGATGAAGCCGGAATCGCCCGCTACGTCCTCGAACAAAAGATTGATCTGGTTGGCATCGGCGCTATGACCCGGATGATCGCCAAAGCCTACCGCATGGCTGACGCTGTACGCGCCGTGGGCGTCCCCGTGGTGATGGGCGGACCTCACGTGACGGAAATGGCGGATGAAGCCCTCGGCCGCGATGGCGGTCTCCGGCACGCCGACGCCGTCGCCCTCGGCGAAGCCGACGACACCTGGCCGCGCATTGTCGAAGATGCCGCGCGCGGCGAACTGAAAGACATTTACGCGCCGCTCGATGCCGCAGGCAAAGAGCTGAAGCCATCGCTCAAGCCGTATCCCGTCATCCCCTGGGACACCATCGATCTCCACCAGTTCAATCTTGTACCCAAATCCGCGAAGCATTGGCTGCAGAAGATCGGCGAGGGCTGGGGCACGTTCCGCATCGTTCCCGTCGAGTCCGGACGAGGTTGTCCCTACGGTTGCGAGTTCTGCACCGTAACCGGATTTTTCGGCGACTCCATCCGCTTCCGCACCAACGAAAGTGTGGTCAACGAGCTCCTGCTGCTGAAGGCGCGAGCCAGAAAAGAGCGCGGACAAATCGCCGTCTTTTTCATCGACGACAACTTCGCCATCAATCTCAAACGCACCAAGTCCCTGCTGCGCGATATCATCGCCGCCGGCGCGCAGCTCAATTGGGTTGCCCAGATCAGCGCCAACCTCCTGCGCGATCAGGAACTGGTCGACCTCATCTCTGCCTCCGGCGGCAAGTGGGTCTTCATCGGCATGGAGTCGATTGATCCCGCCAACTTGAAGGATGTGAACAAAGGCTTCAACAAGCCGGAAGAATACGCCGCCGTGCTAGAGCGTCTGGCGCAGCGGAACGTCTACGCCATCACTTCCTTCATCTTCGGCATGGACAACGACACCGTGGGCGCGGCCGAGCGCACCCTCGAGCAGGTGCGTACCTGGCCACCGGGCCTGCCCATTTTCGGCTTGCTTACTCCTTTGCCGGGCACTCCACTCTATAAACGTCTCGATGTCGCGGGCCGGCTAACCCGGCCCAAGCACTGGCAGGAGTTCATCCCCTTCGCCATGGCTCACACTCCACTGAAGATGACCATCGACGAGGCCCACGCCGAAGTGAACTACGGCTGGTCCCATGCCTATGGCGGTGAAGCCATCGCCCAGGCTGTCGACTCGCTCGATGACCAGCCGCTCGGCTATCGCGTCAACATCTTGATTGCGCGGTTGTGCTTCCGCGGAATCTACTTCCCCATGCTCGGCCGCTTTGCCTGGTGGAAAGTCATCTCGGAAAATCGGCAGACCATCTTCAAGCTGGCCAAGCAGGGCGTCGAAGCCTGGTGGGATTCCCGCTCCAGGGCCGAGCCAGCGCCAGCCACCAGCGCAGGAGACTAGGCAGCCTTCGCTTTAGTCATCATCAGGATCGGTGGGCGGGCGCTTATCGTTCAGAAAGTAGTCCGCCTTTAGCACCGCAGGAACTGTCTTGAATGAGATCGGCGTCTGGCTGAAGTTGAAACAGTCGGAGAGATCGTCGGCGGTCGCGTCCGCGTAGCCTAGCGACGGCAGACTAAAGTTTGTCTCAATGAATTTCAAAATGCTTCCAAAGTCATGATTGACGTGCGAAATGTAGGCCGGTTTGGCGTAGGGTGAAATCACGATCATCGGCACCCGGAATCCATAAACATACCCGCAACCCCACTGGGCACAGTTCACCAGCACTTGCGGCGGCGGAACATGGTCGTACCATCCTCCCCAGTCGTCCCAGGTAAGAATAATCGCGGTGTTGGACCAATACTGGCTGTTGCCGATCGCGTTGACCACCGAAGCCACATAGGACGGACCCGACCCATCGTTGCCGGCGGGGTGGTCCGATTCCAGGCCATTGGGAATAACCCAGCTCACAGTAGCCAGCTTGCCGTTGATAATATCCGTCAACACCGGCGCTGAGTTCTGCGGAGTAGCCAGGACCACGTTGTTGGTCCAGTCCGATCCTGTGCACGCTGTGGCATTCGGTGGCGTCGCGTTGGGTCCGCACATGTGCTGAATTGCGTTGGGTCCGGTCCAGATCGATCCCGCCGAGGGCGCGTAATAGCGCCAGCTAATCTTGGCGGTGTTCAGCAAGTCAGTCAGCGTAGGATGGTCAAAGCACGGATAAGCCGGCGTTTCAACCCCCGCAGGATCGATCAAGTTGACGAATTCGGCAGCGGGCGCCGTGCAGCCGGTGTTATTGGTGGCGTTCTTTATCCCAACCGGATTCTCCGCCTCGAATTGGTTGCTGCCCACCGACGGCGCCGATGTTCCTGAGATGATGAACTGGTGCGCCGGCATGCTTGGCCCCTGGTTAGTCTGGAACATGTGATCGGCGAACGTGTACGTCTGGGCCATTGTGAGGTACGGCTGAACGTCGGCCGGATTCACATACCTGAACTGTGGGTCTGCGGGTGGTGGGCAGCCGGCGGCTCCCGCCGTGCACGAATAAGGGATCAGGTCAGCGCCATTCATCTGACAAGCCCCGGACGCGCTCAGGTTGCACATGTCCAGGAAAGCGCTGTGGGCATGGCTCAGATCGTAGTTATCCGGGTTGGCGCCAACCGTGCCCAGGTCGATCATGCCAGGCTGAGTGACACCGCCGGGAACCTGGCTATTCAACCAGTTGCTGGTTTGAATCTCGTATTGTGTCGGGCCGGCATTCGTGGCGCACGCACTGGGCGATCCATAGGGCGCAATGCACAGTCCCTGAAATAAGTTGTCGGGCGTGCGGTTTTCCTGAAATATGATCACCACATGTTGAATCTTCGAGGCTGGTGGCGGAACCGTGATCGTGGTCGTACTGCTTCCGCCGCAGCCGTTCAGGCTCAACAGAAGTCCGGCTATACAAAGCAGCAGAATCGAGACGGATAACAGCGCTAAGCGACTCATGGTGGAATGCCCCTTTCCGCGAAGCGGCCGCGCACTCTTCCAGACCTTCAGCCATGAACCCCGCTGCGGAACTTTCCACTCGGCTTTGTGCTGAATTATTTTGCCCCTGGAGCCGCGCGCACAGCTTCTTTCCCTGTGCCCAGACGATCATTTCCACCGACCGAGGGCCTGGCTGGCATATCAGCCCCTAACGGCATCTACCCGCTTTCGCGCGTCCGCCGCAAAAGCCTGATCCTTCAGCGACGCCAGATTGATCTCCACATTGGCCAGCGCGCCGGTAATCGCTGCCCGCGCCAAGGCCTGCGCGGTGGTCAAGTCCGACTTCATATTAGGATTGCTGATGGCGAACAAGTTCTGCGTGATTTGCGCAACCTCATGCGCCTTCTCCGCTACACCCAGCGGAACTCCTGTAGCCAGCTTCAGACTCGCGTCGATCAGCGCCTCGCCGTTGCCCGGGTCGGTCTTCGCCGACTTGTAAGCCTTCATCACGGCATCGTAAGACTCGGCGTCAGCATCGACCGCAGCCTTCAACTCCTCCCGCAACGTTCCCAACCTCCCGATCGCCGTACTGAGTTGCGCCTCATATTGCACATACGCTTTCTTCCCTCGCGACATCGAAGCCACCATCGCCGCCAGCCCCGCCGCCATCGCGCCCGCGGCAGCCGCCGCGCTCCCACCGCCGGGAGTAGCCGTAGGCGCAGCCAGTTGCTCGATGAACGGTTCCACTCCCGCCCGCAACCCTCCCACCGCCGTCTTTCCACTCATAACCGCCGCCAGCCGGTTCTCTAAAATCAAAGACGAATCAAAATTCTCCACCTGCAGAAACCACTCCGCCACCTGCTCCAGCGCCTTCTTCGGAATCAGTCCCACAATCTCGCTCGACACCGGAGTCACACCATATCGCGCCGCCTCGCGCTTCACCATTTCAAATACGCGATGCACCGGCGTCTGCTCGAAGTCCGTCAGGTTCATCGAAACCTGCGCCAGCCCTCGCACCAGAAATCCCGCACCCTTGACGAAGCGCATCCCACCGCTCGAAAACCGCACCGCCTTCGCCACTTTCTTCGCGATCTCGACCTCCGGAGTGTTCAAGAATACGTTGTAAGCAATCAGGAATTTCCGCGCTCCCACCACTGTCGCGCCCGCCGTCGGATGCACCCGCGCCTCGCCAAAATCCGGCTTCCGCGCCGCATTCGTAGCGATCTCCGCCCGTATCCCTTCAAACTGCCCGCGCCGGATGTTTTCCAGGTTCTGCCGCTCCGGCGTCGCCGCCGCCGCCTCATACAAGTAAACCGGAATCTGATACCGCTTCCAAATCTCAGCCCCCACGTGCCGCGCCATAGCCACGCAATCTTCAATGGTCACGCCATCAATCGGAATAAACGGCACCACATCGGCCGCCCCCATCCGCGGATGCGCCCCCTTATGCACATTCAGATCGATCAATTCCGCGGCCTTCCCCACTCCCCGAATCGCCGCCTCCTGCATCGCCTCACGCTCGCCCACCAGCGTAATCACGCACCGGTTGTGGTCCGCGTCCATCTCGCGGTCCAGCAGGTAGACACCATCCACCTTCATGGCGGCAACAATAGCGTCAACTTTGGATTGGTCACGGCCTTCGGAGAAATTGGGAACGCACTCGACAAGCGTAGACATAAGTCAGAAGAATATCCGGGTCTCACCCAAATTGTCATCCTGAGCGGAGACGCGCGCCCCGCGAAAGCGGAGCGCACGTCGGAGTCGAAGGACCCCTAGCAGCTTCTCTTTACCGTCGGCCTGGAAGGATTTTCCACCACCGCTCTATGCCGACGTTCTACCGTTCGAGCGGGAATGGCTACCGCCCCCTCCAGAACCTCCCGACTCCCACCCGCACCTGCACCGTATTCAGCCCCGGATTCGGGTTCGCCAGCCCCGCGTTTGAAATATGCAGATACCGCAACTCCACGCTCCAGTTATATTTCGCACCCAGCACATGCGTCCCCAGCGCCGCCGCCGACGTAAAATTCACCGTATCCGTATAAGTCGGGACGCTGTGATCGCTGAACAGCGTCCCTCCACTCAACTCGAAATAAGGCGAGAACCGTCCGCGCCGCTCAAAATTCCACTTCAACCCCAGCGGATTGAATCCCACTCCATACGCCGTATTCGCTGGTTGAAAAATCAGATACGCCGGCACCGCATCCACTGCATACTCAAATCGCCCCCGCAAAAGCCCCGGCAGATGCGCCCCCGTAATCACCCACCCATAACGCAACCCCGCATCAAAGATTCCCGTCCGCGAAGTCCCACCCGCCACCGAGTGTCCACCCCCGGCCCAAACCTGCACCTCATGCCCGCCCTCTTCAGGACCCGGATCGGCCTGTCCAAAGCTCGAACTCGCGACAGCGATCACAAAAGAGAAGCCCAGGAAAGAAGAAACGAGGAAGGCACCGACCAGCCGATTCGTTCGCCCCATGGTGTACGAGGGTGCCCGACTGACTGGCTTTTTGCAAGGTCACCTCGCCACGGCTCCTCTATAAGTTGTCATCCTGAGGCAGCGGAGTCGCATGCGAAGAGGGCGACTCCCAACGAAGAGCCTGCCCTGAGCGAAGCCGAAGGGACCTGTACATTTTGCTTGGGTGGGAAGCTGGCAACCGACCCTTGACAACTCCGGGCGCACATCTCTATAATTAGCACTCGATAGGCGAGACTGCTAACAGTCCTCCCTAAACCATAACAATTCATAGGTTTACAGAAACGTCAACCTCACTATCCAACCTTGAAAGGAGTTGCAACCATGGCAAAATTCAGCCCACTACATGACCGCATTTTGGTTCGTCGCGTGGAAGAAGCTTCCACCACCCGAGGCGGCATCATCATCCCCGACACGGCAAAAGACAAGCCGCAAGAAGGCGAAGTCATTTCCACCGGCAAGGGACGCACCAACGATGAAGGCAAGACTTTCCCTCTCGCCGTTAAAGAGGGCGACCGCATCCTGTTCGGCAAGTACTCCGGCACCGAGATCAAGATCGATGGCGAAGACTTCATCATCATGAAAGAAGACGAAGTCCTCGGCGTCTTAACCGGATCCTCGAGCTCCGCCGGTTCGAACAAGAAAGAAACCGTCGGCGCACGCCGATAAAGCGGCCTATAGACGTAGCTTGTTAACGTCTAGGTTTTAAGGGCGCAAGGTTTACCCTGTGAACCCCCGTGCCCTCTCTAATTTAAAGATTTCTATATTCGAAGGAGAAAAGCATCATGGCAAAGCAAATCGTACACGGCGAAGAGTCCCGCCAGGCAATCCTGCGCGGCGTCAACCTTCTAGCCGACGC
>JBAUVZ010000168.1:0-59721 GCA_049583505.1 Candidatus Sulfotelmatobacter sp.
TACACGCTGGACGAAATTCCAAACGACATTACGCGCAAGACTCCGGCTTGCTTTGAGCCCACGCTCGACTACGTGGTGGTGAAGATTCCTAAGTGGCAGTTTGAAAAGTTTCCCGGAGCCGACGAAAACCTTGGGGTGCAGATGAAGTCGGTCGGCGAAGTGATGGCGATCGGCCGCACCTTCAAAGAAGCGCTGATGAAAGGCGTTCGCTCGCTCGACACCGGAAAGCGCGTTGGCGGAGCGAAGATCGAGCCCAAGATTCTGACACAACGGCTGGTAACGCCGCATCCGGAGCGGCTCGCCTACATCCAGTACGCTATGCGGCAGGGACACACGGTAAAGCAAGTTGCGAAGATGACGTCGATGGATCCGTGGTTCCTGTATCAGCTCAAAGAAATTAACGACATGCAACTCGAATTGGAGAAGCATCCGATCGAGTCGATCCCCACGGAAGTGCTGCGAGAGGCCAAGCGCATGGGGTTCTCCGATGGACGCTTAGCCAGTGTGTGGCGGCTCGAAGGGCAGGAAAAAGTTCGGCACCTGCGTAAGAAACACGGCGTGTTGCCCGTATACAAGCGTGTGGACACTTGCGCGGCAGAATTCGAAAGCTTTACGCCCTACCTTTACTCGACTTACGAGGACGAAGACGAAGCCGCGCCCACGGATAAGAAGAAGATCATCATTTTAGGAAGCGGACCCAACCGCATTGGGCAGGGAATTGAGTTTGACTACTGCTGCTGTCACGCTTCGTTCGCTCTGCACGGAGACGGTTACGAGACGATCATGATTAACTGCAATCCTGAGACGGTCTCGACCGACTACGACACCAGCGACCGGCTTTATTTCGAACCGCTGACGTTTGAGGATGTCTGGGCGATTTACCAGCATGAGGCGTCGAAGGGCGCGGCGGTCGGCGTGATTGTGCAGTTTGGCGGGCAGACGCCGCTGAACCTGGCTTTGCCGCTCAAGGCAGCGGGCGTGAATATTATTGGCACGTCGCCGGAGTCGATTGATCTGGCCGAGGATCGCAAGCACTTCAACAAGCTGCTGGGAGAACTGAACATTCCCCAGGCTGCGGGCGTGATGGCGACCTCGCTTGAAGAAGCCATCGAGGGAGCCAAGCGCGTTGGATATCCCGTGGTGGTGCGACCTTCTTATGTGCTGGGCGGGCGCGCCATGGTGATCGCTTACGACGAGGAATCGGTGGTTCGGTATATGAAGGAGGCGGTCGAGTACTCGCACGATCGGCCGGTGCTGATCGATCACTTCCTCGAGGATGCGATCGAAGTGGACGTGGATGCGCTCTCTGACGGCGAAGACGTAGTGATCGGCGGAATCATGCAGCACATTGAGGAGGCCGGCATTCACTCCGGCGATTCCTCGTGCGTGCTGCCGGCAGTGGATATTCCGCAGCCTCTCATGGACCGAATGCGCGACTACACTTTCAAACTGGCGCGGGCGCTGAAAGTGGTGGGACTGATGAATATTCAGTTCGCCATCCCGCGCGGCAACGGCAGCGGGTCGGGGAATGGCGCGGAGGGCGGGAAGGTCTACGTGCTGGAAGTAAACCCGCGGGCATCGCGCACGGTGCCGTATGTTTCCAAGGCCACGGGCGTCCCGATGGCGAAGATTGCGGCGCGGCTGATGACGGGGCGAAAGCTGCGCGAATTCCTGCCGGAGAATATCGAGCGACGCTCTGATCTTGACACGGGAAGCTGCTACTACGTGAAGTCGCCGGTGTTCCCGTGGAACAAGTTTCCCGGCGTCGATACGGTGCTCGGGCCGGAGATGAAATCTACCGGAGAGGTGATGGGCGTTGGCGACAGCTTTGGCGAAGCCTTCGCCAAGGCACAACTGGCTGCGGGGCAGAAACTGCCGACGCAGGGGACGGTGTTTCTCAGCGTGACGGAGCATGACAAGCGCAGTGTTGCCGAAGTGGCCCGGAAGTTTGTGGATATGGGTTTCAAGCTGGTCGCGACCTCAGGCACGGGCGATGTGATCGAGGCCGCAGGGATGAAAGTCGAGCGAGTCTACAAGGTAAAAGAGGGCCGTCCGAACGTGGTGGACTTGATCAAAGGCCAGCGCATTCATCTCATCGTGAACACGCCCACGGGGCTTGAGCCCTGGTTTGATGAAAGGGCGATCCGCCGCGCAGCAGTGATGGCGCGCATTCCCACGATCACTACGCTTTCGGCGGCACGTGCGGCGGCGGAGGGTATCGCTGCGCTACAGCGCGGCGAAGTGAACATACGGGCACTGCAGCAGTTGCACGCGGAACGTGCGGTAAGGAGCCGGTAGAACCTATATCGCGGCGACCGGTCGCGTGCAATAATCGCTGTGCGAGGCTTCCTATGCTACTTCACGGTATCTTTCCTCCCATCACCACTCCGTTCTACCCCGACGGCAACGTGTATTTTAAGAAACTTGAAAGTAACGTCGAACGCTATTCGCGCACGCCTTGCGCTGGCATTGTCGTGCTCGGATCGACCGGCGAGGCGATCATGCTCTCTGATCAGGAGCGGCGGGACGTGCTGAAATCGGCGCGGGAGGCGGGGGCGCCTAACAAAGTGCTGATTGCGGGCACGGGAATCGAGTCGGCAATCGAGACGCTGCGGCTCACTGAATATGCCGCCGAGCTCGGCTATGACATTGCCATGGTGCGGACGCCGCATTACTACAAGAAGCAGATGAAGGCGGCCAGCATCCTGGCGTTTTACCGAACCGTGGCGGATCGCTCGCCGCTTCCTGTGATTATTTATAACTTTCCTCAAGCTACCGGCTACGACATTCCCGCCGAGTTGGTGATCGAACTGGCGGAGCATCCGAACCTGATCGGGATAAAGGAATCCAGCGGTGACGTGGAAAAGGTACGCAAAATGGTGGAGGGGACGCGGCACATCGAGCGCAGCGTCACAGTGACTGAGACGTTTGAGGCGGTTACTCCACGCATGCTCGCGGCTGCTACCGGCTCAGGCGGAGATGGTGGAGAACTGGTGCAGGTTGCGGGGTTGGCGGGCTCGAGTTCGTCTTCAGCGAAACCTTCTTCCGCGGCGGTGACGCTTGTCGGCAAGATGAAGACCCGGCAGAAGGAAGCTGGATTTCAGGTGCTGGTGGGGGCGGCGCAGAAGCTGCATCCGTCGCTGGATGCCGGAGCGGTGGGGGCCATTCTTGCTTTCGCCTGCGTTGCGCCGACCTCGTGTTACGAGATTTATGCGGCGTGGAAAGAGGGTGACGCCGACTTGGCCCGACTGAAACAGGCGCGCATTGCCGGCGCGGCGCAAAGTGTGGTGAGCGAGCTGGGGATCCCGGGCGTGAAATACGGCATGGACTTTAACGGCTATTTTGGCGGTCCGGCGAGGGTTCCGCTGCTGCCGCTGACGGGCGAAGGGAAGAGCGAGATCGAGCGGTTGCTTGCGGATGTGAGGAATTGAGGGGATCCCAAGACTTGTGATCGATGGTCGGGTTCCCGTATACTGTATTCGAACGAACGTTCGAATAGTTTACCTGTCGTTCCGGAGTCATGGCGAGTCCTTCGACAACAGCACGAGTTCCCGCGCGGCGGCATCGCGCCACCGCCGTGCCGGCCACACGCTTTGACCGGCGGCTGGCGCAGATCCTTACACACGCTACAGACGTCTTCTGCGAAAAGGGATACGAAGGCGCCTCGATGCGCGACCTTTCGCGCGCCAGCGGCATGTCGCTGGCCGGACTGTATTACTACTTCGAGTCCAAGGAGCGGCTGCTATTCCTGATCCAGAAGCACACGTTCACAACCATCGTGCAGCGGCTAAAATCGCGGCTGGAAGGCGTGAACGATCCGGAAGAGCGGATTCGCATTTTTATTCTCAATCATCTGGAGTATTTCTTGGCCAACCCGGCGAGCATGAAGGTGCTGTCGCACGAGGCGGAAGCGCTGAAGAATGGCTTCGCCTCGGAAGTTGCGGCCATCAAACGGGAGTACTACCGCATCTGTGTGGGATTGCTGGATGACCTGAAGAGCAACCGGGGATTGCGGTTCTCCACGCGCATCGCGGTGCTCAGCCTCTTCGGCATGATGAATTGGATTTATACCTGGCACAACCCGCGGGTCGATGCCGACGCCAGGCAAATCGCAAGTGAGATGAGCGACATCTTTCTACGCGGCGTGATGACGGGCATTAAAGGCCGCAAGTAGATGAGAATGGTTTGGAAGTACGCGATCGTCGGTTTTGGGGACTAAGATCGGGATTGGGTTTCGGCATTCAAAGATTAATCGTAAAGATTACGAGGATAAAGGAGCTACAGACATGGCGACCATAATGCAGCCCACGGCCGGCGAAACCACCAAGCAGCTTGTCAACTACCGCAAGGATGGCGGCGTAGCGGTGATTGAGATGTGCGATCCTCCGGCCAATACCTATACCTACGAAATGAACCGACAGCTCGACGAAGCAATCCTGCGCGCGCGCATGGAGAATGATGTCTACGTTATTTTGCTGACCGGAGCTGGAGACAAGTTTTTCTCTGCCGGCGCCAACATCAAGATGCTTTCGAGTGTCGACCCGACCTTCAAGTATTACTTCTGCCTGCACGCCAACGAAATGCTTCTGCGGCTGGAGCACACGCCGAAGCTGGTGATTGCGGCGATCAATGGGCACTGCGTAGGAGGTGGGCTGGAAATTGCGATGGCTGCTGACATCCGCATCGCACGCAAGGATGCGGGGAAGATCGGGCTGCCGGAAGTGAACCTGGGCGTGCTTCCAGGCACCGGTGGCACGCAGCGCCTCTCGCGCCTGGTGGGGAAGAGCAAGGCGATCGAACTGATGGTTACGGGCAATACCTTCTCGTTTGAGGAGGCGCAAGAACTCGGCATCATCAACGACATCTACGAGCGCGATGGCTTCATAGAAAACATGATGGAGTATGCCAAGCAGTTCTGTCCGCCGAACAAGGCCGCCAAGGCCGTGGGACGGATCAAGCGCGCGGTGCAGACGGGATGGGAGATTCCCATGGAGTCGGCGCTGGCGGTCGAGCGTGAGAATCAGCAAATACTCTTCCAGAGTGAAGACGCCAAGGAAGGCCTGGCGGCCTATGTGGAAAAGCGGCCGGCGGTTTTCAAAGCAAAATAGTTGGGGAATACGCACCAAGTCTCGAGGTTGATATGCCAGGCAAAGTAGCGAAAATCGGCACCTTCAGTGATTGGGAGGGCATGTTCAACGACTGGCGCAAGGATATCGGCGTCAACACCAAGGACATTGAGGCCTTCCACTTCGACACGCTCTATGGCGCGATCGATACGGAGGAAATCGAATTCGGCTCGTACAAGGGACGGCGTAAGTGGGAGAATCTGCGCCAGATGCCCACGCAGCAGATGCGCGATGCATTGATGAACATGATCGTTTATCAGGGCGACACTGAGTTCGCCAGCGTCGAACAACAGCGTAATCTCCTGGAAAATGCGCCGACCGATTGGGATCGCCGCGCTATCACGCGCGTCATGATCGAGGAAATGCGCCATGGCTGGCAGATGTGCGCGCTGCTGGTTGATCACTTCGGCTACTCGGGAAAGGTCGAAGCGCAGAAAATGCTGGAGCGCCGCGCCTTTGAGAACAAGCGCCTGCTGGGTGCATTCAACGTCGACGTCGACAACTGGATGGACTTCTTCACCTACACCGACTTCGTCGATCGTGACGGCAAGTTCCAATTGCAAATGCTGAAGTACTCCGCGTTCGCGCCGCTGGGACGGTCGATGTCATACATGCTGCGCGAAGAGGCGTTCCACATGGGCACGGGCAATGACGGCCTGAGGCGCATCGTAGAAGCAGGTGTGATCCCGGGCTGGCTGATCCAGAAGTATCTCAACAAGTGGATCTCGAGCTCTTACGATCTTTTTGGCACCGACCATTCTTCCTCGGCGCACTGGGCCTATGTGTGGGGCGTTAAGGGAAGGTATGACGAGCCGAAGAACGAGCATGCACCGGACCTGGACGATTTGAACGACTACAACCGGAACCTCTATCGCGACGAGGTGGCGGGCCTGATCGAGCGGTTCAACGGCGCTTTGAAGCCAGGACAACCGAAGCTGTATGCGCCCCACATCAAGTTCAATCGGGAGATCGGGCGCTGGGCAGGGCAGAAGTTCCATGCGCAGACGGGCGAACAGCTCGATGACCGCGCCTATGAGCAGCATTTGAAGGAGTACATGCCGTCTGCGGAAGACAAGAAGTTGCTGCTGGAGATCATCGGCACTGAGAAGAAATGGATTGCGGAGAAGGCCGGCGCACGCGACCCGCTGGCAAGCATCGGCGAGGTTAGGAAGTCGGCGATTAATCTGTAGGGCAAAACCGCTTTTACCTCGGAGACACAGGGAACGGAGGAATCTCGATGACGACAGCCGTGGAATCCAAACTAGCCCGGCTTACGGTCGATATCAACGCTCCTGTGGCGCGGGTCGTTCTGCGGAATCCACCTCTGAATGTCATCGACATTGCGATGATGGAGGAATTGACGCAAGCGCTGGGAGAGATCGAGGCGCGTGCGGATGTTTCTGTTGTCGTGCTTAGGGGCGAGGGCAGAGTCTTTTCGGCGGGCGTCGACGTGGCGGCGCACGTTCCCGAGCAGGTCGAGACGATGCTGCTCAAGTTTCACGCCGTGATCCGGGGCCTGGTGGGCAGCAAGAAGGTGACGATCGCGGCAGTGCACGGGCACTGCCTGGGCGGGGGTGCTGAACTGGCCATGGTTTGCGACGTGGTTTATACCGCGACGTCGGCGCAGTGGGGATTTCCAGAGATCAAGCTGGGCTGTTACCCGCCGGTGGCGTGCACGGCTCTGGCCGCGCTGGTGGGGCAGAAGCGGGCCGCGGAACTGATCGTGACGGGACGGACGATTACTGGCACCGAGGCAGCGGAGATGGGACTGGCGAATCGCGCCGTTCCCGATGAAGAGCTGGATTCCGCAGTTGATCAAACAGTGCAGGAACTGCTCAAGCTGAGTCCTACGGCATTGGCGATCACGAAAAAAGCTGTGTACGCATGGGATGCGATGCACTTTGACAAGGGCCTGGCGCGGGCTGAGAAGATTTATCTGGAAGAGCTGATGAAGACGACGGACGCGCAGGAAGGCATTCGCGCTTTCACGGAGAAGCGCGTGCCGAAGTGGACGGGGAAGTAATGCCGGAGCCGCTGATACAACCGAAGGGGCACCTGGCCCTCGACATGGGCTGGAGAACAGCGGCTGTGTGTGCGTTCTTCTTCGGCTTTTGCCTGCTGGCGACAGGGGCAGGTGCGTGGAGAGTCTTGACGGGCGCTCCTGTCGGACTGCGCATAACCTGGCAAACAGTGTTCCTCCTCTTGGCGAGTGCGTGGTTCGCATTCAAGATTCAGGCTCGGACGGCACGATTTGCACTCGATCTGCTTGCGATTTCATCCGGCTCTCGAATCATGTTCGCGGTTGCGAAGGCTTCCGTGCAGACGCAAATTCTAAACGCAGAAATTATGAGGGCGGAGTCGACCTTGTGATCATGGTTGGCTTCTGCGTTTATATCGCATATTGGTTCGGGCAGCAGATTAAGCGTAGCTTTCGTAGCGTAGAGACGAACCACTGCAGTGACGAATAATGGACTACGAGATTGCGCCCGAGGAAGTGAAGGCTAAGCTGGAGCAGGGCGAAGAGTTCACACTGCTTGATGTTCGCGAGCCTTGGGAGTTTGAAGCGGCGCACATGGCTGGAGCGAAGCTGGTGCCGATGGGAGATGTCGCATCCCGCGCGCATCAGGAACTGGATCCGGAGGATCACATCGTGGTGGTTTGCCATCACGGCGTGCGCTCGATGAATGTGACAGCGTGGCTTCGGCAGCAGGGATTCGAGAAGGCACAGTCTATGCGAGGCGGGATCGACGCGTGGTCGCGGCGAGTGGATGGGACCGTGCCACTCTACTGAAGGCTGCTAGCTTCTGCCTCTTCGCCAAGCTGCAGAGCGTAGCAGGTTCGCTAGAAGCCAGAGACCGGATATACAAATGAAGAAAGAACTGATCGAACTCAAAATCAACGGGCGCACTCACGAACTGGCCATCGAGCCGAGCGCGCTGCTTCTGGACGTGCTGCGGCAGGATCTGGGGCTCACCGGCTCCAAGCGCGGTTGCGATGAGTCTTCCTGCGGAGCGTGTACTGTGCTCGTGGATGGCGTCGCGATGATGTCATGCACGCTGCTGGCGGCGAGTTGCCAGGAGCAGGAGATCACTACCGTGGAGGGCGTGAGCGAACACGGCAGTCTGGCGGCGATTCAAAAGGCCTATGGCGACTGGGGAGGCGCGCAGTGCGGTTTTTGTACGCCTGGATTCATGATGACCGTGAAGGCGTTGCTGGCCGAGAATCCGAACCCGTCAGAGGCTGAGGTTCGGGCCGCGTTGAGCAGCAATCTGTGCCGCTGCACCGGCTACAGCCAAATGTATGAGGCGATCCGGTCAGCGATTGCGGCGGAGCAGAGGGGGATGGCTGCCGAGTGACAAGCAACTGCCGGCTGGCAGCAGATTCCTCGTTTCTCTCGGAATGACAAAACCACAATGAGTAGCTTCTCCATTATCGGTAAGCCGACCGCAATGATCGATGCGGCGGAAAAGACCACCGGCGGCGGCAAATACACTGACGACCTCAGCGTGCCTGGCATGCTGATCGGTAAGATTCTGCATTCGCCGTATCCGCATGCGCGCATCAAGCGCATCGATACCAGCCGCGCCGAAGCGCTCGACGGGGTCGTCGCCGTGGTCGTCGGCAAAGACGCGCCCAATCCCTATGGAATTCTTCCTGTCGGTCACGATGAGCACGCGCTGGCGCTCGATAAGGTAAGGTACGTCGGCGATAACATCGCATGCGTGGTCGCAGTTTCTGAAGCTATCGCGGAAAAAGCGCTGGAACTCATCGACGTGGAATACGAACTGCTTCCCGCATACTTCGATCCGGAAGAGTCGATGAGGGCGCAGACTGATTTCATCCACGACAACAAGCCAGGCAACTTAGAAAAGGACTATCACCACGCGTTCGGCGACCCGGGCAAAGGTTTTGCAGACGCGGATCATGTGGCTGAGGCGCGGTTCATCGCAAATGAAGTGACGCACGCTGCCATGGAGCCGCACTCGACTCTGGCTTCGTTTGAACTCGATCCGCACACCGGCAATCTCGGACGGCTCACGGTTTGGTCCTCGACGCAGGTTCCGTACTATCTGCAGCACAAGCTCTCGCTGGTGCTGGAAATGCCGATGTCGCAGATTCGCGTGATCAAGCCTCTGGTGGGCGGGGGATTTGGCGGCAAGAGTGAAGTAATCCCGCTGGAGATTATTGCTGCGGTGGCGGCGCGGAAGGCGCACGCTCCTGTGAAGATCACTTACACGCGCGAGGAAGTATTCTGGGCCCATCGCGGACGACCCCGCACCATCATCGATCTGAAAACCGGCATTAAGAATGACGGTCGCATTACTGCGGTTAAAGCACGCGTAGTACAGGATGGCGGCGCTTATTGCTCATACGGCGTGGTCACGATTCTTTACTCCGGAGCGCTGCTGGGAGCGCTCTACGATATTCCAAACATTCAATACGACGGGTATCGCGTGCTCACGAACAAGCCCGCGTGTGGCGCCATGCGCGGGCACGGAACCGTCAATGTGCGCTTCGCTTTCGAATCGCAGCTGGACGAGCTCGCGGCGAAGATTGGAATGGATCCGGCGGAGATTCGGCAGCGCAATCTCCTCAAGCCGCCGTGTGTCACCGTGAACGGCTTGCGCGTTCAAAGCTACGGGCTGCCGGAGTGCATCGAGAAGACTGTCGAGCGCTCGGGCTGGAAACAGCGTAAGGGCAAACTGCCGAGGGGACGCGGCTTGGGCATCGCATGCAGCCACTACGTGAGTGGGGCGGCTAATTCGATTATCCGGTCCGACATGCCGCACTCGACCGTCAATATCAAGATCGACCGTGACGGGGGTGTGGTGGTGTACACCGGCGCGTCGGAAATCGGCCAGGGGTCGGACACGATGACGGCGCAAGTTGCCGCTGAAGTGTTGGGATGCTCGCTGGCTCGCGTGCGGGTGATCGCGGCGGACACGGACCTCACGCCCATCGATATTGGCTCCTATTCCAGCCGGGTTACATTCATGGCGGGTAATGCGACACTGCGCGCGGCCGAAGAAGTGAAGAAAAGAATCGCGGCGGCAGCGGCGAAAAAGATGAACTGCGCGGCGGAGGAGTTAATGTTTCGCGAGGATCTCGTCTTCAAGAAGGGAAACGCTCCGCCGGTTGTGAAGAAGGATCAGGCGGAAGAGGTGGAAGTGACGCAGGCGGGTGCCTCGGTCAGTGGGCGCGTGGAGGGTCAGATTTTGCGCGGGTCATTGCAGCAGAAGCGCAAGGAAGAAGGCCCGAAGGAATGGATGTCGTTCGAAGAGGCCGTAGTTGCGGCGATTGATTTCCACGGCACCCTGACCGGAACCGGTTCTTACGCTCCGCCGCCGGAAGCGCGCGGAGGTAAACACAAAGGCGGAGGAGTGGGCCCGTCCCCGGCCTACTCGTATTCGGCGCAAGTAGCCGAAGTCAGCGTAGATGAAGATACCGGTGAAGTGACCGTCCACAAAGTATGGGCCGCACACGATTGCGGGCGCGCGCTGAATCCAGTTTCGGTGGAAGGGCAGATCATCGGTTCGGTATGGATGGGCATGGGACAGGCGCTCACGGAAGAAATGGTTTGGAAAGATGGCATGCTGATGAATCCTGGGATGCTGGAATACCGCAGTCCGTCGTCCGTGGAATCGCCGGAAGTCGAGCCTATCATCGTGGAGAGCATCGACCCCGAAGGTCCGTTCGGTGCGAAGGAGTGCAGCGAGGGATCGCTGGCTGCAACCATTCCGGCAATTTCAAATGCGATTTACGACGCAGTTGGCGTACGCCTGCATGAGTGCCCTTTCACCCCGGAGCGCGTGCTCGCAGCGCTACGGGCGAAGAGAAATGATAAGGCTTTAAACCTGACGGCGGGCGTGGACCCAACGGCGCCTACGCGTTTTCGAGAGCACGGCGGGGCACTCTGCTTCAAGGGTAAAGGCCCGGAACGGCATGCGCTGGATCCGGCGCGCCGCGACGTGCCAACATCGGCGGGAGGTGCGGATTGAGCCTTCCACAATTCCGACTGCTTCGGCCACGGGCCGTCGAGGAGGCGGTCGCCGGGCTGGCGAAGCACGTTGGCAATATCCGCGTGCTGGCTGGCGGGACCGACCTGATTCCATCCATGCAGCAAAAACTGTTTGAGCCGGAGTATGTCCTGGATCTGCGTGGCATGGCCGAGTTGCGGGGAGTCCGACCACAAGCCGGCGGCGCGGTAGAAATTGGAGCGTTGACCGCGCTCAGTGCGATAGATAAATCGGCTTATTTGCGTCAGCACTTTCCGGTGCTCACGGAAGCGGCGGCAACTGTCGCCTCACCGGTGCTGCGTAACATGGGGACCATCGGCGGCAACATATGCCTCGACACGCGCTGCCTCTGGTACAACCAGTCGCTTACATGGCGCAAGGGTTGCGGGTTCTGCATTAAGAAGGATGGCGATCTCTGCCACGTCGCTCCGGGCGGGACTAAGTGCTGGGCCGCATTTTCCGGGGATACACCCCCGGCTTTGCTCTGCCTGAACGCGGAAATTGAAATCGCCGGCCCAAGCGGTGCGCGGCGCATTCCTTTGCAAGAGTTCTACACTGGAGACGGAGAGAATTACCGCAAACTCCTGCCGAACGAACTGGTTACCCGCGTATTTGTGCCCGCGAGTGCGGCGGATTACGAGGGCGTTTACCGCAAGCTGCGGGTTCGCGGATCCATCGATTATCCTCTGGCGGGCGTCGCGGTGGTGATGAAGCGCTCGAACGGCCATGTTGCTGACGTACGCATCGCAATGACGGCCGTAAATCCAGCACCGGTGCTGGTGCAGTGGGCTGGAGAGATGCTGGTCGGGAAAATTGTAGACGAAGCTTTGGCTGAGGCCGTGGGTGACCTTGCAGCGCGCACCGCCAAGCCTCTGACCACGTCAGCTCTGACGCCTGAGTACCGGCGGGAGATGATTCGGGTCTTTACGAAACGTGCGGTTCTGGCTGCCGCGAGCAATTGATGGTAAACAGGTGAGCCACTTCGAATGATCACGGACTGCCACATCCATATCCAGCCGATGGAGATGTTCAAGCCCCACGCGCTGGAACTCATGAAGAAGAAGCGGCCAAATTTCGAGCAGATCGCCGAGTTTTGCCGTTCGCCCAAGGCGTTCCTGAAATATCTCGACACCTGCGGCATCGACCGCGCAGTGCTCATCAACTACGTGGCGCCCGAGGTAATCGGGTTCACCAGCGGCGTAAATCAATTCGTCGCGGATTACGTAAAGGAAGATCCGAAACGGTTGCTCTCGTGCGGCAGCCTGCATCCGCGGCATACGACAAATGTTCTGGCTGACATGGAGCAGATCCTGCGGCTGGGAATCCGCATGATCAAGATCCATCCTCCGCACCAGCTTCTGTTTCCCAACGACTACCTGAACGGAGTGAAGGAGCTAGAGATCATCTACCGCGCAGCTGAGGCCAACGGCGTTCCCGTTATGTTTCATACCGGAACATCCGTCTTTCCGGGCGCGCGAAACAAGTACGGTGATCCCATGTATGTGGACGACGTCGCGGTCGATTTTCCCAGGCTCAAGATTCTGCTGGCGCACGGCGGCCGTCCACTCTGGATGCAAACAGCATTCTTCCTTATTCGCCGCCATCCTAACGTCTATCTCGACATTAGCGGCATTCCGCCCAAGACCTTGCTCAAGTACTTTCCACGCCTCGATGAGATCGCCCACAAGACCCTGTTCGGCACGGATTGGCCCGGTCCGGGGGTGCCAGACGTCAAGAAGAATCTTGATGAATTCCGCGCGCTGCCGCTGGATAAAGGACTGCAGCAGCAGATCCTGAGCAAGACGGCGTTAAGTATTTGGCCCGCTTGATCTGGCCTTGTTTACTTTCCACAATCCAAATAAATGATCTGACTGGCTCAGGACAAAAAGAAAGGCCCGCGTTTGAAACGCGGGTCGGCGATCCTTCTGCCTTCTACATGCCTGCCTTCGCGGCATCTCCCTTGGCACCCAACAGTTCGTTGGCTAGCGCGGAAGCGCCATAGATCTTGCGCAGCGCCTCTTGAATCCCGCGCGAGTCCACGGACACGGCGCGGCCCTGCACGTCGCTGTAAGCGAAATTCCAGGGCAGCGACTCGATGTTGCCATCGAAGATTATGCCGACAACTTCGCCCTCTTTGTTGACTGTTGGTGAACCGGAGTTGCCACCGATGATGTCAGGAGTCGATACGAAATTCAGTGGGGTCTTGAGATCCAGTTTTGACTTCTGGCTCATCCAGCTTTCGGTCAGGTTGTAGGGCGGCTGGTTGTTGTGTTCGGCAGCATGCTCAAAGGCTCCCCCCATGGTCGTGAAGTACGGGATGTCCTTTCCATTTTCTTTGTAGCCTTTCACCGCACCATAGCTCAGGCGGAGTGTGAAGGTTGCGTCTGGCGGCTGGGCGAAGCCACTCTGGGCAAAGCGGACTTTCGCGATGAGTGTGCCGTCGCGGCGGATGACCGAGTCAATCTTATCGTCGAACAATTTGCGGGCAGCGAGCGCATCAGCCTCGATCGCTCGCATGGCGAGGACAAGCGGATCGTTGCTGGACTCGATGGCAGCCTCGCCGCCTTCATACAATTGTTTCCGCACGGCTACGTCATCCAGCTTGGTGCCGGCAATTATGTCTTTGGCCGCGTCCGCTGCGGTCTTGCCGTTCAGGACCTTTTGGACGTCAGGGTTGTCCTTGCCGAGTGTGTCCTGCATTTCAGCCAGCGAATCCGCCAGAAGGACGGTATCGAGACTCTTGTACACCGGTGCCGTGGAGAATAACTGCTGCTCCAATGACGGCAGCGCGGAATCTCGGAACTCACGCAACCGGTCCGAGTTCGGCTTCGGTTTTTCCTCTGCTGCTCGCACCAGAATACGTGCCGTCTGCGGCAAACCGGATGCGAATCCGCGCAAGCGCTCCAAATAGGTGAGTCGGGGATAGATGTCGCGCTGCAGCTTCATGGCCTGCGCGATCTCATCCCAGGGATCGGGCGTGCCGGTAGCCTTGGTATCACCCTTGTACGAGGCCCGGAGTTTTGCTTCCTCGGCGGACTTGGCGTCCATGATCGATTTATCGAGCAATCCCGAGTCGTATCCGGCAATGGCCTTCTGCGAATTTTGCAAGGAGAAAAGATCTTCTTTGGCGATACGGGCATTCTCTTCGGACTGCTTGCTGAAGTCTTGCAGAAGGGCGATACGGCGTTTCAGGGTGCTCAGAGACCAGGGGTAACCCACGTCACGCGTGAATTCCATTTGTGCCAGCGTCTGCTGGCGGCTGGTATTGCCAGGATGGCCGGAAACAAAGATCAAATCGCCATCTTTTACGCCGGTATGCGACCAGCGCAAATAGTTGTCGAGGTGTGCGGGATGACCGTCTTCGTATACCCGGAAGAAAGTGATGTCGAGGTCGTAGCGCGGATAGGTGAAGTTGTCGGGATCGCCACCGAAAAACGCGGCGTCAAACTCGGGCGCGAACACGAGGCGCACATCCGTGTACTTTTTGTATTTGTACAGGTTATAAACCTGACCGGAATAGAAGGTGACCACGTCGCAGCGCTGCCCGGTGGATGTTGCGCAGTCTTTCTCGATCTGCGACATGGCTGCGCGCTGGGCTTGTCCTGCGTCGGCGGCAGACATTTCCGGCTCCACGCCGGCATTTACCTTATTGGTTACGTCCTCGATCCCGACCAGTTGGTTGAGTTCGAGATTGGGGCACTTAGCTTCTTCGCCCTGAGTTTTGGCGTAGAAGCCGGTCTTAATGTAGTCGTGGCCCGCGCTTGAAAGCTGTTGCACGCATCCTGCGCCGACGTGGTGGTTGGTAAAGGTCAGCCCGTCAGCGGAAACAAACGAGCCGGAACCTCCGTTGTTAAACCGCACTGATGACAGCCTTACATGATCGAGCCACTTCTGGGTCAATTCGAAACCATACTTGGCCTTGATCTTGTCCTTGGGGGCTTCGTTGTAGAGCCACATGCCCTCGTCGGCCGAAGCCACAGTGGAAAGAAGAAGGGACAGGGCAAGGCAAATCCAAGAAAAGCGCTTCACGAGATTCCTCCGGGAGGGATTATGAGGAGCGACTACAGGTTCCTCAGCGAGTTAGGAACGAACCTCTCACTATACGCTGCAACTGGAGATAGCTGCAAAAGATGCCCCGCGCAGAGCGGGGATAGCCGCGCCGTGGATAACTGGCATGCACCGAAGTCACAGGGCCTTCTGGAATGTGAGCAGCCTTTTGGGGTATAAAAGGAAGTTGCATTCCCCGCGCACCCCCTCGCGCGGCTCCCGCAACGGTAATCAATCTAGTTAAGCGAGAGACTATGTCCAGCGTGACCAGCACTGCTGCCCCCAAAGGCCTAGAAGGCATTGTTGCCACCAATTCCAGCATTTGTTACATCGATGGCGACCGCGGTGTCCTTGCCTATCGCGGCATTGACGTTCACGAACTGGCTGACCACTCGACGTTTGAAGAAACCTGCTACCTGCTTTGGTTTGGGCGTTTGCCAAATCGCAGCGAGCTAAAGGATCTGCAGGAGCGACTGGCGCAAGAGCGTCACCTGGACCCGGCGATCATCCAGTTTCTGCGCAATGTGCCCAAGGGTGCACTGAGCATGGATGTCCTGCGCACCACGGTTTCGGCGTTGGCATTTTACGATGCCGACGAGAAGAACAACGATCACGATGCCAATGTTCGCAAAGCCATTCGGCTGACTTCGCAGATTGCGATGGTCGTTGCTGCCTATGACCGGATTCGCAAGGGCAAGCCGGTCGTCGAAGCCGACCGCTCGCTCTCGCACGCCGCCAATTTTCTGCTGCAATTGAATGGGGTCAAGCCCTCCGCCACGGCGGAGCGGGCGCTCGATATCGCACTGATCCTGCATGCGGACCACGAGCTGAATGCGTCAACGTTTGCGGCCCGCGTGACCGCCGCGACCTTGTCGGACATGCACTCGGCGATCACTTCAGCCATTGGCGCGCTGAAGGGCCCCCTGCACGGGGGAGCGAATGAAGCGGTTTTCCGCATTCTGGAAGCAATTGACAATAAGAAGGCCGATCCAGTCGATTATGTCCGCAACATGCTGGCGCAGAAGAAAAAGATTCCCGGCTTCGGCCATCGCGTCTATCACACCGAAGATCCCCGGGCTACGCACCTGCGCGTGATGTCGCGAGATCTGGGCCGTTCCAGTGGTCAGCCGCAGTGGTATGAGATGTCGGAAAAAATCGAGAAGTTCGTGAAGGGGGAAAAGAAGCTGAATGCCAACGTCGACTTCTACTCTGCCTCCACCTACCACATTCTGGGCATCGATGAAGATATGTTTACCCCCGTATTTGCCGTCTCCCGCATCAGTGGGTGGGCAGCACACGTCATCGAACAACTCGACGACAATCGCCTCATTCGGCCGCGCGCTGAATACCTCGGGCCGGAGTATCCCAACCGTTACGTGGTGATGGAAAAGCGGTAATCGATCAGAGCCGAGGATCGATAACGTATGGATCGATAACGCCTGATTCGGGCAACTCTTGCACTGGGTGGGCGCTTCCGCGGGCATTTTCCTTTTCCTGCTGCAAATGATTCCGCCCAGTTATCTCAAACAAAACAGGTAGAATAGTAGAGATGATGCGCCGGATTTATCTCGACAATAACGCCACCACGCCCGTTCTGCCGGAAGTGCTCGAGGCCATGCGTCCGTATTTTGGCGAGCACTTTGGCAATGCTTCGTCGATCCATCATCATGGGCAGGAGACCCGTGCTGCTGTGGAGCGGGCACGGGATTCGGTGGCGTCGTTATTGGGTTGCCGGGCTGCCGAGGTTGTCTTTACCAGCGGTGGGACCGAGGGTGACAATCTGGCAGTTGCGGGATTGACCAGCGTGGGCGACCATATCATTACCTCCAGCATCGAGCACCATGCCGTGCTGCATGCCTGCAAGCATCTGGAGGAAGCAAGCTGCGAGGTGACCTATGTGCCGGTGGATGGCCACGGCCTGGTAGATCCCGATGATGTGCGGCGGGCATTGCAGCCGAACACCAAGCTGATTTCGATCATGATGGCCAACAACGAAACCGGAGTGCTGCAGCCGGTCGACGAGATTGGAAAGATTGCCGCGGAAGCCGACGTCTATTTTCACACGGACGCGGTCCAGGCCGCGGGCAAGGTTCCAATTGACGTGAAGCGGATCGGCTGTGATGTGCTTTCGATCTCCGGCCACAAAATGCACGCGCCTCAGGGTGTGGGCGCGCTCTACGTGCGGCGGGGAACGCGTCTTCAGCCGCTGTTCTATGGTGGGAGGCATGAACGCTCTCGGCGCGCCGGAACCGAAAATGTTCCGGGAATCGTTGCTCTCGGCAAGGCAGCAGAGTTGGCGATGCAAGGCTTCGACCGTAGCGAGGACAAGAAGACGGCCGCGGGGCGCGACCGCCTGCAGCAGGGAATTCTCGCCCAGGTGGAGGAAGCCGGCGTAAATGGCGAGGGCGTGCCACGCGTCCCGAACACGTCGAACATTTATTTCGATCACATCGAGGGCGAGGCGATGGTGATCTCTCTCGATCTGAAGGGTCTGGCGGTCTCCACGGGTGCCGCATGTTCGTCGGGCGCGATTGAGCCGTCCCATGTGCTTATAGCAATGGGCCTGCGCACAGATCGCGCACGTGCCAGCATTCGATTCAGTTTGGGCAAGCAGAACACGGCAGAAGATATCGATCTCGCGCTGGCATTAGTGCCGGAAACGGTAGCGCGGTTGAGGGAGCTGTCGCCGGTGTACAAGAGACAAGCGGTTAGCTCTTAACATGCAAAATCCTGGGACCATTGCCGTAGCCATGTCAGGCGGAGTCGATTCCTCCACCGTCGCGGCTATGCTGTGCGCTGAGGGACACAAGGTTATCGGGTTGACCATGCAACTCTGGAACCAGCGGCGGCTGGCCGGACACGAAGGCATGCCCGAGCAGGTCACGGGCCGCTGCTGCTCGCTCGACGATGTGTATGACGCCCGCCGCGTGGCTGAGCACATCGGCATTCCTTATTACGTGGTCAATCATGAAGAGCGCTTCGAGCGCGACGTGGTGCGCCCGTTCGTCGCCGAGTATCTTTCGGGCCGCACGCCGATCCCTTGCAGCCTCTGCAACAATCACCTCAAGTTTGATCAACTGCTGGTCGTCGCCCGCCAGATTGGCGCCGATTGCGTTGCCACGGGCCATTACGCTCGCGTGGAGTATGACGGCACCTGCGGACGCTGGCTGCTCAAGCGTCCCGCCGACCGCAGCAAGGACCAGACTTATTTTCTCTTCGGCCTCACCCAGGAGCAGCTCAGCCGCACTCTATTTCCACTGGGCGGTATGACCAAGCCGGAGGTTCGCGAATTGGCCCGCAAGCAGGGCCTGGCTCTGGCTGAGAAGCCCGACTCGCAGGAGATATGTTTTGTTCCCGGCGGCGACTACAAGCGCTTTATCGACGCCTATCTCGCCGAGAATGGTGAGGCTCTGCCCGATACTGCGGGTGAACTGGTGACCGCGAGCGGGGAAGTGATCGGCGAGCACAGCGGCATTCACAATTTTACCGTGGGCCAGCGCAAGGGTCTGGGCGTGGCGATCGGGTCGCCGCTTTATGTGATCCAGATCAACGGAGCCGACAAGCAGGTGATGGTGGGCGGCGATGAGCATCTCTATTCTCGGTCGCTGCGCGCCCGCCGCGTCAACCTTATCTCTGTCGACGGCCTACCCGAGCCCATCCGCGTTTCTGTGAAGATTCGTCACCGCCACGAACCGGCTCCCGCCGTGCTTGAGAAAATCAGCGAGGACGAGGTTCTTGTCGCCTTCGATCAGCCGCAGCGGGCCATCACCCCAGGCCAAGCCGCCGTATTTTACGATGACGACATCGTCGTCGGCGGGGGCTGGATCGCATAGATAGAGACAGTCACGCGCGACTTGGCCACAGTTCGGCCACGGCGAGCGCCACGGCGATGCCCAGCGACACCTCCACAAAGCGATGGAAAGCCACAATCCACGCCGCACTTTCGTGTGCGATCAATAAAATGATGCTCAGCGTAATTGCCGCAAAGCGGTAAGCGTTGCGCAACCGGAGAAGCGCGCAGAGCGCTCCGCACAATAAAATTGCGGCCGCGTACACCAGCGCGTTGGAGCGGAAGAATGTAGCGATCAGCGCTCCTAGCGCCGCGCCCAGCGCAGTTCCTGCAAACCGTTGCCATGCCAGGGTCTTAGGATCGATGGTGGACTGAATAATCACGATGGCAGAGATCGGCGCCCAGTAATATTCGGGAAGCTTCAAAATGCGAGCCAGCAGCAGGGACACTACTGCTGCAACCGTGGTTCGTGCCGCGTCCAGAAACGTGTTAAATGTCAGCTTGTAGGAATTCGGCTTGGTCAAAGGGATTGGGGCATCCTCCCGAGTTCATGATGAACGCGAAGCCCCGCGGAGCTCGGAAGGGGAGGAATCGCTCGGTGATGAGATGTCGAGCGATGAATCGCTGTCGGCGTGCAGCGAATTAAGGAAAGGCGCGCCGGACGCTTTCAGCTTCTGCTCCAACCGCGCGGTGCAATCGCATTCGCCACAGGACCAGGGCTCGCTCCCATTCTCGTCGCGGCACTTACGCCGGTCGTGAGCATCTTGCACACGCGCAAGGTCAAAGTATTGTTCCCAGTAGGGCCGTTCTTCTTGCAGAGGAGTGGGGCAGTAGCAGACTTCCACCCAGCGCACGGTCTGGTCGGCGCAAAGCCGCGCTTCGCCCATGTTGCGCAGGTATTCGCCTTCGGCAACCGAGCCCTGGCCGAGCGTTTCATCCTCAATGGCCTGGAGCAGATCGCCTTCGCGACCGGGCTTCACGCGGGCTCGAACCAAGTAACGCATGGGGAACACTCCGACGATGTGCTCTACATCTGACTTAAACCATGGACCTTCCAGCGAGACGGGATACTACCTGCCTGTGGCGAGAGCCCGATCCAGAAATTCAGCACCTGAGGGCGCATTGGTGATCTGGCATTTTACGGCTTGCCCGAAGGTAATCCCGGATCCGAATCTCACGTTCACCATAGGCACGCTAGATGAACATCTCGTCCTGCGGCACGGGTCGCCGCGCTTCGCGGCTGCCGCCGTTTCTGCGGCCCCTCCGCCCACCGAGCAGAAACTCAATGCCAGCCGTAACGCCTTGAATCAGGCCTGCGAATTGCCGCACGGGCGAGACCACGGTGTTGTGCACCATATCGGAAGTCTCTTCCACCCGGTCGAGCGTGCGGCTTAGCAATTCATCGGTGCGGATGATCTGCAGGCGGGCGCGGTCGACCACGTCATTCACCGTAGCATCCATGCGTTCCACCTGCGAGCGCACCGAGTGCGTCGTCTCCGCCAGATTGTCGGCAATCACGGTCAGCTTCGGACGGAGCTCGGCCAGTATTTCCCGTGTCGTTTCCAGCATAGGCAGAGCCTTGGTCTTGACTTCAAGGGCCAACGCTTCCATGCGGGCACTGCTCTTGCGCATAGCCAGATACAAAGCCGCAAGAATGCCCGCTTGCAGAACCACGGCGGCTCCAGTCAAGGCAATAAACAGTGGAGTAAGGTTTTCCATAGGACGCTCTCCTGAGCCGGATCGCCGGCTCCAAGAGGTTTAGAGGCTCTTGGGTGCTCCAGTCTCCGTCTTGGCCTCTTGATAAGCCTGACGCCCGACCTCGTAGGCGGCGCGGAACTGATCCTTTTGCTGATTCACAACCTCGCGGCCGCGATCGACCCACTCTGAAGCCTGGTCGCGAGCCTCACGAGCGCGGCTGCGCATGTAGTCCCGTCCTTCTTCCGCTCGAGCCCGCAGGACTTCCCGGGTCTCGCTGCCCGGTCGCGGAGCGTACAGAACTCCCACCAGCGCACCTAAACCCAACCCGGCCAGGAACCACACAAAACTATTGCTTTCGCGATCCGACATAACAGATACCTCCCGGCTATAAGTGCCGATAGTCGGATGTTAGCACCCGCATGCGGGAAATACAATTACCGCAAACCTGCAAGCAGGCGTCCGGGACTTCTCAACCTCGCCTTCAGAATTCAGCTTTATTTCTGCGTCGGGGGACTTGCGGGGGTTGGTGCAGGAGTTGCCGGCTGCGTCTTGACGGGCGCCGATTTCACGCCCTGCAACACGGACTTGGTGCCGCCTTGCTTGATGGCGTTGATGGACAGCGTCACCGAAGTCAACATGAACAGAACTGCGGAAATCGTCGTCGCTTTGGAGAGCGCCGTGGCTGCGCCGCGCGGGCCAAACGCCGCTTGACTGCCCTGTCCGCCAAAGGCTGCCGAAATGTCTCCGGCTTTGCCGCTCTGCAGTAGAACAACCACAATCAGAAACAGACAAACGATCACGTGGATGATAGTGACAAGGATGATCATGGAATCAAGAGATCCTAAATAGTTCAGAATTGAAGGCAATGGTGCGGAAGGGGGGATTTGAACCCCCACGCCTTTCGGCGCCACCCCCTCAAGATGGTGTGTCTGCCAGTTCCACCACTTCCGCACAGATGTGAAACAACACCATGGGGAGCGTTGATTATAACAGAGGAGGAGTGGAAAAGGGTGCGTGCGCAGGGCAAGGACGTTCGATGACGAAGCGAACAATTAGATTTGGGGCACGCTGCAGCGGCTGCGATCGAGATCTTCGGAGTACACGGAAGCAGATTTCGCTACTTGGCCACGTTCGCGGCTGACCAACTCTTAACAAATTCTCCCAGCCGGTCCAGTGCGTCGGGAAATTTGTCGGTCATCACCGCGAAGCCAAGACGAAAATGCGAGGGCGCGTCCCAACAATCCCCGGGGGCTAGCAGGATGCCCTGTTCCGCAGCCGCCTGGCAAAAGGCGCGGCTGTTCTCTCCACTGACCAGCCAGGGGAAAGCGGTCACTCCGCCACGAGGAGGAATCCAGCCCAGCGTCTCGCGATGCTCGGACATGAAGGCGGCGAGGTGCCGAAGATTCCGAGTTGCGGTTTCCTGCGTTCTCCCGAGGACGATCTTCCGATGGCGCATCGCGATCTCCGCCAGCATTTCTCCGGCAGTATTGTTTGAAATGGAAAAAATGGTGCGCGCATTCCAGTAGAGTTCGCGGCGCTTGGAATCGGGCTCGATCATCCAACCGGTTCGCACTCCGGCTAAAGGGAAAGCTTTCGAGAAATCATGGATGACGGTCGCGTACGGCAGACGGGAAGCCGATCTTGTCGTCTGTCCATGATAGATAGGGTGGTAAACCTCATCGCTAACCAATTGAATTTCACGAGACGCGGTGAACTCGTGCAAGCTGTCCAGTTCCGCATCGCTAATCGTTGCCCCGGTGGGATTGTGGGGACTGTTAATCAGAATCAACTTGGTATTTCGATCCACTAGTTGCTTGATCTCCTCGACATCGAAGCGGAAGTCGTTCTCCTTCCGAATAGCATAGTAGCGAGTCTCGATTCCAAGAGATTCGGGCAGGGCGGAAAACGGCGGATAGCCTGGTTGAGGCAGGACAACGTTGGCTTCAGCTTCCGCGGCCAGCCAAAACAGAATAAGCAGTGCCTCAGAGGCCCCGGTTACGACCTGGACGGTGTCGACATCAACCTCCTGCATCTCGGCAATTGCTGCTCGTAAGCCCTCGGCTCCCGCTGGACGGCTGTAATGCAATTCGTGATGCAGGAAACGCTGCCGTTCTTCCTCACTAGCGAGGCTCAGGATCTGATTCAGGGTCCAGCGCGGGCCTTCGCTTGCAGCCAGGTTGAATTCAATATCGTGCTCGTAGCTGTCCAGCCACATGTCTAGTAGGAAGGGCTTCAGTCGCACTTTGCACCTCGAAAGATTAGATCAGCCGACCGTCACGACGCCTCACAAAACTTTCACGCGCTCGCTCCTGGGATTGACATAGCGATCGTGACCGACCCATGGGTCTTGCACCATCCGTCTGCATCCGGGGCTTACCTGGCGTCTACTGGCTGTTCCGAGGGGCGTTGCGAGAAGTAATTTAGGTGAAGGTAGAAGATTTATTATGAGAAGCTTGCAGGCAAACCGCTAAAGCGATACGTGTAGATCGGCCCCAGGCTGTCCGTGCCGGGTAAAACCCGGCACGTTTTTATGCTCCAATATCGGCCGCTGTTAGTCTCCAGAAGGTAGCAGCATTTCTTCAGTGCCCAACTCAATGCTGACGGGCGTGTGCGGACAGTCGCCTAGGATCGGCTGGCAAGCCGCATCAGGACCGTGTTCTGGCCGGAGCAACGGTTTCGTTTCGCTAAACTGTTCGGCTTCGGTCGATCCCTTCAGCGC
The DNA here is from genome assembly GCA_049583505.1 of Candidatus Sulfotelmatobacter sp. Taxonomy (GTDB): domain Bacteria; phylum Acidobacteriota; class Terriglobia; order Terriglobales; family Acidobacteriaceae; genus Sulfotelmatobacter. Next base: position 23,398 of record JBAUVZ010000168.1, read on the forward strand.
CGTTGTCGAGGCCAACCCGCCGCTGATGACCTGCTGCACCTGATCAAAGTAGCCCGTCCCCACAAATCTCTGGTGCTTTACCGCTTCATACCCAAACTGAGTTTCCCGGCTGAACTCTTTCTCCTGCAGCCGTGAGTAGGCGGTCATGCCTGCGAGTTTGTATCCGCGAGCTAGTTCGAACATGCTCAGGTTCAGGGCATGGAACCCGGCCAGCGTCACGAACTGAAACTTGTATCCCATGCGGGCCAGTTCCGGCTGGAAGCGCGCGATCGTTTCCTCGTCAAGCTTCTTACGCCAGTTGAAACTAGGCGAGCAGTTGTAAGCCAGCATCTTCTCAGGATACTTCGCGTGAATAGCCTCGGCGAACTGGCGGGCCTCTTCGAGATCGGGATGTGAAGTCTCACACCAGATCAAATCGGCATAGGGCGCATAAGCCAGGCCACGGGCGATTGCCGACTCGATGCCGCCTCGAATGCGGAAGAAGCCTTCCGCAGTGCGTTCACCGGTGCAAAACTTGCGGTCGCGCGTGTCGATGTCGCTGGTAAGCAGATGCGCGCTGTCCGCGTCGGTCCGCGCCATCACCAGGGTTGGGACGCCCATCACATCGGCGGCCAGCCGTGCCGCGACCAGTTTCTGCACCGCTTCGGTGGTCGGAACCAGTACTTTGCCTCCGAGGTGCCCGCACTTCTTCGCTGACGAAAGCTGATCTTCGAAGTGCACGCAGCCGGCGCCCGCCTCGATCATCCCCTTCATCAGTTCGAACGCATTCAGGGTGCCGCCAAACCCGGCTTCGGCGTCGGCCACCAGAGGTGCGAACCAGGTTTGCCCGGGAGCAATCTTTCCCTCTGCATGATGCACTTGGTCGGCCCGCTGCAGCGCGCTGTTGATGCGGCGGCAAAGGTTGGGAACGCTATCCGCTGGATACAGGCTCTGGTCGGGATACATCTGCCCTGCATTGTTGGCGTCCGCCGCCACCTGCCATCCACTGACATAGATCGCCTTCAGTCCGGCCTGCACTTGTTGCACCGCCTGATTGCCTGTGACCGCGCCCAGTGCGTTGACGTAAGGCTGGGTCTGCAGCAAGTTCCACAGCCTTTCCGCTCCCAGACGCGCCAGCGTGTGCTCAATGTGAACCGAGCCCCGAAGCCGCAACACATCTTCGGCTGTGTAGGGACGCTCAACGCCCTTCCATCGCGGGTTGTTCGCCCACTCATAGTTCAGGCAATGCTGCGCCAGCGCGTACTGTGCGGTCTTCTCTTCTTCGCTCATGAATCGTGAGAGGGAGGATGATTGGGCGGCCTTGCTGGTTCCGTTTTCCTTGGCGGGCATTCGATTTCTCCTAAGCTTGGTGTGTTCAATATAGTGAACACTAATTCATCATACTGGCGAAGCGTATGCCGGCACCGGGGGCGGGTCAAGTCTGTTGTTCAGCATAGTGAACATATATTCACTTTATTGGCCGGGTTTGCTATCATAAGGCCTTCACCTATGCCAGCTTCTTCCGATTCTCCCTCCGCCGCCGTCGAACGTGCTCTGGCCATGCTGGAAGCCGTCGCCCAGGTCTCAGATGGCCTGAGCAACGCCGAAATCAGCCGTAAACTCAACATTCCAAAGAGTTCCGCCAGCTACATCCTGCGCACGCTCGAAAACCAGGGCTATCTGACCCGCGATGCCGAGTCCGCAAAGTACCGCGTGGGCCTGAAGATACTCAGCTTAAGCCGGGGAGCACTGGGCGGGCTGGATGTTCGCGGCGTGGCCCTCCCGATCATGCGCCACCTGACGCATCAGACCGGCCTCACCTGCCATCTGGCCATTCTGGACGGGCCGGACGCGGTCTACATCGAGAAGGTTGAGCCGGAGGGGTTTATCCGCATGGATACCTGGGTCGGACGCCGCATGCGGGTGCACGCCACCAGTGTCGGCAAAGCGATCGTCGCGTATATTCCTCAAGATCAGCTGGAGGAGATTCTGCGCAAGAGCGGGATGGAAAAGCGCACGCCCAAGACCATCACCACCCGGCCGAGACTGCTCAAGGAATTGGAAAAGGTGCGTGCGCAAGGCTACGCCGTCGACGATGAAGAGAACAACCTCGGCGCGCGCTGTCTCGGCGCCCCGATTTTCGATGAGCGCGGCTCCATCGAGGCCAGCCTAGGCTTGAGCGGCACTACCCAGCAGGTCAGCCTGCACACCATGCCTCGCATTCTCGAAGCGCTTAAGGACGCGGCCCGGCACATCTCCATGGGCATGGGATACCGTGCCCCGCACCGCCGAGCCAGCGGCGCTTAGCCTCCTACGCAGATTCTCTATACTCCTCTGCCATGGCTATTCTCGTGCCGACCGACCGCCGCGGCAATGGTACCAACACAATCCCCCGCTGCCAGTCATTAACTAACGTCCAAACCTCCGCGCATTGGTCACACAGCCAGTACCGCTCCATGCGCCGGGGCTGTTGCCGCATATGAGGAGAGGACGGGGCTGTCAGTTCTCCCGATTTGGCCGCAAATTCCGTCTCCACCAGGAATAGTTTGCCTTGACGCAGTCGGAGAAAGGGTCTTGAGCATCGCGAATTGGCACAGTGGCTGAGCATCACTTCCTCCGGCGGACTGCTCTTTCAAGCTCAGACGTGCAACCATCAGACTCGGTTCCTGAGACTTTCAACAGCAGCCAGATTCCAAAGCAGTTGCAGGTGGAATGCCAGATCGTTGGAACCCGTCCCGGGTCGATTCCTTGCATTTCGATGTCGGCTTCAGTTCCGTGTCTCGTGCTCAGTGCCGACTCATCGGCACTATGACGATCTTTCGGCTTCGGCGTCTTGCTTCAAAGTTCACACCTCGTTACCATTCCAACAAATGGTAAAGCGAGTTCTGCTGTGTTCCCCGGCCTATTTTGACGTAGTCGACCAGAAAAACCCTTACATGTCGGAGAAGGTTTCGGTGGACCGCGAAAAGGCCCAGCGGCAATGGCTGGCCCTGTGCTCAGCTCTCGAGAAAACCGGATACCAGGTTGAAACCATCGCTCCCGCCCCAGGACTTGAAGACATGGTCTTCGCCGCCAACCAGGTATTTGTGGGTTTTCACGAAGGCGTGGGCAAGTTCATCGTGCCTAGCCGCATGGTGCATGCTTCACGGCAGCGCGAAGTGCCTTTCTACGTAGATTGGTACCGCCAGCGCGGTTTCAAGATCATCGATCTCGATCTCGGCACCGACCATCTGGAAGGCCATGGCGACCTTCTCTGGCATCCAGACTGGTCCCGCGTCTATGCTGGGTTCGGTTTTCGTTCAACCCAACCGGGCGTCGAAAAACTTCGAGTCGTCATGTCCAAATTGGGAATCCCGGTCGTCCCACTGGGTCTGGTTGACCCCTACTGCTACCATCTTGATACCTGCTTCTGCCCACTGAACAATGAAGCTGTGCTCGTTTATCCCGGCGCCTACGCTCCCGAATCGTTAGCCAGCCTGCGCGGCTTCTGGAAGCGCGTTCACGAACTCACTGCCGACGAGGCCCACAAATTCATGGGCAACGGCATCGTAGCCAACGGACGCTACCTCACGCCCTACGTTACGCCGCACCTCGAAAGCATCCTGAGTCAGGAGGGTCTCACACCTGTCATCGTCGCCACCACGGAGTTCGAAAAGTCGGGCGGCAGCTTATTCTGCATGAAGGCCTTCTTGCCCTAAGGGATAACTGCCGTGAAAATCGCCGCGCCAACTAAACCCACCAAGGTCAGTGCACCATCGCCCCCATCACTGCTACGACCACTCCCACCACGCTCAACCCAATCCCCAGGTGCCAGAAGATTCGCCGCCCGGAAAGCAGAGTGATCGAAGTGATCACCAGTCCAATCTCCAAAAACACTTCTGCCAGGTCATACCGGTCGGCACGACTTCTTTCCATGGCGACCTCCTGCTCCAATTTGCGCGCCTCGTCCTGGATCTCCTCCTTCTCGCGCTTGTAACGTTCCGCCTCCTGCCCGGCCTTTTCGCGGAACTTGGCCATCGACGCGGCGTCATTGCTGGAAACCACCACCGCCAGATCGCTGAACAACTCGTCTTCGTGCTCGCGAATATTCTTGGCCTGGTAATACGCCCACTGATCGGATGACTTCGCCTGCAGCACCACTTCCTCCGTGTGGGCCCGGTGCCCCAACAGCGATACCACCGCCACGAAGACTGCCAGCACTGCCATGGTTAACGACACGGCTGCCAGAGACTTGTCTTCTCTGGCTTTTTCGGCCTGTTCCCGCAGTTCCTGAGCTTCATCTGCCATATTGTCCGATCCTAATTCAAATGATTGTGCACCCTCCAGCCCGGAGTCGATGAAAATGCGGGCTGAAGCTCTGCCTACCGCATGGTCTCTTCAATCTCAGAAATCCAGTTGGGACGCTTCAAGACTTCCCGCGGCTTGGGGCCATCCGCCGCGCCTACAATGCCGTCCTGCTCCATCAGATCGATCAGATGCGCCGCCCGCCCGTAGCCGATGCGCAGCCGCCGTTGCAGCAGGGAAGTGGACGCTTTCCCAAACTCGACCACCAGCTTTACCGCATCCTGATATAGAGGATCATCCTCGCCTGCGCCCTCTGATCCCTCCGGCCCGTCGCCACCGCTGCTCCCGGCCTCGCGTTCGTCCTTCGGCGCTTCGAGGAATTGCTGCTGGTATTCCGCCGAACCTTGCTGCTTCCAGAATTCAACCACCGCCGCAATCTCTTTCTCGGTGACCAGCGGCGCATGCAGCCGATGCACCCGTGCCGATCCCGAAGGCAGATAGAGCATGTCGCCCTTGCCCAGCAGCGCCTCTGCACCGTTGGCGTCAAGGATGGTTCGTGAATCCACCTTGGTCGCCACTCGAAAAGAAATACGCGCCGGGAAGTTCGCCTTGATCAGCCCGGTAATCACATCGACCGACGGACGCTGCGTCGCCAGCACCAGATGAATCCCCACCGCGCGCGCCATCTGCGCCAGCCGTGTGATCGATTCTTCCACGTTGCTGGAATCGAGCATCATCAAGTCGGCCAATTCATCGATGATGATCACGATGTAAGGAATCGGTTTGTCGTCGGAGTCTTCTTCAAACAAGCTGGGCGTGCCGCTGTCAAACAGCCGGTTGTACTGGTCGATATTGCGTACACCCTTGGCTGCCAGCAGCTTCAGCCGACGTTCCATCTCACGCACGGCATTGCGCAGCGCGTTGGCCGCCAGCTTCGGTTCGGTGATGATCGGGGTATACAGGTGCGGTACGCCTTCGTAGTTTCCCAGTTCCAGCCGCTTCGGATCCACCAGAATCAGGCGCACTTGCTCCGGCGTGGCCTTGTACAGGATCGACATTATGAAGGCATTGATGGCCACGCTTTTCCCAGAACCGGTGGACCCGGCAATCAGCAAGTGAGGCATGCCATTCAGGTCCGCAGTGACGATGCGCCCGTTGATGTCCTTTCCCAAGGCCATCGTCAGCTTCGACTTTGAACCCATGAATTCCTGCGACTCGATATTCTCCCGCAGCCAGATGATCTCGCGCTGGCGATTCGGCACCTGAATGCCCACGGTCGACTTCCCGGCCATGCGCTCGATCAAAATGCTTTCTGCCTTTAACGCTAAACAAAGATCATCGGTCAGGTTGGTGATGCGGCTGTACTTGATTCCGGCATCGGGTTTGAACTCAAAGGTGGTGACCACGGGACCGGGATTAATTTGCGTGATCTGTCCGTGGACATCAAACTCCGCATATTTCTCGGTAAGCACTTGGGCCAGCAGTTTCAGTTCATCGGCATCCACGACCTGCTGCTCGTCAGGACGCTGCAGCAAGCTGCTCGAGGGCAGCTTGTATCCGCCTGCGATCCGCGGCATCGTCGTCTTCGCTTTGTGATCTCTGTCGGCACGCTGCGTCACTTCCGGGTCAAGCGTGGTTTCGGCCCCAGCTAAAGAGAAAGACTCAGGCAGAATCCCGGCGGTCGTCGACGCAGCTTCTGTGACCTCGGGCCCCAGCATGCGCTCGATGCCGGTACGGCGCGGTTCGCCACAAGCCCTTGCCGATTCGCTGGATTCAGCCCCCTGCCGCGATGGGATTAACTGCGTCTTCACCACCGGCTTCGCAATCCGGCGTTTGTCCAGTTCCCTCTGCTGCCGCCTCTTGGCTCGTTCCTCCTGCCAATCCTGGTACCGATTCCACAGCGCGGTCACAAACGCAAATCGCGTCGGCGCCCACAGTTGGATTGACGAAAACGAGAACGCCGTTGAGAGATAAAGCGCGACCGCCAGTACGCTGGCACAAACAATGTACGCACCTGCCAGGTTCAAGTAGTGGATTAGTCCATCGCCGACAACTCTTCCCAGCAGGCCCTCGACAGGAACCACCTGCAGCCAGCGCAGATGACCCGGCAGCAGCGCGAGCAGCGCAGGAATGAAAACTACCAGCCAGATTCCACCCAGGCTCTTCGCCACCGGAGATTGAATCTTCCGCGAAGCAAACCAGCGAAGCCCAAGCATTGCGGGAAAGACCGGCAGAAGAAATGCTCCGATCCCGAAGAATTGCAGCATAAGGTCCGAGATGAGCGCGCCCACCACCCCGATCCAGTTGCGGGCAACGTGGGTTCCGGTCAGCACGGAGGCGCTGTTCAGCGAAGGATCGAGGGGTGAATACGACGCCAGCGCGAGGAAGAGAAGGAGCGCAGAAACGCACAGCAGGAAACCGATCAGCTCATTCAGCCGCCGGTTCCCCGTGGGGAAAAAGATGCTTGCCAGAAAACGCATGAGGGCCGTTTATCTCACCGGACGCTAAACAGTCATGTGGCGCAAATCGGCCAGAGCCTCATTATTATGCCAAGAAGCGTCCGCAGCGGCAATGCCGGAATTCGCCAGGAGTGTACAGTTGGTTTCCTGCTGGATTGTCGCGCCTGTTGCCGCATTACGCCTTACTGGAGATGCCACACATATGCCAGTGCGATCACGACGATGCCAATCACGATGCGGTACACGATGAACACCCGCAGACTATTGGACTGCAGGTAGCGAATCAGCCAGGTGATCGTAGCGTAGCCAACAATCGCAGAAACGACAATACCGACCAGGAACGGCGTGTGCATGCGGGCGGGCAGGCCTTCTTTGTGAAGTTCATGCGCCTTCAACAGCGCAGCGCCAGCGATGATTGGAGTGGAGAGCAGAAAGCTAAAGCGGACTGCGGCTTCCCGGGTCATGTTGCGAAACAAACCTGCGGTGATGGTTGAACCGGATCGCGAAACGCCCGGAATCAAAGCAAACGCCTGCGCCACGCCCACCACGAGCGAGTCGCCGAAAGAAATGCGGGTGAGAGGTTTCTCCCGTTTGCCAACTTTTTCTCCCAGCCACATGAGAAGCGCGACCACGATCAAGGCTGCCGCGATCAAGACGATGTGTTCGCGGAAATAATCTTCGGCGGAATGCTCAAGCAGCTTGCCGGCAACGGCTCCCGGAATCGTCGCCAGAGCCAGAAACCACAATAGCATGCGTTCGTCCCTCCGCTCTTGGAGGGTCAGGCTTACGTCGGCGCCGCCGGCCTCGGAGAATCGTACGATTTTCCCTCCCAGCGCCGCTCGGATAATCTGAAACCACGTGCGGCGGAAGTAGAAGAGAACCGAGAGCAGGGTTCCGAAATGCAGCGCTACGTCAAATGTCAGCTCGTGGGCAGGGGACAATTCGTTCCAGCCCAGCAGCCGCCGAACGATGATGAGGTGACCGGAACTCGAAACCGGGATGAACTCCGCCAGTCCCTGAATGATGGCAAGAACCACCGCTTGATAGATGGGCAAAGTTAGTCCGCCGTGTTTCCGTAGGTTGGGATACCCTGCTGAATGTAAAAGATCAGCCGTTGCGTGCGCAAGGCCCAATCACTCTGCCCGTATTGACTGATGACCTTCTGCGCCAGCGCCAGAGCGCGGTCTTTGGATTCGGCGGATTTCTTCTGATTGGGTTCTGTTTTGTAAATCTCGATGAGCGCTGACCGGCGCGAGGCCGCGTTATACAAGGCCTCCGGCGCCGCCGGAGACTGCGGATGATCCTTGGCATAGTTCTCATAGAGGTCGGCCTCTTTGTCCGGACACTTCGCCAGACCCTCCCACTCGCCGCAGAGTTTGTTCTCGATCAGGCGGAAGGCGGCCAGGTCAGCCCACTTCGTGCCGGGGTACTTCTTGAGCACCAGCTTCATCCACTCTTCATTCATCTGGCCACGCATGTAGGATTGGCGTTCGCGCGCGGAAGGCCGCGTCATCACGTCCGACCTCTCGATTTGCCAGCGGATATCGGCTGCACGATAGAGCGCCTCGGCGGCCAGAGGCGAGATGGGCATCAGATCGTAGATGCGGTAATAAAGCCGCATCGCGTCCTGCGCCGCATCGCGCCGGCCGCGCCGGCTGCTGGCTTGGTCTTCCGAATCCGCAGCTTCGCCAAAGATGATCCGGTCGCCGTCTTGGGTCGTGGCGGTTACCAGAGCCTTCGCCGAAACCCAGCCGGTAATGGTCTTGCCTTCCTCTTCTTCCTCGGTCGCGCCTTCGTCATGGCGCGGTGGGCTTAAGAACGCTTCCACTTGAACCCAGTCGCGGCTGGTCTCGATGATGACTAACTCACGTCCTCGTCCGACCTCCGCCAGCTTGGAGGCTTCCGCGTTGGGAGCAACGCGGATGGCTTCCTCGCTTACCAGCGTTCCGCGCAGAGCATCAGCCAGGGCGAACGATGCACAAAGAGGGAGGGTTGCAGCAACGGCGAGTATGGCAACGTCGGCGAGTCGTTTCATAGCATTCTAGAAGCTAGGAGTATGTTAGCCCAGAACCGGGCTTCTCGGGCACAGGTCCAGTTCGTCCTGCCTGAAACTATATTGACCCGCCGCGGGGCAAGGAGTAGCGTTTCAGCCGAATTGCCAAGACTGGACCCCCTCCTATGACACCCCTGTCGATATTCGGTCTGTTCGCGGTAACCGCGATGCTCGTGTGCTACGCCCTGGAAGCGCGGAGCCGATGGTTCATCCTGGCTTTCGCCGGAGCTTGCGCACTCGGCTCAGTCTACGGTTTTCTGCAGGGAGCCTGGCCGTTCGGATTGGTCGAGGCCGTTTGGTCTGTGGTGGCGATACGGCGTTGGGCGGTCGCCGCACGACCAAAGTGATCCGGCAGTGGCCTTATATCGCGGCTACCTTCGTCGCAACTCTTCCAGCATCTTGGGATCGATGTTGCCGCCACTGATGACGGCGACGTTTAGCTTCGTCTTCGGAAGATGGTCGCGGCGGAACAGGAATCCGGCCACAGCTACTGCTCCGCTGGGCTCAGCCACGGTCTTGGCATTCGCCGCCAGCAGTTGCACCGCTTCAAGGATCTCATCTTCAGTTACGGTGACGATGTCGTCCACGTAGCGGCGGATGTGCTCAAAGTTGATGGGGCCTATGCTTTGCGTGCGCAGCCCGTCGGCGATAGTGCGCGAAACCTCGGCGGCAGGGAACTGAACGACCTTTCCCGCGCGCAAGCTGGCCTGCGCATCGGCCGCCAGGTCCGGCTCCACGCCGATTACCTTGGCCGAGGGTTTGCTTAACTTAATTGCTGTCGCCACACCGCTGATCATTCCCCCGCCGCCGACCGGCACCAGAACCGTTTCCACCTCTGGCAGGTCTTCGAGAATCTCCAATCCCATCGTGCCCTGCCCGGCGATGATCTGTTCATCGTTGTAGGGAGGCACGATCACGTATCCATGCTGCGTGGCCAGTTCTTCGGCCCTGAGCTGACGCTCGGCGCTGCCCGGGCCGACGATGACGATCTCCGCTCCCAGCGCCGCCGTGGCCTCACGCTTGATCGCCGGAGCGTTGTCCGGCATCACGATGACGGCCTTCACCCCCAGCGCCCGCGCCGCATACGCCACGCCCTGCGCGTGGTTGCCGCTGGAGTAGGTGATGACTCCACGCTTGCAGTCTTGTTCCAAGAGTGAGGCGATCTTGTTGTAAGCTCCGCGAAGTTTGAAAGCGCCAATGGGTTGCTGATTTTCAGGCTTTAGGTAGAGTCGGAGGCCGGCATTTGAGATGTCGTTTTGCCGCAGGTTGAATTCAATCAAACGCGTGCGTACAGCCACGCCCGCAATACGGGACCGAGCTTCCTGAATTTGCTTCAAACCAACGATGGCGCCTCACTCTTTGACGAATTTCTGCACTCGACGGCCCCAGATATCTCCTACGTAGACGGCGCCGTCCTTGCCGACGGCGAGGTCATGACCGACGTAAATTTGACCGTCATAATTGCCATGGCGGCTCCAGCGGTCCAGCACCTTTCCGGTAAGATCAAGACGTAGGACTCCGCCATGGTCCGGTGGTGCTGGCTTCTGATCGCTGCCATCCACTACATAGGCAAAACCATCCGGCCCAATAGTGACCGCGAATGGTTTGCCCAGTTCGTCGCTCTTCCACGCGGAGAGAAACTTTCCATCATGATCAAAAACCTGGACTCTTCTATTTTCCCGGTCCGCGACGTAGACACGGCCTTCGGCGTCAATAGAGATGCTGTGCGGCAGGTTGAACTCGCCAGGCTTATCGCCTTTGTTGCTTCCCCATTGGCCTAGGAACATCCCATCAGGAGAAAAACGCGCAACACGATTGTTGCCGTATCCGTCGCTGACGTAGATGGTTCCATCGGCGCCGATGGCAACGTCAGTGGGTTTGTCGAAGTGCGTGCCGTCCTGGCCGGGTGTACGCGCCGTGCCCAAGGTCATCAAGAGCTTGCCGTCGTGACTCAGCTTGAAGACCTGGTGCAGACCCACGTCAGTCAGCCAGAGATTATCGTCACGATCGGTGCGGAGGCCGTGGGGTACCACAAACTGGTTTTCGCCGAACGCCCCAATTTGCTGGCCGGTTGGACCATCAAAACAGAGAATCGTCGGCTCGGCAATCAGAGGGAGATTGGGTTCCGCCGAGTACTTGCGACTTCCGCGATGGAAGACGAAGACACGATTGTGGCTATCGATGGCCACACCGGAAACTTCGCCCAGAATGTAGCCGTCCGGCAGGGCAGGCCACCCGTGCACAACCCGATAGCCGGCGTGTTCCTTGCCGGTCGCCTGGGGACGACCCGGCGCGGAAAACGACGTCTGGCACATTAGAAGCAGGACCGCCGAAAGATAAAACCACCGATAAGGTTTCATCGAGTTCTCCAGATTTCGTGCTGGCACTCACGACAAAGAAAACCACTGAGTCTAAATTTCGAGTATCACCGGCATGATCAGCGGTCGTTTCTGCGTCTGCTTGGAAATGTAGCGCTTCAAGTCGGCGCGAATTTTTTCCTTGATCACGCCGTAGTCGGCTTTTTCTTCTTCGCTGGAGTGCGCCAGTGTATCTTCCACGATGCGTCTTGCCCCGTCGAGCAACCCGTCTTCACCCGGATTGAACCCGCGTGTGACGATCTCGGGCGCAGTCTCCACTCGTCCCGAAAGCTTGTTGATGGCGATGATGGGCAGCACGATGCCGTCTTCGCTCAGGTGCCGGCGGTCTTTGATAATTAGATCCTCGACCACATCCGTACGCGATCCGGAATCGATGCACACGCGGCCCACGTTGACGCGTCCAGCCTTGCGGGCATTGTGTTCGTCGAACTCGAGAACGTCGCCGCTTTCAATCAGAATTACTATCCCCACCGAGCTATGCATCGCCCCAGCCATTTCAGCGTGCAACTTCAACTGACGGTACTCGCCATGGATGGGAATGAAGTACTTCGGCCTCACCAGGTTGATGATCAGTTTCAACTCTTCCTGGCTGCCGTGTCCGCTGACGTGAATAGGTGGCGTGGTGCCGTCTTCGTAAATCACGTAGGCCTCGCGGCGGAACAGGTGATCGATCATGCGGTAAATCGTTTTCTCGTTGCCGGGGATGATGCGAGACGAGAGAACGACCGTGTCACCTTTCTCAATCTTGGCATGTTTATGGTTGTCCACCGCCGCGCGTGACAGCGCCGACATTGGCTCGCCCTGGGTTCCGCTGATCATCACGCAGACCTTTTCCGGCGGAAAGTTCTTCATTTCGCCGGGATTGATCACGAGCCCTTCGGGAATCTCCAGGTAGCCCAGATCTTCGGCGATTTCGGCGGAGTTGTTCATGGAGCGGCCGATGAAAGCCACCTTGCGTCCGTGCTGGTGCGCCAATTCCACGGCCAACCGGATGCGGTGTATGGAAGAGGAAAAACACGAAATGAACAGCCGCCGTTGAGTGTGGGCAAAAACTTCGTCAAACTTGCGCCGCACGGCGCGCTCGCTGGGCGTGTAACCCTTGCGCTCCACGTTGGTCGAATCCTGAAACAGCGCCAGCACGCCCTGTTTGCCGTATTCGGCGAAGGCGTGCAGGTCGAACAGATGATTGTCGGTGGGTGTGGGATCGACTTTAAAGTCGCCGGTATGAATGACCACGCCCAGCGGAGTATGAATTGCCAGCGCAACGCAATCCACCAGGCTGTGCGTCACTCGAATGGGATGAATGGTGAAGACGCCAGCCTTGAAACGCTCGCCGGCACGAATCTCGCGCAGGTCGGCGTCGTCGAGTAGTCCGTGCTCATCGAGTTTGTCTTCCACGTAGGCTAGCGTGAACTCCGTGCCCCACACCGGCACATTGAGTTCGGAGAGAATCCAGGGCAGCGCGCCGATGTGGTCTTCGTGGCCGTGAGTGAGGACGATCCCGCGAACCCGCTGGCGGTTTTCGATGAGGTAGGAAATATCGGGGACCACAATGTCGACGCCGAGCAATTCAGCCTCAGGGAACATCAGCCCCGCGTCGATCACAATAATGTCATCGCCCCAACGCACGGCCATGCAGTTCATACCGAACTCGCCGAGGCCCCCGAGGGGGATAATCTGCAATTTTCCAGTTGGCATTAGATACTGAAGATGCTAGCACAATAGGCCGTGAGCAATGGCTGGTGGCTTCTGACAGACAACTGGACGCTGGCCTTTGGTGTTAGGCTGAGCTAAGGTTGAAGCAATGGCCGACGCTGAATCTAAATCCTGGCTTCGCCGCCGCGTCGAGAAGACGCTGATCAAGGGGCTGACGCGTGCTTACTCTACTGTCCAGGTCGATCCACGCAAGTTTCTGCTCCAACTGCGCACTGCCTACAGGTTGCCCATTAGCGGTTATCACGGAGTGTTTTCGCTCGAGATTGGCGAGCTCGACTCCGTGGCCGACGACCTCATTCGCAGCGGCATGAGACTGGCTGCCCTTGAGGGTGCCGGCTTCGGCCTGGGTGGGCTGATCACCATCTTTCCCGATCTCGGCATTCTGTCGGCCATTACCATGCGCACCATCCAGAAGCTGAGTCTGGTATACGGCTTTCAGTTCAACACCGACCATGAAATCGCCGAACTCTGGATCGCGGCCGCCAGCGCGGCCGGGGTCGACATTAGCCGCGAACTGCTGGAGAAAGAAGTCGTCAACAAGTTCGTTCCGCGCGTGATCCAGCGGATCGCCGCCCGGACCAGCGCTGAAGTAGTGGAGAAGTGGGCGGGACGCATGATTCCGCTTGTCAGTTCCGCTCTTGGCGCCGGTCTCAACTACTGGTTCGTACGCGTTTGGGGTGAGCGCGCCAAGTCCCACTTCCGCCAGCGCCATCTGCAACTCCGTCGGCAAGCTGACCAGGCCGCTTTGGCGCCAGCTACGCCGCAGATTCTGCCCGCGCCGGCCCGTTAGCGCTCTTTGTGATAAAAAAGAGGATGACCTTCCGCTGCGCCGCCATCCTCTTCGATCTGGACGGAGTTCTTGTCGATTCCACCCGCTCTGTGGAACGGCAATGGCGCATCTGGGCCGGCGAGCAGGGTCTTGATGGAGACAAAGTGATGACAGTCGGACACGGCGTCCGCGCCGTCGAAGTAATTCGAACAGTCGCTCCTCATCTCGATGCCGAGGCCGAAGTTCGAAAGCTGGAAGCCCGCGAGGCTGCCGATCACGACGGAGTCGCTGTGATGCCCGGCGCCGCCGAACTCGTCCGCGCGATCCCCGACGGCCGCTGGTGTGTGGTCACGTCCGGAACCCGGCACTTGGCAAGTGCACGCCTGCGTCTGGCTGGAATACCACCTCCCAAAGTCATGGTCACCGCAGATGGCGTTGCAAATGGAAAGCCACATCCGGGTCCGTACTTAAAAGGCGCGGAGTTGCTGGGCGTGAACCCGGCAGAATGTGTAGTAATCGAAGACGCGCCTGCTGGAATCCGTTCTGCGCACGCCGGGGGGATGAAAGTGATTGCACTGTCCAGCACTTATCCCGCGTCGGCACTGAGCGAAGCAGATGCGGTAGTGCAGAAACTCAAACAGATTAAGATCGCCGTCGACGGTTCGCGGATGCTCGCGGTCAGCATCGGTTAAACAGGTAATGTAAAACTTCTATCAGCGCAGCCACTCTTCCAGCTCGATCCCACGGTCCGTCTTTTCGTCGCGGTATTTCACGATCACCGGCGTATACAAAGAGATTCCTAAGTTCGCCGCCGCGCCCTTCTTCACCGCGCGAGATCCCGGCACAACCACAGCGCCTTCCGGAACTTCGAGCGCGGATTCCGCCGTCGCCCGGTAAACTTTGCCGCGCACCAGGTCGTAGAGCGGGGTTGATCGGGTCAAAATCGTTCCTGCGCCCAGCACTGCGCGCGCACGTACCTGCGTGCCTTCATACACTCCGCAGTTGCCGCCGACCAGCACATCGTCCTCAATGATCACGGGAGCCGCATTGACCGGTTCGAGCACCCCGCCGATCTGCGCCGCAGCGCTCAGATGCACGCGCTTGCCGACTTGCGCACACGATCCCACCAGCGCGTGGGAATCGACCATGGTGCCTTCGTCCACGTAGGCGCCCACATTGATAAACATCGGCGGCATGCAGATCACCGACGGCGCCACATACGCTCCCACTCGCACCGACGATCCACCTGGAACAATGCGCACGCGGTCAGCGACAGAAAACTGCCGTGCAGGGAAGGTGTCCTTATCGACGAATGAGAGACCGGCGTTCATCTCGGCCAGTTCGCCGAGCCGGAAGCCTAGTAGGATGCCGTGTTTCACCCAGGTGTTGACCACCCAGCGGCCGTCGATCTTTTCGGCGGCGCGGATCTTGCCCTGGGTGAGGGCGTCGCGGAATTCGAGAAACGCCTCCCGCGCCCCGGGATTGTGCTCGACTTCGCCCAGCGCCGCCAGGCGCTCGATGGAAGTTTTCAGGGATTGCATGCCGGGAAAGTATAAAGGAAATGAAGATGGCAAAGGCCATCTGCCCTTAAACGCACTTGCACTCGCTGCGAATCAGTACGCCCGTCATTCCATGTGCGACCTCGCGGCCTTGGGCAAGCGTTGCGTACGGTCCGTGCCAACGGGCGTGGTTGGCGTCGTGTCCCGCGGGGCGGCCTTTGCCCTGGTTGCACTGCCCGCACGATCCGCGGTGCAGCACGATCTTGTGTGGACCAGCTGCCCAGTTCTCATAGATATAAAACTCTGTCGCCTCAGGCGCGGGCGCTGCCGGCTTCGCGATGAGTCCAACCTCCATCACAATCTTCTGCAGCTTCGATCGCGTATCGCGCCGCATGGGCAGAAGCGGCAAGCGGTAGTTTTCTTCGATTTTGCCCATCATCGCCAG
The DNA here is from genome assembly GCA_049583505.1 of Candidatus Sulfotelmatobacter sp. Taxonomy (GTDB): domain Bacteria; phylum Acidobacteriota; class Terriglobia; order Terriglobales; family Acidobacteriaceae; genus Sulfotelmatobacter. The sequence continues at coordinate 38,980 of JBAUVZ010000168.1, forward strand.
CACCGCCTTCACTGGAAGCGGGCTCGATTCGATGAAGTTCGCTTGCATCAGGGGCAGATATTTGCGATGGATGCTGCGGGCTGTGGTCCAGTCATTATTGAGCGCAGCCCGCGTCATAGTTGCCATCTCCTGGGGAACTTCATTCGACGCCACCGAAACAATCCCCACGCCACCCAGCGCGATCACGGGCAAGGTGAGCGAATCGTCTCCCGACAAAACCAGAAACGTTTCGGGCACCACGTTGATGGCCTCGGCGACTTGCGTCATGTTGCCGCTGGCCTCCTTCACGCCCACGATGTTGGGAATCTCTGCCAGCCGCGCCAGCGTGGCCGGTTCGAGGTTCGCTCCGGTGCGGCCGGGCACATTGTAGAGAACGATCGGCTTGTCGCCGACGGCCTCCGCGATCGCCTTGAAGTGCCGGTACTGGCCCTCTTGCGTGGGTTTGTTGTAGTAGGGAGATGCGGTGAGAATGGCGTCGACTCCAGGCCGCGCAGCGACTTCCTTGGCTTTCTCCACGGCATCACGAGTGGAGTTCGAGGTTGCGCCCGCCACGATGGGCACGCGCCCCGCCGCAACCTCGATCGTTGTATCGATCACCTGCAGCCATTCGTCGTGGGTGAGAGTGGGCGTCTCGCCGGTGGTTCCGCAGGGAACGAGAAAATCTATGCCGGACTCCACCTGCCAGGCCACCAGGTTGCGCAAGGCAGCGTCATCAACCGAGCCATCCTGATGGAAAGGAGTGACGAGTGCGGTACCACAGCCACGGAGTTGCATGCTAATAAGATAACGCGAACGGGCTTGCGTGGGAACGGCTGGTGGAACTACAACTCCCGCCACACATCTCTGAAATCGTAGAACCCCTTGTTGCCGGCAACCCACTCCGCCGCGCGCACCGCGCCATCGGCGAAGCCCCGGCGCGACTTGGCGTCGTGACAGAGATAAATCTTGTCGGCAGAGGAGTCGAGCACAACCTCGTGCATACCCACAACATCGCCCTCGCGAAAGGAAGTGATCTCGAGATGTTCACCTCTGCCGCTTGCTTCCTGGATCACGCGCTGGAGGGCGATGGCAGTTCCCGAGGGTGCATCCTTCTTATCGGCATGGTGCCGCTCGAAGATCTGCCCAGAATACTCGTGCTGCAAAGCGGCAGCTGCGGCGCGAGCGACGTCGAAGAACAGATTCACGCCCACGGAGAAGTTTGCCGCGTAAACGAAGCCCGTGCCGTGGCTCTCGACCAACTTCCGCACCCGATCTAGTTCTCCGTACCAGCCAGTGGTGCCGACAATCATGTTCTTGCCCGCACTGACACAGGCTTCGATATTGGTGACAACGCAGGAAGGAGTCGTGAAATCGATCGTTACGTCAATTCCGCGCAGGTTGTCGGCGGTGAGAGCCGCCCCCCGAGCGTTCTCCGCGGCGCCCACGATACGAATGTCATGGCTGCGCAGGCGCGCCACCTCCGCCACCAGCGACCCGGTCCTGCCGCGGCCGAGAAGAAGAATCTTCATGAAAGTCAAAACCTTTACCCGCCAAGGTCCGGAGAAAAGCCGCGAAGTCCATGCGAGAACTTAAGCGTACACTTCCGGATCCAGCTCCGCAAAAAATGTCTTATGCAGGCGCTGGATCACCTCGGGCACTTCATCTTCCTCAATCACAAAGGTCAGATTGATCTCCGACGCGCCCTGCGAGATCATGCGAATCTTCTTGTCCGCCAATTCACCAAAGACGAGCGCGGCCACGCCCGGCTTATCTCGCAGGCTTTCGCCCACGAGACAGACGATGGCTTTGCGGCCTTCATACTTCACGTCCGCCAGCTTGGCCAGATCGGCCGCCAAGGCTGGAATTGCCTGGTTCGAATCCACGGTGAGCGAAACGCTTACTTCCGAAGTCGAAACCACGTCGACCGCGACTTTGTGCCGGTCAAAGGCCTCGAAAATCGCGCGCAGGAAGCCGTGAGCTAGCAGCATGCGCGGTGCGGCCACGTCCACAATGGTAATTCGTTTCTTCACCGCAATCGCTTTGAAAATGTTCTTGCCCTGCGGAGCCCGAGTGGTAATCTTCGTCCCCTCGCAAGAGGGATTTCGAGAATTCAACACATACACGGGGATATTTTTCTGGATGGCGGGCAGCACCGTTGCCGGATGCAGTACTTTGGCCCCGAAATACGCCAGTTCAGCCGCTTCGTCGAAGCTGATCACCTTGATACGGCGAGCGTCCGGACAAATACGTGGATCGGTGGTCAGAATCCCGTCCACATCGGTCCAGATTTCGATGCGCTCGGCGCCCAGCCCGGCTCCCACAATCGCGGCAGAGAAATCGGAGCCGCCTCGTCCGATCGTGGTAGTGATCCCCGCCCGGTTTGCCCCAATGAACCCGCCCATCACCGGAACCCGCCCGGCATCCAGCAGCGGTTGCACTTTGCTTTGCAGCCGCTCGTTGGTTTCTTCGGTCTGCGGTACGGCCTCCATGTAGCTGCTGTCGGTGACCAGCACTTCCCGCGCGTCCACGTGCGCTCCATTCAGGCCATGTGCCGAAAACGCCGCCGCCACAATCTTGCTGGAAAGCATTTCACCGAAAGCGGCGACATGGTCGGTGGTCCGCGGAGTCAACTCGCCGACCGCGGAGATGCCGCGCAGCAACTCATCGAGCCCTTCGAAGTCACTTCCCAGTTCCGAGTGGAAGTCGGTAAACAGCGCGGTGCCCAGTAGTTCGCTGGCGGTGTTGTAGTGGCGTTCCTGGAGGGACCGGCAAAGTTTGAGCGCCGTTTTGCGCTCCCCGGCTCCCGCTGCGCGGGCCATAGTCAGCAGCGTGTCGGTAACTTTGGCCATCGCGCTGACCACCACGACCGGCCTTTGCGGCAGCCGGCCCTTAACGATTGCGGCCACGCGCTCGATGGCCCGGGCATCTTCTACCGAAGTGCCACCGAATTTCATCACGATCATCGGCGTGACTCGCTTGCCGGATTACGGAAGTGCCGATCATAAAAACACGGCTCGGTGTTGATTCTAGGAAGTCGCAAGGTAGCCCTTGGCTTTGAGCAGTTCCGCATTCAACACCGCCGCGCCGGCGGCTCCACGGATGGTATTGTGCGATAGCACGGTGAACTTCCAGTCCAGCACGCCGCAGGGCCGCAACCGCCCCACGGCAGCCGTCATGCCCGCTCCCAAGTCCACGTCAAACCGCGGTTGTGGACGGTCATTCGCCACCAGGTACACCACAGGCCGCTCCGGAGCGCTCGGCAGCTTCAACTCCTGAGGCTCGCTGCGATACTCGTTCCACGCGGCGATGATCTCCTCTGCTTTGGCCTTGGTTTTCAGCCGCACCGAAACCGATTCCATGTGGCCGTCCTCCACCGCAACCCGGTTGCATTGCGCGCTCATGGCGAAGCCTGCGGGAATCACCTTCGTTCCGTTCAATTGCCCAAGCAGCTTAAGGGTTTCCTCTTCCATCTTTTCTTCTTCATTGCGGATGTAGGGAATCACATTGCCGAGGATGTCGAGCGAAGCCACGCCTGGGTAGCCAGCACCGCTGACCGCTTGCATGGTCACGGCCATCACCGTCTCCAGCCCGAAGCGCCGGTGCAATGGTACCAACGCCAACACAAGTCCCATGGCGGAGCAGTTGGGGTTAGTCACGACATAGCCGCCGGATTTCTTCCGCCATGCCTGCCCGTCAATCAGCTTGATGTGACCAGCGTTGACCTCGGGGATCACAAGCGGCACGTCGGACTGCATGCGCAGGGCACTGGAATTCGAAACCACGGCACACCCCGCCTGGGCAAAGCGGGGCTCCAGTTCGGCGGCAATCGATGCATCGAGCGCTGCGAAGATAGTCTTCGGCGCGCCCTCGGGCGTAGCTGGTGAGACTTTCATCGCAGCCACGTTAGCCGGAATCGGCGTCTTCAGCCGCCAGTGCGCGGCCTCGGCGTAGGTCTTGCCTTCAGAACGGTCGGAAGCGGCCAGCCAGGCCACTTCAAACCACGGATGGCGTTCCAGCATCTGGATAAATCTCTGTCCGACCACGCCGGTAGCGCCCAGAATCCCGATAGGAAGCTTATTGCTCATAATAAGAGGGTGTTTCGATTTTACAACAGCTGCCATTTACAGAAGGGTATCGGCTCAGGACCCAAATCGGCGCAAGAACCTGCAAGGCCCCCAAACCAGAGTCACTTACGCGTACAGATGCTGCCAGTTTCTCCTAACTCCAGTACCGCTCGCCTACTGCCGATAGAAGATTGTGGAGGACTGCCATGCCAGAGCTGCGCCAGAATTTCTTTACCAAGGAGTGGGTCATCATCGCCACCGAACGCGCCAAGCGCCCCGAGGAGCTGGCCACCCGTCAGCCAGCGCAACAGGTGCCATCCTTTGTGGAGACCTGCCCGTTCTGCCCGGGCAACGAGAGCAAAACTCCGCCTGAAGTCACGCGGTTTCCGGCGAATACGGGCGAGCCCTGGGTGGTACGAGTCATCCCCAACAAGTTCGCCGCACTTTCAAGCGAGGTCCAGCCCACCCGAGACCAGCAGCACTGGCGGCGTCGCATCGATGGCTTCGGATTTCACGAAGTCATTATTGACGGTCCGGACCACTCCGCCTGCGTTGCGATGCTGTCCGATGCGCATGTGGCCAGTATCCTCGGCGTCTATAAGGAACGCTATAACGCGTTGAGTATCGATCCCCGCGTCAATCACGTCACCATCTTCAAGAACCACCGGCATCGATGCCGGTGCCAGTTTGCAGCATCCCCATTCCCAGCTCATCGCAACCCCGGTGATCCCAAGCCAGGTACGGCATCGCCTGCACGAGGCCCGGTGCCATTATGACGATACCGGACAGTGTATGTTCTGCCATATGGTCGAACGGGAAGTCGCCGACCAGACCCTTGTGGTATTCAAAAGTGAGCACTTCGTGGCCATGGAGGTGTTCGCCTCAGCCACTCCGTTCGCTACTCACATTTTTCCCCTTCGCCACATGGCCAGCTTCGGCGACACCACACCCTTGGAGATCGCGGACCTGGCCCGCGTCTTGCGGACCCTGCTGGCTAAGATTTACTTCGGGCTCAACAATCCCGACCTCAACTTCACCATCCGGAGCGGACCCTCCGACTATGTCGGGGCCCGGCACTTTCATTGGTATGTGAGCGTGATTCCGCGCCTCACGCGCGTCGCCGGCTTTGAAATAGGCTCGGGAATGTTCATCAATACGGTGCTGCCCGAAGCTGCTGCGGAGTTCCTGCGCAACTCAAGTGCAGAAAGAACGACGGGGGCGCGGGTGTCTCCGCCGGCTAGGTTAGAAGATGAACCGAACAATCGAGCCTAGATGTAAGGCAGGAAGCACCGAAGAAGCGAAAACGGAGAACCGAAAACTGCTCCCTCTACTTCTGCCGTCCGACCTGGTTATCCAGCACGTACTCACTCAGTGGGCCGAACTTTCTCTTCTCCGCGTACAGCCGCCAGCGCCGAAATACGATTCGCAGACTGGCCATCACCGGGATGGAAAGGAAAATGCCAAGAATGCCGGCTACCTCTCCGCCCGCCATCACGCCAAAGATTGCCGCCAGGGGATGCAGTTCCATACTGTGTCCCATGATGCGCGGCGAGGATACGTAGTCCTGGATCAGCCGCCAGATACCGAGAACGAGTATCAGCACCAGCCAGTGCTTGTACCCCATCAGCAAGGCCATGCCTAGGATAATCACCGCGGCCACCAGCGGCCCTAACACCGGAATAAATTCCAGCAATCCGCCCACCGTCCCCAGCACCAGTGCGTATGGCATTCGCATCATAGCCAGAACCGCCGAATAGGTGACGAAGGTTAGCGCCGCCAGAGTGAGTTGCGCCCGAATGAAATGGGCCAGCATCTGGTTCAGGTCGCTGAGTACGCCCTGCAGCAATTCACGCTGGGGCCGCGACTGCACTAGAGTAAGCAAGATCTCGCTGAAGGCTCGGCCATCTTTCAAAAAGAAAATCGACAATAACGGAACAATTACCAGCAGCCACGCTTGTTTCGCCACGTCCGCCACGCGCAGTCCCACGTTCTGCGCCAGGTTCGCGATTTCGTCGCTGTGACTGACCAGGTAGTCCCGCAGCAGATCGACCGCTTTGCCGTTCCAGCCGTGCTCCTCCCCCAGTTGCTCCGCGATCTGCCCGGAACTGAGCTGAGCCAGCGCCGGAAGCGACTGGCCTAAGCGAGCCCCTTCGCGCCCGATCCGCGGTCCCATGGAAATAAAAAACACCACCACAATGCCCAACAGCAACAGGTAGATGACCGCGATCGCCCGGCCGCGCCCATGGAGGAGTTTCTCCAGCCGCGACACCACAGGACTCATCAGGTAGGCAAAAAAAATCGCAAACAGGAAGGCGATCAGCGTTATCCTGGCTACATAGAGAAACCCCAGGCCCAGCGCAAACAACAGCACTGTAATCAGAACCCGCGCCGTACGTGCATCCGCCAGCGGCATGGTTGCCCCAGTCAGCTCCTAATCAAATCCGGCACAACTCGCACATATCCGCTAGTCTCGCACAACTTCTGTATTATCGTCCGCAATCAGCACTCGCATTAGCTTGAACTGGTCTTTGTCATCTACCCAAAGGGCCCAGGAGAACGCATCACCCTTCAGATTCAGCCGCAACAGTTCGCGCTCCGTTCCCCGAATTGCGACCTTTTCTCTTCCCACCAGTTCTATGCGAACGGGCATCGACGTCCTATCTTGCGGGACAAGCGCCTGGAAGTCCCCGGCTGCCTTGCACGTCAGATTGCCGCTCTCCGTGTGACAGTCGGTTGCCAGATACCGCCACGCCAGCACCTCGCGGTGGATAAAAAAGTTGTTGTCCAGAATCGCCGACGTGCTCGGCATAAGAAACGGCTGCTCGGCCGGCTTGGAGGACGACCCGGTCGTGATCTTTTCGAGCAGGAATTCATTGTTGGGCGTTACCACCAGCGAACCGCTGCCATCGCTCCATTCGTACTTAATCAACTCCGCGGAGCCAGTCATCTCCAGTTCCGACCTTTGGCCAGAGGAGCCGGAGCTGCCGATTTCCTTTAATTTCGATTTAACTATGCTGATGCCATTGTCCTGCTGCACGCTGAAAGTCTCGGTTACCACGCGCTGGCCTCGGACGAAAACCCCGAACGAGCCCGAATCGACCTGCTGAGCATTCGCCGGTTTCGGCTTGTCTTTCTTGTCACCGGCGCACAATACAACGGTGCTCACCAGAACCACCACCGTTCCCCATCGCATCCGCTCCATCAGGCTCACTGCTTTTCTCCTCGTATTCCGCGGCTTCGGTCCAAGCGCAGGGCTTGAATCACCTCGGCCGCAATCCGCTCGACGGTCTTGCCGCCGGTTTCCTGTCGAAACGATGCCTTCAGGTAATGCGGCCTCCGCGCCTCGTAAAGCTCGCGAAAGCTTTTCAGGCTACCCAGCAATGGACGCTCAATTCCGTTCTGCCCGGTCTGCTGCTTGCAACGCCGCCACAATTCCTCCACTCCAGCGTCCAAGAACACGGTCGGAGCGCCACCGGCTTCCACCAACCGGGCATTGCGCCTCTGTACAAAAGCGCCGCCTCCGAGAGCTACAATCCTGGCAGCCCCCGCGCGCAACTCGTTCAACAATTCCTTTAATGCCGCGTGCTCTGCCCGGCGAAACCCCGATTCGCCGGAATCGCGGAAGATTTCAGCCACCTTGCGCCGCTCCCGCCGTTCAATCCGCTCGTCGAGATCCTCGAACGCCCAGCCCAGTTGTTCGCCGAGGGCCTGGCCCACACTGTTCTTGCCGGCGCCCATGAAGCCGATCAGGACTACCGCCCGTGTCTCGGACTGGCGGCCTGGCTCACGCGCCCTGCTGCCAAGCACACCAAGCCCGCTCGTTTTGGCCGGGCCTTGAGCAGACCGTTTGCGCCGATCCGGTTTTCGCTTCGTTTTCTTTATTGTTTTTCGGAGCGTTTTCTGAGGTGAATTTTACCACTGAAGGTGCGTAGCACTACGGTGGAGGACACCGCCACTCGACCCATGGTACCTGCAAAGGCACGTCCCTTATCGACCGGAAACCAGGTGTGGTTCTTGGGTTGAAGAGGAATATCGTCGTGCACTTCTCCGCGCACGGAGCGAGCGCTCACGTCGGCTGAGGTCCACTCCGGGATAGTGGCTTCGATATCGCCGCTGTGGCTGGTCAGCCGGTATTCCCCACTGTTGCCGAAGTCGCCAATGTAATTGATTCGGCCGCTCGTCGAAACCACCTGCACTAGCGGACCATTCACGCCCCTCATGGTAACGTCTCCGCTCAACGAGTCGACCTCGACGTGTCCGTTTTGAATGTTATCCAGATTTACCGGCCCATTCATTGTTTTTACATGCACGTGGGCGTCCGAAACGTCGCTAACGTTGACGGCTGCTCCCGCGCCTTCCAGGCTGACGTCGCCGTGCAATTTCTCTGCCCGCAGGGAACCTGTGCTGGAGTGGAGGGTGATGCTGGCATCGGCGGGAACCAGAACTTCATAATCCACACGTCCCGAGTCGGAGTCGGCCCCGGCCAGCAGGTGCGACTGAATATCCACGCGGTTGCCGTTCTGGCTGTTGTCAACTTCAACCTTGTCGGAGTGCAAAAACGCGTTCACCACTACGGTGTTGTTCAACGAAGGCTTGACCGAAATCGAACCATACGGATTCATCACCGACACGCCCGCTCTCGGCCCCACCGCGAAGTGATATTCCTTCCGGCTCTCGGCCACCAGCGTGCCCGCCACGATCACGCCAATCACAACCAGCTTTGCCGCGCGTTTGCTTGCCATATTGCGACTCCCCCAAGCCTGCTGATCCGCGTCTCCTTTAAAGCACTACCTCGAAAGCACTACCTCGAAATTTTCCACCATTATGGCAGAGAACGGTCCATCGCCATCTCAAAAAGCATGGATTTCTGCTGGTACGCATCCATCAGAGACCGGCGGGCATCCTCGTCGTTCGGGCTCTGGTCCACCACCCCCTGTGCATCGCGGATGGATTCATTCACCCGACGCAAGTTCTCTGCGTATTCAGTCTTCATCGCCGGAGAGTTGTCGGCAACCTCCTGCATCAGGTCGTCGTCATCGAGGTCGGAGGCGTTCGCAACCGGTGCCGGCACGGAGGCCTGTCGAGCCAACTGATTCGGCAGCGGCTCGTGCCGCACGTAGATTCCCAAAGCCAGCAACAACATCGCCGCCGCAGGCACCAGCCATCTCGCCGCGCCCCAGCGGGCGCCAAAAGAGGGCATAAGCGGCCGCGCCCCGCGCGGTGGACGGATCAGCCCCTCCTGCCGTAATGCAATTTCAATGGAATTCCAAACTCTCGGACTGGGTTCGTCCGCCGCTTGCAGCTCGCTCGCCGCCGCGGCGATTAGATTCAAGTCTCTCACCAGCGCTGAGCACGCTGGACACACCCTAAGATGGGCGCGCTGTTCCACGCTGCTGCCATCTTCCACTTCCGCCAAGCTCTGCTGCAGCTCAACGCAATTCATAACCTCTCCCCCAAGTGTGCTGCAGTTCAAACTGTCACCACAGCTCTTGCGCCCCTGCCCAGGTTACCGTCGTTCAGCGGTCTAGAGCTTGCCTAACCTACTCGAGATTTTCCGGCCTTTTCGGCTCTATTCATCTTGAGCAGGTCGCGCAACTTCATGCGCGCCTTGTGCAACTGAGACTTGCTGTTGCCGATCGAGCATCCGGCAATCTTCGCGATTTCATTATGCTCGTAGCCTTCCACGTCGTGCAGAACGAATATCGTCCGGTAGCCGGGAGGGAGACTTTCCACTGCCCTCTGCAACTGCATTCGGTCAATGGATCCGGCCAGCGCGATATCGTCCGCCCCGAAGTCCCTCTTCGGAGAATCCTCCTCGGTGCCCTGCGTCGTCTCCTCCAATGAAACCACGGGAAGACTTTTTTTTCTCAGGTGCATCAGCACGACGTTTACCGAAAGCCGGTGCAACCAGGTCGAAAACGCCGACTCCCCGCGAAACGTCGCGATTTTGCGGTAGAGCTGCAGGAATGCTTCCTGCGCCAGATCTTCGGCCTCCGCCGTGTTCGCGGTCATTCGCAGACACAGCGAATATACCCGCCGCTTATGCTTGTCATAGAGCAACTGGAACGCTTGCGCGTCCCCGAGCTTGGCCCGTTCGATTAAGTCGGCTTCGCTAGGTTCGGTACCCTGTTGCTTTCGTGGCTCGGTCAAGTTGCCTGTTCCGACCGCACTCACTGGGATGCGGCATAAGTAGTTTGTGTTGTATCGTTTGCGCGGCTCCGCCGTAACCGAAGTACCCCTCCGCAGTTCCAGAATATCAGAGTATTTCTACCGATCTTCAGATGCCTGCAGCCGACGCAATTTTCCACCCAGACCATGCCGGAAAGCCTTTGCAATCGCAGGCTTGGATGAATCGACCCATCCCAGATTTTCAAACCACAGCTGAACTGAAGAGTCGCAACCTCCGGAAATTGGTAGTTTGCGATCCTTACAGCGCACCTTTGGCCGTAGTAATCGTCTCCAACCCATGCCCGTGCGGCCCCAATTCCCGCTGCCGCAGCAGGAACGCAAACAGAACCCCCAGAATCCCCAAGATTGAGAAAATCCACATTCCGAGGTTGTAGCCGGCAGGGTTGTCGACACCAGCGTGGCTGTAAGTATTGGCCCATCCAACCAATAGATTGAATCCGCCAAAACCGATGTTCTGCAGCATCGTCATCAGTCCGTAGGCGGTGCCCAGCTTTGGCTGTTCCACAAGATACGCCACCGACGGCCACATCACGGCAGGAATCAGCGAAAACGCCACCCCCATCATAGCCATCGGCACATAAAGGCTAACCCGGGTGTACGACATCATTAGGTACACCGGGATGAGTAGCGCCGACCCAAGCATCATCAGGAACGCACGTTTACCCACGCGATCCACCCACAAGCCAAAGATGGGGGTTGCGATCATGGCGAACAGCGTCAGCATGCTCGACAAGAACCCGCCAAATTCACGCGAAGTGCCATGGGCTTCAATAAAGAACTTCACGGCAAAGGTTTGGAAAGGGAAGATGGCGGAGTAAAACACTACACACAGTGCCACGATCAGCCAGTAGCTCACACCGAACTTGAACAGGTCGGCAAAGACAACCTTGTCGGTGGAAACTTTCCCAAGGTTGTAATTCTTTTCCGCCCATTCCTCCACGGCCCAGTAGAGTATCGCTCCCACCACGCACAAGGCGGTAAAGGCCAGTGCGATCAGAAAGGGAGTCCGCCAGTTGGCATAGGCAGCACGCGCCCAAGTCGGAGAGTTGAGCGCTGTAAAAGTGCCGAGGCGCGATGCGGTCAGGTTCAATCCAAAGGCAAAGCTCAGTTCCTTGCCTCTGAACCAGCGTGCCAACGCGGTGGTTGCGGCAACGTTGAGCGATTCCGCGCCCATCCCGAAAATAAGACGTCCGGCGGCCATGATCGAGAGGTGACCGGTTGCGGCCGTGATCGCCGGACCAACAAAGGAAAGCACTGCGAAGATCATCAGCGCCTTCCTCAATCCGAGTCGGTCGATGATGAAGCCGCCAATGACCACAGTAAAAATATTGGGAAAGCTGTACATGAACTGCAGGAATCCAATGTCCAGGTCAGAAAATCCTAGCTGTTGCTTGAGCACATCGGCGAGGGGGCTGAGAGCGTCGTAGGCGTAGTAGCTGCCAAACATCGCCAGACTGACAAAAATCAAAACTAGCCACCGGTACAGGCGACTCGGCTCAGGACGAACAGTCTCCGTCATCGACGCTCTCGATCGTCAAGCAGATTGAACTCCAGAATTGCGAAGCAGAAAGATTAGCAGATCGCCAGATTGCTCGCGACTAGACCACTTATGAAGGGGTTCTAGTACTTCACAATCCCGGCAAACGACTTCGGATCAAGAGACGCCCCACCCACCAGCGCGCCATCGATTTCCTCCTCCGCCATCAGAGATGAAGCGTTGTCCGGCTTCACTGACCCACCGTAAAGAATGCGCAGCTTCGATGCGAAATCCTCGCCGAAGGTTTCCGCAGCTTCCCGCCGGATCACGGCGTGAGCTTCGGCAGCCAGCTCCGGAGTAGCCGTCTTGCCTGTTCCAATCGCCCATACCGGCTCGTAGGCCACCACCAGCTTCGCCGCTTTCTTGACGGAGATGGCATGAAAGGCACGCACACACTGCCGTCGCAGCACATCCTCGGTGAGCCCCGCTTCGCGTTCTTCCAATACCTCTCCCACGCAGCAGATCGGTGTGAGACCAGATTCCAAAGCAGCCTTCAGTCTCAGGTTCACGGTGTCGTCAGTCTCGCCGAAATACTGCCGCCGCTCCGAATGTCCTACGATCACGTGGGTCACGCCCAGGGACAATAGCATGGGAGCCGAAATTTCCCCGGTATAGGCGCCGTCCGCCTTCCAGTGAACGTTTTGCACCCCGATGGCCACGTTGGACCCGTGCGCAGACGCAATCGCCGCATCCACATCGGTGTAAGGCGGACACACCACAATCTGGTCGCGGGTGTGACCCGCAACCAAAGGCAGAAACTCACGGAAGAAATCGCGAGTATCGTCCGGAGTCTTGTTCATTTTCCAATTGGCGGCGATCAGCTTGATTCTCATGAGGAAGCCTTTTCGATTCGGAATGGAGAAGTACCGTTTGAGCGGGACAGTTTTTCGGCGGCGCGCGTGTACGCTCGCACCGTCGCAACGTCGAAGAGGACGAAGCGAACCCTGCGCACATGATTCGCCGCAGTTAGAGCCTCAAGAGCGGCGGCAATGGCGATGGGCGCAGCCTCCGACGCCGGATATCCGAAAGCTCCCGTCGAGATGGCAGGAAAGGACAATGAATTGAGAGCGTGCTGATCGGCCAGCCGAATGGACTCGCGGTGACAGCTCGCCAGCTTTTCAGCTTCTTCGTGTTCTCCGCCTCGATAGACGGGGCCAACGGTGTGGATCACATGTTTGGCTGTAAGGTATCCGCCGGTAGTGACGACGGCTTTTCCTGCAGCGAGGCTCCCGATCTTGCTCACAATCTGCCGACATTCGGCGAGTATGGCGGGTCCGCCAGCATCGTGAATGGCGCCATCCACTCCGCCTCCGCCCAGAAGAGACGAGTTCGCCGCATTCACCACTGCATCGGTTGTCTCGCCGGTGATGTCGGCCGGACCTTCAAATTCGACGGTCTTCCCGCCGTCCAAGAGGATCCGAACTTTGAAATCTGGCACGGTCGTGTCCAAAACGATCACTTCTTGTCCGTCAGAGCTTCGACTCCGGGCAGTTTTTTGCCTTCCAGAAACTCCAGCGATGCCCCGCCACCGGTGGAAATGTGCGTCATCTTATCCGCAACTTCGGCGCCATGCACCGCGGAGACCGTATCGCCGCCGCCCACAATCGAAATCGCTCCGACGTTTTCCGCCACGGCATGGGCGATCTTGAAAGTCCCCCGCGAAAATCCCGGAACCTCAAACACGCCCATCGGCCCGTTCCACACGATGGTGCGCGCCCGCGAAATTTCCTCGGAGAACAGCTCGATCGTCTTCGGCCCGATGTCCAGAGCCATGCGGTCGGCCGGAATCGGCTGCCCTTCACCGATCTGCTGCGCCACTGCGTTGGCCTCGGGCTTCAGCGCCACCACGTGGTCGATGGGCAGCAGGAACTTCACTTTCCGCTGCTTCGCGTCTTCCAGCAGTTGCCGTGCCAGGTCTACCTTGTCGGCTTCGAGCAGCGATTTGCCAATCTCCTGTCCCTGAGCCTTTAGGAACGTGTAGGCCATCCCGCCGCCGATGATGAGCGAATCGACCTTGTTCATCAGGCTCCGAATCACGCCGATCTTGTCGCTGACCTTGGCGCCGCCCAGGATCGCCACAAACGGCTGCTCCGGATGTTCAAGCGGCTTGCCCAGATACTTCAGCTCCTTTTCCATGAGCAGGCCGGCCGCTGACTTTGACACGAACTTCGTAATGCCCACGGTGGATGCGTGCGCCCGATGCGCCGTGCCGAACGCATCGTTGACATAGAAGTCCGCCAGACTTCCCAATTGCTTGGCGAACTTCTCATCGTTTGCTTCCTCTTCGGCATGAAAACGGAGATTCTCCAGAAGCAAGGTCTGACCCTTTTCCAATTGCGTGGCCACTTCCTCCGCCTCTGGCCCCACACAGTCAGGACAGAAGCCCACGTTTTCGCCTCGCGCCAGCTCTTTGTCCAGCACCATGCGCAGCCGCTCGGCCACCGGCTTCAGGCTCATCTTTAGATTGGGCTTGCCCTTGGGGCGCCCCAGATGCGAAGCCAGAATCAGTCTTGCCCCATGCCGCAGCGCGTACTCGATGGAGGGCAGCGTTTCGCGGATGCGCGTGTCATCCATAACGCGTCCGTCTTCCAGTGGAACATTGAAGTCAACGCGCATGAAAATACGGTTGCCGTTAAGAGGGAGATCACGGATGGACAGCTTGGACATTGGCTGGTTCGTCCTTAATGGAGGCAATATAAAAAGCAGCGCCAGGACCCGCAAGCCCGCCCTGAGCTACGTCGGCGCCTGCGCTACAGAACTTACAAACCCTTGCCGGCAATATAGTGAATCAGATCCCGCACGCGGCAGGAGTATCCCCATTCGTTGTCATACCAGGAGATCACCTTGACGCAATTGCCGCCGACCACGAGCGTCATCGGCGCATCGACGATCGACGATCGCGGGTCGCCCTTGAAATCCGACGAAACCAGCTCATTTTCTTCGTAGCCCAGGTAACCCTTCAGAGGTCCGGCCTCGGATGCCCTCTTCAGCGCCGCATTCACTTCTTCCTTCGTAGTCTTTTTCTCCACCCATGCCACCAAGTCGACCACCGAGACATTGGGCGTAGGCACACGCATCGCGAAACCATCGAGTTTTCCCGCGAGATCAGGAATCACCAGCTTGAGCGCCTTGGCCGCACCGGTGGACGTCGGGATCATGTTGATCGCCGCGGCTCGCGCCCGGCGCAGATCCTTGTGAGGGAAATCGAGGATGACCTGATCATTCGTGTAGGAGTGAATCGTGGTCATGGTCCCGCTGACGATCTTGAACTCGTCATTGATCACCTTCGCGATCGGGGCCAGGCAGTTCGTGGTGCAGGAGGCGTTTGAGATGATGTTATGTTTGGCCGCGTCGTACTTCTCATGATTTACACCCAGCACAAGCGTGATGTCCTCGTTCTTCGCAGGAGCCGAGATGATCACTTTCTTCACCGAGCCGCGCATGTGCTTCTTGGCATCATTTGCGTCGGTGAAGTGTCCGGTCGACTCAATCACTACCTGAGCGCCCACCGACTCCCAAGGCAGCGCTCCCGGATCTCTTTCCTTGAACACCTTGATGGTCTTGTTATCGATGGTGATGTTGTCCGCGCCTGCGGTGATCTTGTTGGGCAGGTTGCCGAGAATGGAATCGTATTTCAGCAGGTGCGCCAGCGTCTTCGGGTCGGTGAGATCGTTGACCGCCACGAATTCCAGGTTGGGATCGTTAAGCGAGGTCCGCAGAACGTTGCGGCCGATGCGTCCGAAGCCGTTAATGCCAACTTTGATTGCCATGGTTTCTCCGTTCCTATGTTCTTATGAATGCGACATCAGAAATCGTACTGAGCCGGTATACGGACAGATGATGTTAGCAGGACAGGGAACCGGCGTAAATGATCGGAGCTCCGATTGGGAGCCTCGATCTCCTGTCACTTAACCCTGTGCTTCCGGCCCTTGACAGTCGGGTTACGGGAAGCTTATTTCCAGGAACGCATCCGCTCTGCTCCAGATCGATGAGACTCGGGCCAACCAGTATTTTCGGTTGACGGTCTGCCGCGCGTGGGCCTGTTCCTCAGGCGGCAGGATTCGCGCCGATGCAACAATCTCGGGACCTGTCACTTTCCCCCGGATCGAGCAGGGCGCAACCGTCACCCGTGGATTATTGCGAATGCGCTTCGTCTTCCCCATGTCGCTGCGCGTCATCACGTAGAGCTTATCGCCGTCTTCTCCAAACCATACAGGCGTTGCGATTTTTGCCCCGCTCTTGCGGAAGGTGCCGAGAGAGATGTATTTCTGACCGCGGATCGCGGAGGGGATTGCCTCGGGCATGCTTGACATTGTAGCGGACTCGACTCCGCTGGCGCGTGTGGTTCGTCTGAGGCTTGGCCGATTGATCCCGCCCTCTCTTCTGTGTTAAAAGCCTTGCATGCGCAAATGGATGCGCGAGCGCTTGCAGCGTCGCAAAAAGTCGTCGGTAGAGGCCTCCGATCAGCCAGCTCCTCCGCCCTTGCAGCCTGCCTATTTTGATGCAGAGCAGCCGCCCAGCACTGCTCTCGACGCCGGGAAAATAGAATCGGAAATCTCCGCTCCACCTCCGCCTGCGCAGGAAGTTCGACCAGTTCGCAAGGCGCGCTCGAACTTTGCCGAACCGCAGTCCGAAGAACGATCGTCGGAAGCACAACCTGCGACCCCGCAGCCCGCCCCGACTGGTTCCGGATCAACTGGCCGCGGGCGCCGTCGTCGCGGTGGACGCGGACGCGGTGGCCGCGGGCGCGAGCAGGCAGTCGCCCAAGCCTTTGCTCCTGCCGCGGTGAAGGGATCTGTGCCGGTGGCACCGGTAGAGCCGAGGGAGGAGGAGTTTTCCGACATTGGAGAGGCAGAAGAGCCAACGCCGACTCCGCCACTCGTACCGGCGTCGAGGGTTCCGGCAACTCCTGCGCCGGCACAACGTGCGCCGAAAGGCGTGGTGGTGCTCGCTATAGGTCTGCCCGGCTCGGGCAAAAGTTCGTGGTTCAAGCGCCACAATGTGGTCCCCCTATCGAGTGACATGGTCCGCTCGTTACTGTTTGACGATGTGCGCGAGCAGCGTTTTCAAGACCTCGTCTTTTCCAACCTCCGCTCTATGCTGAAGGCGAGGCTTATCGCCAAACGTCCTATGAATTACGTGGACGCCACCAACCTCACGCCGCAAGAGCGCCAACACTGGATCAAGCTAGCCAGGGATTACCAGTACGAAGTGCACGCCGTCTTCTTCGACGTGCCGCTCGAAGTCTGCATCGAGCGCCACCAGCGCCGCGACCGGGTTGTTCCGGAAGACGTGATGCGCCGCATGGCTGCCAAGCTGAAACCGCCCGCATTTGAAGAAGGCATCGCGAAGATCACTGTCGTCCGGGTGAAAAAGAAAGAGCCCGCAACAGGCTAGCGTCATAGCGTTTGGAGGGAGCCTATCCCTTCAGATGCGGCAGCATCTCCTTGAATGCCGGCGATGACGAGGAGCGCATCACTTCGTAGATCATCATCTCGGTAGAGGAAATTACCGCACCGGCGGCGCGCATTCTTTCCAGGCCAACCTTCCAGTTCCATTCCGATCGCGAGCTTACTGCATCCGAGGCGACATGCACGAGATAGCCTTCGCGCAGCGCCGCCAGCGCCGTCTGGGCCACGCAGATGTGGCTTTCCATGCCGCATAGCAGCAGGGTATTGCGGCTGCCTGGCAGCCGCTTGAGCAGGGTACAAAAAACCTCGCTGCCGAAACAGGAGAA
Source organism: Candidatus Sulfotelmatobacter sp. (assembly GCA_049583505.1). Taxonomy (GTDB): domain Bacteria; phylum Acidobacteriota; class Terriglobia; order Terriglobales; family Acidobacteriaceae; genus Sulfotelmatobacter. The sequence goes on from JBAUVZ010000168.1 coordinate 56,486, forward strand.
CTGATCCTTGTCGATGGCCTCGGATTCCGGGAGCAGGGAAGCGACCTCCGGCACCGTCTTACCCAGCCCCTTTGCGTATTGCGTGCTCACGATCGCAGGAATCCTGAGCACACCTGCGGCGCGGATCAGCAACTTCGAATTGCGCACCAGTTGTTCCTTCTGGAAAATAGGCGGCAGAAGTTTCTCCTGAATATCGACCACGATGAGGGCACACCGGTCCGGCTCCAGCGCGCGTCGTGCAAGTTCTGCGTAGTCCGCAGCAGCATTCGCAAAGGCGGTAACCATATGCAACTCCTTGGGACGGCACATCGGTACCAACAGAGTTTAGCGCGAACAGACAGCTGGCACATCAAACTGCTGATCTTGTTGCACTGGTCGGACGGTTACTGTCCTCGGCTCGCACAGGGCTCGCGACGTCGCAAGGCGGTTGACCGGGTTGGTGACTCGTTGGATAATGGATCGACTGCCCCCTCGTTCAACGGCTAGGACACCTGCCTCTGGAGCAGGTTATCGGGGTTCGAATCCCTGGGGGGCAGCCAAACTTCAAACAGCGGGACGTTTTATCTCGGCAGCATTCGCGGCAAACTGCTCGGCGAGGCGTTCATGACATCGTCGCTTACTTTCCTGGCGATGATGCTGACAACGGACCCCCTACTTCTCTCCCGGCCAGGGTGACGATAAATACTGGGCCAAGTTCGCATCTCTGACAGCAGCGCTGCTTGGTGAAATCGTCTAAATCCTCCGTCGTCGCCCGCTTATGATCAATGCCCGATCCGCCAGGCAGTCTTGAGATCCGCGGATGCATGCTGCCGACCGAACGCTGCGGGTGTGCGCTCGCGTATCGCCACCCTGAACCTGTTCGTCTGCGGATTGGCAGCGCAATTCCGCGAAGACAAATTCAAAGAAAACGCCACAAAACTTTACAGTCCAGGGCAGGGCTGAGCGGTATGATCCGAGCAAGACGGCACCAAACGTCCGCGCGACGCTATGAGTAGTTCTCGTCTTCGCATGCTGTTGATCAAGGGCAAGTTGCGCCCTGAGTTCGTTTTTCAGTTCCTATTCTTGTTTCATGTTGTCATGTTTCACCCACAGGCGCTGCGGGCGCAGGCGCCAGTGCAAGCTGCAACTCCGGCGACAGGAGGGCGAGCCATTCACGGCGTTGTGAAATCGGGGAGTATGCCGATCCCCGGCGCGGGAGTTTCCGCCGCGAACGCCGCCACCAAGGAACAAGTCAGTACGTGGACGGACGTCGACGGCAGCTACTGGTTGCGGATTCCTGCCGATGGGGACTATACCGTGCGGGTGCAAATGACGGCGTTCGCTGCGAGTGCGCAGGAAGTGGTGTTGGACGCAACCCATCAAGACGTGCAGGCGAATTTTGAACTGGTTCTGCTGTCTCGAGCCCGCGAAGCTGCGAGCGAACAGCAGCGACGGACTAACGCAGGCGGACGAGGCTTTCGGAGTCTTTCCCTGTTTCAGAGTGGAGCGGTACAGGACGCCGCTAGTGGTTCCATGGGCGACTTAGTTCCTTCCGGGATGCCGGTTCCAGGGATTGCGCCCGACAGCGCTACCGAATCTGTGGCGGTTTCGGGCAACGTCTCTAATTCGTTCAATGCCTTGAGCGCTGACGAAATGCAGCAGCGGTTCAACGATGCCCGGCAACAGGGAGGCGGATTCGGCGGTGGCGGAGGATTTGGTGGTCAAGGGGGTGGCGGCTTCGGTGGCGGCGGGTTCGGCGGCGGGGGCTTTGGCCGGCGGGGTTTTGACATCAATCGCCCGCATGGATCCTTATATTACGGTGTCGGCGATTCGGCGCTGAACGCATCTCCATTTTCGCTCACCGGGCAGCCGACGGTAAAACCACCATATTTGCAGAATAGCTTCGGCGGTTCCGTGGGCGGACCGCTCAACATCCCGCATATCTACCATGGCGGAAGCAAGACTTTTTATTTCATCAACTACAACGGCAGGCGCGCAGAGAATCCTTTCGATCAGTTTTCGACTGTGCCAACCCTGCAGGAGCGGCAGGGAAACTTTTCCGGGGTCACCTACACTTCAGGGCCGGAAGCCGGACAACCGGTGGAGCTGTTCAATCCGACCACCAACACCCCTTACGCGGGCAACATCATTCCGGGATTCAGTTCACAAACTTGTCCCGCCACCGGGCCATCCAGCGGGGTGGCAGGATTGCTGCAATATATTCCGTGCCCGAATCTTCCGGGCAATTTTCAAAACTTCCACTACGTAACTTCCGCCAACAGCGATAGCGATGATTTGAATGTGCGCTTAAACCACTCCTTTGGCGCAGCGCCGGTGCGCGGCCGCCGGGGCGGCGGCCGCAACGCTCCACGCAACAGTGTGCAGTTTGGCTTTCACTACCACGGATCGGGCGCCAACCTGACGAATCCGTTTCCCAGCGTCGGCGGCACCACGTCGGTACGCAGCTTTGACATTCCGGTGTCTTACACGCGCAGCATCGGAAAACTCACCAACATTGTTCGCGCCGACTTTAACCGCAGCCGCACGCGCACGCAGAATTTGTACGCTTTCAGCAACGACATCACGGGCACGCTAGGAATCACGGGAGTGTCGCAGAATCCGTTTGACTGGGGATTGCCGAATCTGTCCTTCACAGACCTCGCCAACCTTCAGGACACCACGCCGGCGCTCACACGAAACCAGACTTACACGTTCTCCGATAATGTGATCTGGGACCACGGCAAACACACTTGGCGCTGGGGCGGAGATTTCAGACGGGTGCAGGTGAATACGGAAACCGACGGCAACCCGCGCGGCTCGTTCGTTTTCACTGGTCTCAACACATCGGAGATGAGTGCTGGCCAGCCCGTGGCCGGGTCAGGATACGACTTCGCGGATTTTTTGCTCGGATTACCGCAACAAACTTCCGTGCAGTTTGGAGAGAGCAACCATGGCAACCACTTCCGCGGCAACTTCTGGGATTTGTATGCGCAGGACGAGTGGAAGATGCGCGGGAACCTGACGCTCAATCTCGGGGTGCGCTACGAATATGTTTCGCCGCTTACCGAGATAAACAATCTGATTGCGAACCTCGATCTTTCTCCCGGCGTGCTAAATCCGGCGCTGGGCGTGGCGGCGGTCACGCCAATTCAGCCGCGTCAACCGGGGCCGTACAACGGCCCCTTGGCCGCCAGCCTGATACGGCCGGACCGCAACAACTTCGCCCCGCGAATCGGTTTTGCTTGGAAGCCGTTTTC
>JBAUVZ010000169.1:0-19707 GCA_049583505.1 Candidatus Sulfotelmatobacter sp.
TGGCGCTACGGGTATGCTTCTGGGTCAAAACCAGATTCAGGAAGCCACTGTGGTGAGTAATGGCTACTCGGGACATTTTGGAGATGCCCCGGGCTCGTATGTGAACTATGTCACAAAGTCCGGAGGGCATGAATTCCACGGAAACGCCAAGTACTTTTGGAATGGTAGCGTGTTGAACGCTACCGACTGGATCACGGAAGCATTAGGCAATCCTCGCCCGTTCGATATCGCCAATCAGTGGGCGGCTTCGGTGGGAGGGCCCATCCAGAAGAATAGGCTTTTTTTCTTTTTTGATACCGAAGGGTTGCGAGTCTTGCTGCCTTCTCCTGTTCAGGTGGTTCTCCCGAGCCCACAGTTCGAGGCAGCAACCATCGCCAATATCGATTCTATCTTTGGCTCTGCGTCCGCTTCTGATGCTTTCTACAAGCAAATCTTCAGTCTGTATAACCAAACCCCTGGAATAGCGGCGGCTACTCCGGGGAGCTTCGCCGATCCTCTCGGCTGTCTCGACGCAAGCCCGAGTGGCGTGTTTATCGGACCTCCGACCGCCCAAGGGCAACTCGGTGTGAATCTTCCGTGCGCAATCCATTTTCAGGAAACACTTGGGCAGCCGACGAGTGAATCCTTTGTGTCTGGCCGTATAGATTGGAACGTCCGGACCAACGATCGTGCTTTCTTCCAGCTCCAATACGACAATGGCCGTCAACCTGATGTCGTCGACCCGATAAGCTCACTCTTCAACGTCTATTACAGCGGGCCATGGTGGCAAGCCCAGTTGAACGAAACTCACACATTTGGAACAACCGCCGCGAACCAGTTCCTATTGGCGGGTATTTACCAGGATGGGGTGACGAGCGTTGTCAACCCGGCGCAAACCCTGGCTGCTTTTCCGACCACCCTGGATTGGTCTAACGCCGGTGGGCCATTCACGCAGCTGGGAGGATTTGATTACATCTATGGCTATCCCCTCGGCCGAGGGCTCACGCAGTACGAGATCGCCGATAATTTCCTGAAGATTCGGGGCAAGCACAAGTTCGGATTCGGTCTAGATTTCCTGCGAGCATATTTGAGCAACTCAGACTATACGCAAAACGCCGTCGGAGATATGCTTCCACAAACCATCGACGCATTTTATTCTGGAGGGGTGGACCCAGCATCTCCACAGAGTGATTCCACACGCTTGCGTCAATCGTTTGCCACGCAGCTGGCACAGCGCTTCGCTAACTACACTCTTGCGGGCTATGGGCAGGATGAGTGGAAGGTAAAATCCAACCTGACCCTTACTCTCGCCCTGCGGGCGGAACATGAATCAAATCCGGTCTGTGCCCACGATTGCTTTGCTGAATTATCTGGACCATTTGAATCGATCAGTCACGACCCCGCACAGCCTTACAATCAGGCGATTTCGAAACGTGAACAAGCTTTCTTTCACAAGGATGCTGTTGATTGGGCGCCGCGATTCAGTTTCGCCTGGCAACCGCTGGGAGTTTCGCATAATACCGTGGTACGTGGCGGTCTCGGTTTGTTTTACGAGCTAGTCGGCGGGTTCGCAACCTATTTCTCTGTCAATCCACCACTCGTTAACCGCGTGAACGTATTTGGCCCCTACAATCTCGCTCCGGAAGAAACCAACAGCCTTTTTAAAGTAGCCGCCGCCTCAAATGCTGCCTTTGTCAAGGGGTTTGCAGCCGGCGAAAACCTTGCTCAGATCACAGCGTCAGATCATTACTTCTTCCCTCCCAGCATTATCGTTGCGACTAATCATCCCGGTTCACCCCAGTATCAGAAGTGGAGCCTGGAAGTGCAGCAAACGTTTGGTACCAGCACTTCCGTGACTCTCGGATACTACGGCAATCACGGAATTCATGAGTTCGTGCAAAATCCCTCAGCCAATGCTTACGGATGGGGTCCATTTCCCACTGCGCTCTGCAGCAGTCCGCCCGTTCTGCCCTGCGCCGACCCTCGGTTCGCTGGTGTCACTGAATACACGACACCCGGAATCTCGAACTACAACGGGATGGTCGTTTCGTTTCGGCGACGATTTACTGGTTTCGGCAATGGTTTATTCGAGGTGAACTACACCTACGGTCATGCTCTGGATGAAGTTTCCAACGGCGGCCTCGACGAATTCACAGCGGGCAGTTCTGTCTACCCCCAAGATCCCTTTAATCTGCGAGGTAGCTACGGACCGGCAGATTACGATGTTCGTCACTCTCTGAATGCAAACTACGTGTGGCAACTCCCGGTAAAGGCCATGCTCCACGGGCGCGGCCCCGATTATCTGGTGAAGGGATGGCAGGTCTCGGGAACGATTTTCGCCCGAACCGGATTTCCCTACACGGCGATCGATCTCGCAGAAAGCGATAACCTGGCTCAGAACAATTTCTATGGAACAATCTACGCGGTGCCAGTTGCTCCTCTCGGCGGGTCCCATTCCTGCGGAGCGGGAGCCGTAATCCCACCCTTCCCGCATCCTTGTTGGCCTCCTCCAGTGCTCGCGAATGGGGCCCTGAACCCAGGCGCACTGTTTGTACAGACGGGCTGCGAGACTTCGTTCAATGCGGGGAACGTGCCAGGTCGAAAGGGACCTTGTTCGGGCCATGCCGTTTCCTTCGCGCAAGGACGCAACCGTTTCCGCTATCCGAACTATTTCAATACCGACTTCACTGTCATGAAGAAAACGAGCCTTGTCGGTCGAGACAGAGTGGTGCTGGGTATTGGTTTCCAATTCTTTAATTTTTTCAATCACCCAAATTTCGGCCCGCCCGACAACTACAGCTCGGACCCATCGTTCGGAGAGATAGGGACGATGGAGATGCCACCGACCAGCATCCTGGGAGCTGGCCTTGGAGGCGATGTTTCCCCCCGCATGATCCAACTGAAAACGGTGATCCGCTTTTAGGCGCTTCTGGCCTCGTTAGAGTGCGGAAACCCGACTGCCTTGGCGAAGCTCAGCCCGGGCGAGACGGTGCTGGACCTTGGGTCGGGCGGTTCCGGCGGCTCGCGTCATATCCAGATTGGGGTATTGCTAAACCGTTGTACGGGCTAACACTTGTACCGAGGGTTCGAATCCTTCCCTCTCCGCCACGCAGTCTGGACTGTAGAGAAAATCGACCTTCATTTAGCCAGAAATATGCGAAACATGCCCGTATTTCGCAATATCTCGCGTTCAAATGGGACCGGAGAGAACGGACCGGTCAGCAACCAAAGGGGGTAATGGTACGGCTTTTCTCCGGCGGGCACATGCGCAGTCCGGTTTCAAACGAGCCATGTGGCGAATGGAACGCGACAACAAGCCGCGTAATTGGGGAACAGCGAGTTGACTCTTGTCGCAGGTGCATACAATGGTGGCCATGGATTGCGAGCACACCTCAAGGCTGCATTGGACTCTTCAACATGTCGATGACCGACAGCACGCATTAGGACTCCGACAAGCTCTCACGACGAAAATGCAAATGGAGTCGTATTGACTGGTATTGCATTTGTGCTCCAGTTCCTGCGGTTAAATTCTTGGAGTCCGACTAGAACGTAGTGCCGATTAAGGCGTTGGTGGAACATCTGGTTGTTGTAGCTTCGCAAACAGCTATAGCAGCTGTCGCCGCAGTCGCACGAGGCCAAGATTGTTTCCGCTGTCTCAAAAATATCTCGAATGTATTGGACTGCCTGGGTTGCGTAGCCGGCACCTCCCGGCGCAGTGTCGTACAAAATAAGTTCCTTTCCACCAACTACGTTGACCGACGGGTGAAATGTAATCCCTATTTCCGATTGGTCTATATCAAGCAACTGGGAAGCAGCCGCGACAAGTGCCTCCCCAAGCGAACGACGGAAGCAATCCCAATAGTACCGTCGTCTCATGTTCTCGACGTTCTCCGTGAGTTTCCCCTGCAATACGGGCGAGGATGCCAAGAGATGACCGGTCTCGTTCGGCAGGACTTGAATGCGAACGATGTCCGTGGTGAACTCATGCATCAGATGGAATCTTCTCGCCAGGGCCCCAGAACCGCGCTTCAGACAATGCGCTGGCGGAATTGCAGGCAATGCAAGGTCTCGTTCGGCGCTTGGCACCAACTCTAGAGTCAAGTCCGAATAGGGTCGTGGATTGAATTGTCTCATCCGGGGCCGGGATGCTGCCTGTTCCATGACACTTGAACCAATGATTGCTATGTTCATTGCGTTGCCGTAACGGTTGTAGACAGGTGGAGGCTCGTTGGCAGGGTCGAAATACGTCTCTCCTCTTTGTCTAACAAGTTCCGTGTCCTGCTCGTTTATCGAGTCAGCCTGGCTACCAAAAAACCCGCTTCGAGGAATAAGTGCTGTCAGGGTGTTTCGTTGACTGTGACAGGCCGGGCAGATGTGGGCTGCATTTTCGGTAAAATCCATACTCTGACAATCACGGTTAGTGCATACTCGGAAGAATCTCTCCTCGTATCCCGCCCAAACTCCATCGGAGACAATCATTGTCTTGCCTGCAACAAAGACCTTGCCTGGCATGTACTCCTGGAGGGCGATTCTTCGGTCACGCTGAAGCTTTAGCTCAGAACGCGGTGGTCTGTCTGTTGGTGCATGATTAAGGCGTAGTTCATCCACATAAAGTGGGAAAGCATACGAAGGCAAGATGCCGTAGTCAGACAGAACAGATATGGCCCCATCCAGTTCGCGCAAAGGCAGGTAGGTTGCCTGAAGAGTCCTGAGGCGCTTGCCTAAACGGTCCGCTGCAGCAACCGGCCTTTCCGCCGCTATGAGGTCGCCGAAAGCTGCTTCGAATTCCGCTCGCAATTCGCCGTGGGGGTTTGTCAGCGATTGCTCGATTTCGGGAATTAGAGACCTTGAAAGTACGTGGCCAACGAACCCTCCCGCAGGAGGCCCATCGAGAGGTACTCTTTCGTTCCTGGAATCAGAGACTTGCCGTAGCAGTTCGCGCGTGAACAAGGCGTTGATGTGCCTTCCGATTACCTCAAGGCTTCCTACCTTGAGGTGCGGGACGGTGACCGGCCCAGCAATGAAGTGACTGAGCCTTTTCCAAAAGTATTGGTCATGCGGACGTTGCCTCACGTAGCTGAGGATGAATGGAACCATTCCACATCTCCGACCTGCTCGTCCTGCCCTCTGGCGATAGTTTGATACTCGCGGAGGAAGATTGGACATAAAGACAGCGTGAATTGTTCCGAGGTCTATACCTAATTCAAACGTTGTTGAACCGCATATGACGTCAACGCTCTCAGGTCCGGTACAGCGAAAATCTTGTTCAATCGATTGCCGTTTTATCGCAGCAACCTGAGCCGTATGTTCTTCCACACGCAAAGGCCTTAGTTTGCGATACCTGACAAGTTGGCGATAGTGCCTGACTGGCGAGAATTGTTCCCGGTCTATCTCGTGGCCCGTCGTCCGTTGGAGGGAGCCATTGCAATCCCGCAGTGGACAGACACCTGCGATGGAATAGCCGCTGACTCGTCCACAAGCATCGCATCGATATAGAGTCGCGTCGTCAGCGACGGAACTCCATCGCAGTGCATCGAACGCGAGTTTCAGAACGGCGGCCTGGGGGTCATCTCGCCCAACGTTCCACAGAGATTTGCTAGCGTGTCCAGGCTGCCTCGACACATAGTCGGCCAGGATGTTGTCCCACATCGCAAAAAGCGATTGCTGTAAATCTGAGAGCGACAACTCAGGTCGAAATCTGTCGCTATTCACTCGCTTGTACAACCGCTGACAAAAGTTGAAGAGGCGATTGCGACCCGTAGCCATTGACACTACAAAGCTCAGCTCGCCACGCGCCGAGTCCGCCTTAGCCCTCACACATGACTTGGGGAGAATGTAGCGGCTCTCCAGCCATTGCCAGTCAACGTCTAGACCGCCGTTTGGCGGTGGCGATGGCGCTATCGCGTATCTAAAGCGCATGTTCCAATCTAGAAGAAACAGAAGGAATGATTGTTGCTCGGACTCGTTCAGGCGGGAGAACAAAATCGGGTCCGATTGAAGCACTCGATGTATGTTCTCGAACAAAACTGAGTCGTACCCAATCCGAACAATCCCTTGTGCTTCAAGGGTCAAGTATGCAGTGACGGCTTCGCGAAAGAGCAGGGTGCTGACCGATTTCTCAAGGTATACGCGGTTGTTCAAATATCTTTCGTCATCGACAATCAACCGTCGAACGCGCTCATCATCTCGCGCTTCACGGTAGAGTTCATCAACCAGGTCAGCTGTGAGAATACCGTTTGAGCTCTGCTGACTGATGACTTGCCACATCAATTGCCGGAAAGTAAACTCGCGGTTTGTCTTTTGGAATCGATAAGCAAGTTGGGCTGCCTGTTGACGACTGTCGGAAAAGCTGATGAGCTTGCTTTCGAAGGGGTCGACGCCGTTCCGTTCTATCCCGCGCTCAAGTTCTTCAACAAGAACAGTCGCAGTCGCATAGACGGAAGGTGCAGGCGGTGTTGCGACGTCCTGCCCTTTAATCCAGTGTTGGTCACAGAAGACACACTCTTCAAGCACCCCATTGTGGAGCTCCTTATGCCATGAAATAACCTGTATTTGTGATTCGGAACCACAATCATGATTTGCGATGCGCTGGAAAGCAGCATTCTCGTTTGAAACCATGAAGCGACCACACGCAAGACATAGCGTCTGTTGCTCGCCAAAGGACACTGCTTCTTGAGGTATGTCAGATTTCAGTGGCCGGAAAATAACGCGTTCGTAACTTGCCTCTTCGTCGGCATCATCAGGTTCGGGCAATAAATCGGGACCAAGTTGCCCGGAAGCGAATCGTCGCCGCCATCCTTCTAAGTATGCGAAGCCGCAGCGCCTGCACAAGAGCATCGGATACATGAAGCTACTGCAGTGCTCGCACCTTGTATGGTGGCTCAATGTGACGCGCGACCACCACTCAGTCCCGTCCGTGCAAGAAGGACGGATACACAGTTGAGCCGACGATGGCTCCTGAACAAACATGTGGAATCTGATAGGTAGGATTGGCATACCATCCACGTGTGCGGCTCCCACCAGCTTCAGTAGAACTGCTGTCGCCCTTTTCGCTCGCTCCCCCGAACCGAATAGCCCATGTGAGACCTCATCCAACCCGATGCAAGACGGGTCTGGTTTGGTAAGGACAAACCGAAGCTTGCAAAGTACCGGCGAGTTCTGGAGAATCTGACCCAACCTTTGCCACAAGTGTTCTACACGCGGCGCATCGTCTCGCCTTTCAATCGTGGCTCCAAGCAACTCCGCGAGCAGATTCCATTCAGTGTCGGGTACCTCAGAAAGGTCAGTCGCATCATGCAGACCCATGTGCCCCGCAAGTTTCGGAAAGAGTTCATCGAATCCAGACAGACACTCCAGGACATCTGTGCGGTAGGCTTGGGTGAAGCTGAGGGGCTCGTCTGGCTGCTTGTGCTCTGGCCGTATTACGTCACTCTGTCCAAAACTAACACCGAAGAGCGTTGTCGCGAATTCCGCAGTGCTCCGTCGAGCGTCAGCACCTGAGGGGAGAGTCGCGCTAGTTCCAATTGCTTGAAAGGATGCCCGTCTTCCTGACCTTCTCTGCAAAAATGCACGCAGCCGGCGCAACAACAGTGCCACCTCCATTCCCTGAGTTCCAGTGTAGGTGTGCACCTCATCAAGAACAAGAAAGCGAAAATGTTCGGGACGGGCGAAAAGTTGCTGGTCATCATCACGGAGAAGCATGTACTCCAACATCGTGAAATTTGTAACCAGAATATCTGGAGGGGTGGCTTGCATTTCAGTTCGATACACCAGTTCGCCTAAACCGTGCATTGCCTCTGGCGACACTTGACGTTCAGGATGTCGGTCGTTTGCAGCGACCGGTGTTGCACCTGTGTATCTCCCGAAAGTTATAGGACGACCATTACCTTTGACGTATCGACTGAGATTTATCCAGAAGAGCAGCTGGCGGAGGCGATGCATCTGGTCTTCCACCAGTGCATTCATTGGATACAACAAGAGAGCGCGAACACCCGTATTTCTCCGCTGCTCTGTCGTTTCCGTCAGGAGATGGTAAAGCAGTGGAATCACGTAGCACTCAGTCTTACCGCTACCAGTTGAGGTTGCTACGATAAGGTTTCTTTGCTCCCTGGCGATCTTCTCGAAAGACTCCCATTGATGTGCGTACAAGCGTCTGCGCCAGAATTTGTTTGCTGAAGTGTCTTCCTCCTCTTCTTCAGCCTCATCCGAATGTGGAGGCCAGATAGAGTCCCGTACTTTTCTGAATTGCGGAAACCGATGGTCCACATCCGCCCAGCTTAGACATACGTTCATGCCTGCTGCGAAGCGAAACTCTGGACTTTCTTTGCCACGGGCGTCCCCGAAGTAGTCGTCCAACGAGCCGACTCTTTCGTAGACGGGGAGAGCCTCAACTAGGGGCCCAGCAAAAAGTTCCGTAGCCCACTCGTCATAAAACCGTTGACCTAACTGACGTTGTGATTTGTGGTTGCCCACCGGCAGGGCACTGGTTAGATAGCTAAGAAAGGTATTGCGGAGTTCCTCAGCCAGCTTGAATCCGTCTGGAGCAGACATGTAGCCCTCGACGCGTTGTCTCGGATTGAACGATGCAGTATGACGACCCTCCGCTAAAGCAGCAATGGCCCCGAGGTGCCATATGCGCCTCGTTTTGGCTACGCGTCACGGCGGCGTGATCACGGTTACCCCGGGGCCCTGACGAAATGCTGGTCCTGGAAGCCGTGAGAAATTAGAATTTGATCCACCGCCAAGTCTAGAATAGAGAACATGAAGTTCTGCTGTGCTAGTTGCGGGCCGCGAAGCGGAAATCGTCCTGGATCGGCACGCGCGCTGTCGATTCTGTACGGACGAGATGATCTCCGCTTCAGATTATTCCGAATTCTGGATGAGCCCTTACATCGCAATCAAGCGAATGCAGACGATTAGCGAAAACGTACGGCATTCTACGGGCACGCACGGATGGCAGATTCAAGAGAGAGCGGGAGGCTTGGACGACCGGCGTTTTTGCCCTGGCGCTATCGCAATTGAACGGCGACAAATGGTGGGTTGAAATCGAGACTGCGGACAGCACTCCGGATACGAGGCTCCGGCGGATCGACCAGAGTTCGGGTAGAAGCCCAGCAATCAAGAACAAGAACTTGTACAACGTCTTCTTTTTAGTTTGATGCGAACCCAGTGGTTTGATCGTGACTTGCCAGCCGAGCCAAGCCGTTACAAATTGAGCAAGAGCACTTAGCATTCCGATAACGACATCACCCCACATCGTTGGCCCCCTCTCTCAGAGAAGTTTCCACTGATCGCCCGACGAAGAATATACCCGGTGACTTCCGCTTGGTGCTAGTCTGCTTTCTGCTCTTCACCCTCGGATCGTCATAATTCAGGCGTCCGCAAAGTTTTTCCCTTGACGGGCAAGAAAGCATACCTTAGAGTGCCGCTACCAGCTTTTCTGAGGGGGCAAGCTGAAGTTCTAAGGAGGTGGCTTGAATGCCACGTCTTGACTCGCTCCTCCGCCCTCTCGTCCATTGCACATTTTTCTACTTGCCGCTGCTTTGTTCCTACAGTGTGGCTCAGGAAGTCCCCAACCTCCCTCCGGCTGCTGCACAAGCACAGGAAGAAGAGCCTCGTTTTGTTCGGGAGGCACTGCAGGGCAGGTTTTGTGGTCTTCCGGACCCGATCCCCGTTGCTGCGGGAAACAATCGTCGACCGGAGGTGAAAAGAAACTACGTCGAAGTCATCTACGACGCAAGATCAGGAGAGATACGGTGGTATGATTATGCGTCGCAACAAAGAGGGTCGACCACCCTCGCGCGAATTTACAACTATTCCCTCTTTACGCCTGTAACGTACTCCAAGGAGCGCATCCTTGTTCGTGTCTGCGGCGTCAAGTTTAATTCCACAGTAACTATCAACCCCACCTCAACAGCAATCCCTGAGAATACCCTCGATATTCGTGGCGTTACTGGTGCAACGACTGCAGCTGCCCCTGGCGGCCAATCGCCGGGTGGCGGTCCGCCAGCACCAACCGCAGTTGCGGCGGGTGCGCCCGGACCAGCCCCGCTTTCTCCGGACGCCGTCGAAAAGATCGCCCAACAAGCCGCTAGCTACTTCGTCACTTATCGCGCCTTGGAAAGAAGCATAGCGGCTATAGGATGCCCTAACCCTGCCAACATGGCGCAGTGTGCAGTCGACACCGTGCCGCGTCTTCAGCAGGAAGCTGCGGTGCTTGGTGCGTCACTCGAACGTCCAGACTACGAAAACCAGGCGGTATTCAACGCTTTGTTCATACAAACGCAGAAGCTGGTCACGGATCTTAACAACTTGAGCGCAGCACTCGCTGCCGCCAATCTACAAAGCGGAATCGTTCAGCTGAATTTGAGTTTTTCGACTCTTTCGACTTCGGCATCCCCAGCAGTGTTAGCCGTTGTCGATGCGAACAATGTCTCGAACCGACAAAAAGTAGACACACGTCTTCAGGTTTATCTTGGTCCTGGGCACGAAAATGATGATATATCCCAGATGCTCGCTAATTTGCCTCCAGGTAGACTCAATGCTGAGTTTGAAAACCTTAACGCTCAGCAAGATCTTCTACACTCCGCTGCGAGTGTCGTGTTTACACGCATAAACGATGTTCACGATTACTCCAGAACCGCTGTTACCAGCGTCTTAACGCCGATTACGAATGGCGACATCACAGTGCAGATCAGCGTTCAAGACAACTACGTGCCGTTTGGCTTTTCTAACGCCTCACCGTCGGTGGGCGCAGGTCCTTCCTCTTCTCCAAATCAGCTGCAATCAGGCATGGCGAAGCCTTCGCAACCGGGTGCCACGCAACCCCAGGGGCCAAGCCCTTCGCCGTCCGGCACACCTCCAGCTGGTGGTTCTCCGCCTCAACACGTCGATGCCCAGGTGCAAATCGAGGTCCATCACAAGGCGGACTTTAACGCTGTGGCAGGGTTTGCCGCTGTCAAGATTCGCCAGCCGTCGTTCGGTCTGACTCCTAGCGGGACTGTGTTCGTTCCCTATAAGAGCCAGAATCAAAGTTTGTCCTTGCAGCCAATGGCCGGGTTGAACTGGTATCCGGGGGGCCGCGATTTTTTCCCAGGTTATCTTGGGAAAAGACGCTTGATTCCAGGACTGCTGTTTGGGACGTCATTCATGTCTTCGAGCTTATTCATGGGAGGGGCGAATTTCGAACTCGTTAATGGTCTAGATTTATATGGGGGGATCGCCCTTGGAACCGCGAACCGATTGGCCAACGGAGTCACTCTGGGTGTGACGCAGTTTCCTTCAGCGTCATCGCCGGTCCCGACAGTTCAGAATCTGAAGTCGGGCGTCTTTTTCGGATTCGGTTTCGACCTTTCGGTCTTTAGTACGATTTTCAAATAAGCAGACCTGCGACATCGCTGCTCGTAAAGGCGAGAAGAGGACGCGCGCATGAACAGGTCAATCATCGGCTTGATGGTTGTGGCAAGTGTTGTGGGTCTAGTGTTGGACCTTCACGGACAAGACTCATCTGAGTGCACGTCGGGACTGACGATTGGTGAGACCCGGAGTCAACCTGCGTCAGCGCCAATTCTCGAAGACAAAGTGATTCGCATGCGGTCGGGGTCCACAAGCGAAGATTTGCTAGCTAAACTGCGGATGAAGTCTGATAAAGCGATTGTGAGTGCTGAGATGAACGACACCTCAGATCCAAGCGTTCCAGGCCGAGTCGAGTTTTCCTATGTGGGACAAAAGCGCCTTGGCAAAGAGGACGTACTGCTTTGGTTTCGGGTAAGCGTTGACAATTTCCCGACGAGTCTGTCAGTTCAGCGCGTTGCGCTCGTGAAAGTTGATAAGCAGCAATACATCGTATGCTACATCCTGACGAATGTTTCGGGCACGCCGCAGCTTGAAGTGCAGGGTCCTGCGCTGCCGTGGAGATGGGAAGAAATTCCTAGCGCCGCTGCGATCGACGTAATCTCCAGCGATGCGGCGGCAACGGACCTCGAAGCGTCAGCGTCCAGTATCGTTGAAAAGAGCGGCGACCGAGGCATTGATGCGCAAGATCTGAGACTTTGCGAAAGTATGCCGTGCGATGCGAAATGCAAACGGCCATCACTTCTGCCACATTCCCGAGGAAGCTTTGTTCTTTGTAAGCTGGGCCAGAAGAATTATCCCGGAGAATTTGATGGCAAGGTGGTGATCTCAGCTGCTGAATATCCGGTGGGCAAGGTGGTCGACATCAAAGCGTTCTCTAGTTCCTTGTGCGCGAGAGTCTGGGGGACAATACTCCTTTGTCTCGGTGTGATCGCTGCGTGGTATTTGCGCACCTATGTGGCGAATCGTGTGACCCAGGACCAGGCCTTACTCGGAGTGGCTTTGGAGAGACAGCGAGTTGACAAATTGATGCCGTCAGTCAAAGCATTGAATGCCGACTTCCAAATTCAAGAAGAAGCTATCTATAATTATTTGAACGACCTTACCGTCAACAAACTGACGATCAGTTATGTTCAAGCACAACTGTATATCACGCCCGATCTTCCGCTTCCGTTTCAATTCTCTCCTCGCGCTGTTCAGTTTTCTGCCTTTTTGGGACAAGTCGATAATGCGCTGAACTTGCTCGATGTTATTGTCGGGCAGGGACTGAACGTGGTTTGGTCACTCTGGTCGCAATCGAAGCGCGACAATCGGCCCGCTTTCGACCTCGCGATCACCGGGCTAAATTCCCTATTTGTGCAGAGCCCTCTCCCATCTGTGGCACAACCCCAGGTCGCAGCAATTCTGAGTACTTTGCGAACATCTATATCTGGTGTCGTCGTTGCTGCTGCCGTGGCACCTGGACCCCAATCTCCAGTTCCTGTTCCTTCGGTTTCTTACTTGCTGTTGGATATCCGTCGCCTCAGCCAAGTCACTTGGATAGCGATTTGCGTCCTCACAATACTTGCCGGGTGGGTAGTCTTGATTGCCAGAAACCCTGGGTTCGGAAAACCAAGTGATCTTGTCTTCTGTCTGTTCTGGGGTTTCGGAATTCCCGTGACGGCCCAGAGTCTTGTTCCTAACTCAGTACTGAATGCATTCGGGGGGTCAACCATGAGGGTTAGTGCGACAGTTTGAGGTGAGCGTATGCCTATTTCCAACGACTTGCTCCAGGCAAAAAAAGTGCTGAGTGCTCGATTGCTGGGTGCCTCGGTGCGTGTGCGGGGCAAAGGCCTCCGGTCCTTTACCACAATGGCAGAGGCAGCCGCAGCAGCAGGACACAACGTTCATGCTGTCGGCATTGGTAAGAAGCAGGTTGACGGACACGTGACTGACACAGATTGCGTTCGGTTGTTTGTCGTTCAGAAGATTGCCAGCTCCGCTATGGCACCGCGAGATTTGCTTCCGGCACAGCTAGCGGGCATCCCGACAGATATCGTTGAAGCTCCCCTCGCTTTGCTGGGTGGTAGCGGTGCCATTGCTGCCACTGGCAGCTGCTCCGATCTTCGCAAACAAAGACAGCGACCCGTGATTGGCGGGATCAGTGTCGGACATCCGGATGTCACTGCCGGGACTCTGGGTTATTTTTGTCAGTCCACTCGCGCCGGCGACGATCCGAGTGTGGTTCATGTGCTCAGTAACAACCACATCTTCGCAAACTTGGGGCGAGGGTATGTAGGAGATCCTCTCTACCAGCCCGGGTCGATCGACGGAGGAACTTCGGCAGATGCTTTCGCAACTCTAGAACGGTGGGAAGATCTTCAGCTGGACGGCACGACTCCGAATCTAATCGATGGGGCTATCGGTGCGATGGCGGCGGGTGTCTCGCACACCTTTGAAGTGTGTTCCATTGGAACCATCACGGGTACAGCGCAAGCTGTGGCGCTAATGGGGATAAGGAAACATGGCCGAACCAGCGGGTACACGGAGGGCACAGTTACAGATGAGCTTATTGATGCCCTGGTCGGAATGGACCCGTATGACCCAAGCGCGCTCGGATTTTTCCAAAACCAGATGCGACTTGAACCAACTACGTCCTATCCGGCGATCGGGCTCCAGGGCGACAGTGGTTCACTCGTAGTGGACAACGCCAGTCAAACAGCAGTGGGTCTGTATTTCGCGAATCCTCAGAGTGGAGAGTACGCATATGCTAATCACATTGCGGACGTCATGAGTCACCTTGAAATTGCGCTCCTGTAAAATCTATGAATGACCGAGGCAATCCATGGTACGAAGGCCTTACTCTCATCCAAATACCTTGGAGTCGCAGGTATTCATGCAATTGGGAGTCGTCCAGGCAATATCGTTTCGGTGTATTATTCCGGTCCACACTCAGAAGGGCGCGATAAGGTCTTTCGGCAAATTGAAGCGGAAGCAGATCCGTTCAGGGTAGTCTTTGTCCAAGAAGATCCCCCACGTGCCGCCCAAGTGTGAGGAGAAGTCCTAGAAATCGTTGTTCGATGAGCTGGGTTTACGGCCCGTTGGTAGTCGACAAGTCCGTTATCGATGATCGACATTGCTGGTCAGAAACGGGTTTCTGGGAAGCGGGCCAGATCGGTACCGACAAGTCGGCTACTGTTTACTAATGTGATTGCGCGGCGGGATTTCGACTGTTGCCCGAGTCCTCACCCAGTCGTCTTCCCGGGCTCTCAACTAGATAGTGAATGATAAAGGACGTTATCATTCTTAACATGTTCGAGGAACTGCTCTCGCTGTGGTAGCCTCATCGCGGGCTTGTAGGCCCGCCTCCCTCCCGAATTCAGGTCTGGAGTGAGGGAGGTCGAGGAGTGTGGATATCAGAGTCCTGGGGGCCTGCTGTTCTATGGACCAATTGATCACGAAGAGCAACCAAAATCACGGTTATATGCGAATAAAGGGCGATGCAATCAGAGCGCAATGCATTCCGGACGCAATGGGCTGGCCAGAGTTAGCACAATTTCTGGACTCGCTAAATAGTGACGCATCTCCGATAGAGTGTCGGCTGTGAAAAGTCGTTCTTCCCAGTTACGGACCAAGGCGATATTGCAGTGAGTTTAGGCGCCTATATTGATGTCATCTTTACGGACCCGGTTCTGAACGAACGGCCCGAGAACATTCTGCTGCTCGCCAGTCGCCTTCTGCCGGCGGTAGAGCGATGCGAGAAATGGTGGGGCAACGTGTCGATGGTTTTGCAGCCCATGCGGTTGATTCCACTAGCGGCTGCGCCGGGATTGATGCTCCACATTAGTAACCACGGCCGCAGCGAAGCGGAAGCTCGCAAATTCTGGGGCGTTACGGTCAAGCGTTTGGGCAAAGCAACACTTGCGTTGCCGAAGAATCTGAAGTGGCATGAAGACGCAAGATGAGCAAGAAGTTCAAGGGCAAGAGGTGCGCGTACTGTGCCGAACGCGACGCGGTCACTGGGGACCATATTTTTGCCAGGGAATTCTTTTTAGTCTCTGAGAGGGCCAATCTCCCACAAGCTCCGATCTGCGATGAGTGCAACAAAGGAAATCAAAGCTGGAGCATTACTTGACTACCGTGCTGCCTTTTGGCGGCCAACACCCAACGTCACTCGAAAACCTTGAGTCGATGGTGCCAAAACGTCTCCGCAAGAATGCAAAGTTGCATCGCGAGCTCGCTGCTGGACAGCAAAAGGTTCTTACGCAAACTTCAGGTGGCGAATGTCAGCATACCCTTTACGATCCCACTGGACGGCCCCCGGCTGGATGAACTTTTTGCGATGATTGCGCGGGGATTGATCTGGTGTCACTGGCAGGTCTATCTGGAGAAGAATTACGCAGTCCAAACTCACAGTGTGACCCGATTCGGGGAGCGTTTTTTCGACGAGTGCTTGTTTAAGCTCAACGCCCGGAATCGTGTTCGACGGAATCTGGGCGATGGTGCCTTCACATACGAGGGCGCCCAAGCTGTTGACCATTCTGGAATAACCATCTGGCGGTTCGACATCTATGGAGGTTTGGTGTCCTGTGAAGATCCGACGGCACCCGAGACAATGGGTTCTCAGATCGTCGTTATCACCGCGCCCGAGGCCGCATTCCAGGCGAAGGCAGAATAGATTGTATCGCTGAAGCTTACACTCCTGTGCGTTGGAAATCAGCGCGTTGACTCCTAAATCGATAAAATACATTATCGCGTTAGAGGCAACTCCGGGGCGAGACTTTGTTGTTTGTGCCAAACGCTCGACCATTGATCAGCCGAAAATAAGGCGAGCTAGCTCGTTGCAAGACATAGTGGGTATGGCGTCTTCGGCTATGTATTCGATCCGCAGTGTGACTCCCCGCTGTCGGAGATCGGCTTGAGTCTTTGCCTGCGTCGCAAGAAATTCAGATTTGGTAGAAGCGTCCTCCGCAGAAAAGATCACTAGAAGCAAAGGGATGGAATGGCGGCCCAATTGTGCGTCATACAGTTCTTTTGCAAGCACCAGGCGCATAGCGCTCTCGCGTAACCATGCTTGCCTAAATCCCCGACGGATGTATTTGATTTCAACTATCACATCTGGACTTGTGGAGAGCAATGGCTGAAGGATCGCGTCATATTCCGCTGTTCCAAGCCTCTGGTTCTCCAGAAGCCGATGTGAGGCTCCAAAGCATTCTCGAACCCTCCGGTGAACCACACCCTCAATCGCCCTGAGATGACTCGCCGTATTGGGGTCGTGTACAAGGCCTCCCGCGACCGAACCAGCCTCTGTTTGAACGTCTGCATCCGCCTTCTCGCTTACTTCTTGGGTGTCATGTGACGCAATTCTTGTTGCTGCTTCTGCACTCCGAGATCTTCGCTGGTATCGCGTAACGTCTGCCGGTTGTACCACTTCTTCAAACCGATGCTGATCGCGCCAGCGCCCATGATGAGCAAGGAAAAAGAGAACCAGGGAATTATCGGGAGCAATCGGAGCAAATAGGTTTGCCGAAGCACAACAATCTGTTGAGCGGCAGGAGTGAGTTGGCTCAACCGGGATGCTTCAATCATCAAATCAAACAATTCGCGCAGGAATAGCCAGGGAGCCAAGATCGCGGCAAGCACTAGCGCGATCCCTAGGGAAACAACAAATTTGTAAAAGTCGCCGTACTCAATTTGCGCCACAATATTTGGCATTTTATGCCATTAGTTAAGATTGGGGCTCTTCGGCGGTTTCGACGTGAAAGCCATTCTGCGGGCATTTTGCACTGAGCCACGCCATAATGTTCGCGGCCTAACTGCCTCTTCATGTCGATATCCTCTACGGTGTTTCTCAATAACGGCGGGTCGCTGGAAGCCGCGCAGGACATGGCCAATCATTCCGATCCGCGAACGACGAAGCTCTACGACCGTCGCAAGGAGCTGGCGAACCTGAGCGAGATTGAGCGGCGGATTCCATTTGAGTAATGGCTTGAGAGCCCTCGTGGGCGAGACCAGCATCCTACACGACATCTTCAAGGTGCGATTTGAGGGAAACATTCCCCAGGATGTAACTGCACGAGCGCTTCGTGTGGATAGTAATCTTCGAGGTAACTCGCCCAGAGCGAACCAACAGCTGAGTTCCGACGGGCGTATTCTTTATATATACCCCTTTTTGGATTCTGGCCCAGTAAGTCTCACTGGGCTTACGCTGGAGTTCTGCCGATGCCCATACCCTCTCGGAAGCAGGCTGTAACGGCCACAGCAGTGATAGAAATTGACTCAATCCACAGTTTTTTGATACGTCCTGGCAAAGGAGCGGAAAGTCCTGATGACATCAACGGAGCAACCGTACCTAGGAGTGGAAGATTGTTCGAGATGCTGAAACCGCTCTTTGATGGGGCTGAGAAGGACTGCCCGCACAAGATAGCGTTCAATTCCGAGAACGGGAAGCAGGAGAACAGCTGCCGGGATGAGCTTATCGCCTACATAAAAAACCGCGACATTCATCACGCGCGGGAGATCGCAAAACGGCTGCAGAGCGTAACAACGCACCGCTCGGGTCTTGGCCTGCTCTTCCTGGTTGCCGGCGAAGAGGACCGCGAAACCAAGATTGTGGTGTCGCGGTTTCCCGCGGACAGTGGCGTTCTCGCCGAGGAAAAAGGCAAAGGACTCACTGTAGAGTTTCTTGAGCGCATCTTCATGAAGAGCGCCAAGTCGTACAAAGCAGCGGTGTATTCCGGGAAATCCTTCGCAAAGGACTTTTGGAGGGGTCAGGCCGCCGACAAGCAGGTCAACAGCGGGGAGTCCGTCATAGCGGACTACTGGATTCGGGAGTTTCTGCTCTCGGACTTCCTGACGCCCGGCGAAGCGGGAACACGCCGCTTCGCCATCGCAGTGCGCGAAACGATGAACCGCAGCACCGAGTCCAGAGTGAAGCAGGACATTGCGGCCATGCACAACTTCATGGTGAAAATGCCTGCGCAAACGCGATTGAGCGCGAAGGGCCTGCTGGATCGGTTTCAGGTACCCGCTGAAACGCAGGAACAAATAAAGGAGCGCTTTCCGAAAACAAAGTCCTTCGATGAAACATTCACCTTTGTACCCGATGAGTTCACGAAATTCGTCAATATGCGAACGATTGAACTGGACAACGGCGCTCTGCTTACCGCACCGACGGACCGATTCGACGAAGTGTTTACCAGAAAACCTGTCGCGGGGGCCAATAATGATTTTGTCCGATTTTCCACGGAGGGCACCATCATTGACCAGCGATACAGGAAAGTTAAACCATGACATCTCTGAAGGAGAACTACACTTTAAAGCGCGAGAAGGTCCTTGTACCTCTTGCGGCCCGCATCGAGGATCACCTAAAGAATCTTTTCGGGTCCCTCGCCCGAATTGACAGGATTTCCGCGCGGGCGAAGAGTGTTGATAGATTTCTTGGCAAGGCCGCTAAGCTAGAGGACGGAAAGCCAAAATACAAAGATCCGCTGAATCAGATTCAGGACCAAGTGGGAGCACGCATCGTTACTTTCTACGCAAGCGATGTCGAGCGAGTCCGACTGGAAATAGAGAAATATTTCAAATACATCGAGTCACAAAGAATCGTGCCGGAATCCGAAAAGGAGTTCGGCTACGAAGGTCGCCACTTCATCCTCTTCGTGCCCGAAGACCTGGTTGACGATACGGTGAGCCGGGACGAATCAGTGGAACTGTTCGAATTACAGATAAAAACCCTCTTTCAGCACGCATGGTCGGAAGCGGAGCATGATCTGGGGTACAAACCGTCAGTTAACCTGACACGCGATCAGAATAGACGTCTGGCATTCACCGCTGCTCAAGCCTGGGGAGCGGATCAGATATTCGACGAAATGTTTCGTCAAATGACATAAGTTGATACTCGATAAACGCGAGTATCACGTACTGAACACAACGCCAACAGGCGTCCGGCATGCAGGATCGGATTGTGGCAAAGTGATGCGCGGAAGCAACTGTGCTCATCAAGGGATCAGGCTCGACGAGGTCGAGCGCATCGTGATTTGCCAGGTGCTATGCTGCGCGCTGAACCGTGAAGTTTGTGTGCAACAGAGCTGTCTTTCCAGTGAGCGTCATAGTTGTTTGATCGAATGGGAATGCTGTCTTGTACTCGGTATTCTCTGGTGGCTTGTGTTTAAAAATCATTGCTGCCTCACAGCGAACACGATTGGCAGACGGCACTGGACCAAAGTTGTAGCAAAGAACTTGGCCTTGCTCCACATGCTCTTGCCAGTCAGACAGTTTTTCCTGATCGGCGATCCGTCCGTTAACGTCATCCGACATCACCGATGTAGATGAGCTTTTCAATTCAACTTTTTTCGCCGACGCGTCGTACACGCAGTTATAAACACAGTAAATGCC
>JBAUVZ010000170.1:0-6429 GCA_049583505.1 Candidatus Sulfotelmatobacter sp.
AGGACTACGAGATGCGGAAAGGGTTTACGAGAAAACCACAAGGGGACGAGCCCGCGACGCGAGGCAAGAACTACATAACGCGGAGCGGGCTGCAGCGCCTCAAAGATGAGCACCGGTTTCTGCTCACCAGGGAACGCCCGGCCGTGGCGGAGGTGGTGGCGTGGGCTGCCGGCAACGGCGATCGCAGTGAAAATGCCGACTATCAGTACGGCAAGCGGCGGCTGCGGCAGATCGATGGGCGGATTCGCTTTCTCATGAAGCGAATCGAAGCCGCGGAGGTGGTGGACCCGGAAGCTCCGAGAGCGGGGCAGCCGGAGACGAGGGCATTCTTCGGGGCGACGGTGCGCTATGCCAATGCCGCGGGAGCGGAGCGAGTGGTGAGCATCGTAGGCACCGACGAGGTCGACCTCAACCGCAACCACATCAGTTGGGTGTCACCTCTGGGGCGCGCGTTGATGAAGTCGGCAGCGGGTGACAGCGTAGTTCTCCAAGCGCCGGGCGGCACAGAATACCTGACGGTGCTGGAAGTGCGTTACGAGCGCATTTCTGTGGAACCGTTCCGTGAACCACCCGGATCCGAGGCCTCGGCAAAGGGACTCCGTCGCCGATGCTCACCTGACGAAGAAGAGACGAAACGGCACAGGTGGTGAAAGAGCGACGACCGTAATAGAGCGCTATCGGCTTTTGGCAAGCGACAGGAGATGAGTTGAGTCCTCATAAACGATAGATCCCTATCGAAACTGCCCGACCACCAACTCCTGCAGATTAATGCATGTCGTTCTCTCGGGCAGTTCCGATAGGGATCTAACGTTTGTCGATACGAATCCCGAACACGCAGCCAACTTCTGCATTGCCCGTCGGTCAGGAGGAATCTCCTGGATCGTCAGCGGCAGACTTCCCAGAAGCCGACTTCGGGCCCGCGTCCTTGACAGTCCATTCAGAGAATTACTTCCCGATTACAAGTCATCCGCCATCTTGGCCGTTTGGAGTTGTTCGCGCGGTTCTTGCCAAGCACTCGAAGTCATCGCCGAGCTGGGTGAATTCCTGAACGCGGTTCCCATAATTGTTCTAGCCATTAGGCTTGCCGTCTATGGCGGAGCGCATCAGGGTTTAATCGCGCATCTCGCGACTCCCAACGAGCGCGATCGAGGTGGCTGCCGGGATCATCCATGGGCAGTGAATGTAGTCCACAATTTGCTCGATTTCTTGGCCGATCACCCTCATACGAATGACCGAGTATGAGGTCCATGTGTCAGCTCCGCGTTGGAGAACAATGAGCACCGGTTCCCCATCCACCTCGCCCAGCGCGAGTTTCCAGGGCCACGGCCAGCGGTCGTAGTTGAAGAAGTAGGGAGCATCGGCAAACTTCCCTGCAAACCTATCGAGAACGTTGAGCCGGGCGTCGGCGCTGATCAATTCGCGCACTCCATCCCAGTCGCGTCGATTAAAGCGATCCACATAAAGTTGCATGATTTGTGCTAGTTCGGGATCCACACTTCGAACTGAAGGCGATGAAGCCGGAGACGAAGCTAACTTCGTCCGGCCGCGGTTGAGCGCTGCCTTAACGCCACCAACGGTGGAATCGACGAGTTCCGCAATCTCGTCCAGCGAGTAATCAAATACGTCCTTCAGAAGAATGCATGCGCGCTCCTTCGGAGGCAGGGATGCGACGAGGTGTTCCACTGCTTTGCCGATCCCTAGTGCGGCTGGTTCGGCTGGTGAGGTTGCTTCGGGCATGGCAGCGGCCGCCTCGGCTTCGTCCCGCACTCCCTTTCGTCGCAGGAAATCGATCGAGCGATTGTGAGCAACCCGAAACAGCCACGGCTTCAGAGGACGGCTCTCATCGTACTTGTCCAGCTTCCGATATGCTTCGATCAAGGCCTCCTGCACGACGTCTTCGCCGTCCATGATCGAACCCGTCATGCGTGCACAGTAGCGGTGCAGGCTCGGCCGAAGCGTGGTCACCGTCTCAAGGAAGGCCAGATAGCGTGCCTCAACCCGACCAGAGCCACCCAGATACTCTAGGCTATCCACGTTGTTCATTACGCTTCCATTGACCTCCACTGCACGACTATAGCTGGAATTTGCTGACCATATCGGCCGGCCACTGAGGCCAATTGTGGCGACCGGGCTCAGCGCTTGCCGGTGCGCAGATCATCGGAGCGTCCGGCTTCAAGTCGGGGCCATTGAGCGATGGGACGTCCACCCGGCCAGACTGGTTCCCAAGTCGGAGAGCCGCTGCTGGACCGCGTATAGGTGCACTGTTGCGGCCAGCAGGAGGGCGAGTCCTCCCACTTCTCCTGCCGCCCGTAGACCGTCAAATCGAGCAGGTGATAGTTGTTATCCATCACCTCGACACCTCGCGCAGTGGTCCAGTAAGTCTCGAAGACCTTGGATCCTTGTCGGAGGTAGCACACGATATGCATCCTGCCTACTCGGCGTCCAATCAACAAGGTGTCGAGCGAGCCTAGAGCCGAGTACCAGGGCATCTCCCAGCCCATAAAGTCGCGATAGCGCGCGCTCTCGTCGTACGGCCCCTGGCAGAACACGGCGAAGGTGACGTCGCGAGAGTGAAGATAAGACAGCTCGCGGACCTGCGTGGTAACCCAGGTGCATCCTTCGCACTGCTTCCGGCGCGGAGTGGCCCGTGTGCCACATGAAATAGTACGCGATGAGCTGTCGACGTCGCTCGAAAACGTCGAGAAGCTGCACCGCGCCACGCGGGCCAATCAGTGTGATGGCGGGATCCACCTCTACCATCGGTAGCCGTCGGCGAGCGGCTGCGATGGCGTCGCCTTCGTGCGTGTGAGCCTTCTCTCGAACCCGCAATGCGCCCAACTGCGCATCGAAGGTAGTTCGATCGACTGCTTTAGGGGCTCCAACTTCTTTTCGCATGACGTCTGTCATCATTCTCTCCAGTTACGTATGCAGCGGCTAGGTCCAGGCGACGAGGTAATCGCCGGTTCAGCTTGCTTTCGCCTCTTCCTCGCGCCTACGGATGGCGGCTCCTTGAGGGTCGGTTAGGATATCGACCCACTTCGGGTGAGGCGTGGGCTCGGCGTCGTAGTTGTCGTGCCAGTTCCACCACTTGTACGGCGGGGTCTGGGGGTAACCCTCTGGCGAGTCCTCCCAGGTCTCCTGACGCCCGAGCGCCGTGATGTCGAGGTAGCTCCAGGTGCTCCCCATCGCCTCGTCGCCGCGGCTGTTGACGAAGTATGTGCGGAACACCTTGTCATCGTCACGGAAGAACACGTTGTGGCCGTGCCATTCATCGACGCCGAAGTCCTTGTCGAAGCTATCGGTCATGGTGTACCACGGCATCTCCCAGCCCATTCGCGCCTTCACACGCGCGATGTCTGGCTGCGGCGCGCGCGAGGCCCAGGCGAGGGTCGTGTCACGAGCGTTCAGATGGGCCAGGTGCGAGACCTGATCGGCGCCCAGCGAGCAGCCGCGGCAGGCGTGGTCGGGCCAGCCAAATACTCCGGGCTCGAAGAAGGCGCGATACACAATCAGCTGCCTGCGGCCCTCGAATAGGTCGAGCAGGCTAACTCTTCCCTTCGGTCCTTCGAACTCGTACCTTTTCTCGACCAGCATCCACGGCATCCGTCGACGCTCGGCGGCCAGCGCATCACGGGAGCGGGTCAAGGCCTTCTCTTTCGCGAGGAGCTGTTGCCGTGCAGCCTCCCACTCCTGCTGCGACACCACTGGCGGTGTCTTCATCGCGATATTTCCTTTTGGTTGTGTCATGTCACTATCTTTGCTTATTGCCATATCATTTCTCCTTTCTCTCCTGAAACAGACTGAGACCACTCGCTTTGAAAACTTTCCTGAACTTGCCGATGCACGCCGCCAGAATTCCTCCCGTGGATGCGGCCCCGGCCACCATTACTACTGTGCTTTCGATGCATGCTGGGCACATATGTCCCTCCTCTGAACTTCTAATAGGTCGGAATAAGTGTGGTAGACGGCATTTCCCTCGAATGCAAAGGCGCTCATGCCCGGCCCCTCGCGTACATCTGGCCTCGCCGGTTCAGTCATCGCCGCCATTGGGGCGACCGCCCCTCAGAGCCTCGTCACGCTTAAGCAATTGCCCCAGGCTTGCCAACGACTCGGCGAAGAAGTCCCGTTTGCCCCGCGTGATAAGCCTGATGGAACGAGATATCTCGCCAAAAGCGAGCGCACCGTTTCCTTCGAATCGTTTGTCGGCGAGTACGGCGCCGGCTCATCCAGCTTTTTTGTCACCAGATCGGCCAGCCCAGCATCCATGCGCTCCGACGCTTTGTCGAAGGCGGCCAAAAGTTCCTGCAAGGGCACGGCCTCGGCTGAATCCCTGAGCGGAGACGAATGGCGCGCGTAGGGCTTTAGCCGTCCTTCTCCCATCACCGGCTTTTGTCCCAGCAAAGGAAAAATCAACTCGTATGCAAAAACGAGATCACCAATGACCCAGTTCAAACAGTTGCCCGCCGGTTGAGGCTGAATCAAACTTTCTTCATGAGAAATTCCTTCGACGTTCAAACGCATAACACGCTGCGTAACTCGGGCCTGATGCTGGAGCACTTCGATTTCGTTCGAAACTGCTACCGCTGCTGGAGCCATTTTTCTCTCCTTACTATGCATTTCCTGTGTCGTCATCGTCTTTTCTCCCTTCGTGAGATTCTGGGCTTAAGTTGCGGCCCCGGTCTGCTTCCATGCGAGGCTCCGTTAGAGAGCCACGCTCTCCGGGACAAAAACCGCGACCTGGCGTTCGAGGGCCTTGACTACGCCGTTGCGCCAGCCCTCCGCGATGGATTGGGACATTGGATCAGGGAAAATTTCCTCTTCGCCTTTTTCCACGCCATCGAAGATGGCCCCCGCGACGGACTCGGGCGAGGCCTTCGGGAAATCGACGCTTCTGGTCATATCGGTATCGACAGGCCCGGTCAAAATGGCATGAACGGTCACGCCTTGGCCGGCCAGGAGCGCCCTCAGAGACTGAGTCATGCTGAGCATGGCGGCCTTCGAAATCGAATAACCGGGTATGATCGGCAGGGCCGCAAGCGCCGACGTTGAAAGGTTATTGACGATGGCGCCCTTCGATCGTTTCAACAGCGGCAAGAACGCGCGAGTCACATTCAGGGGGCCGAACAAGTTGACCTTCAGATGCTGTTCGATCACCTCGGGCTTACTCAGATCATCGTACATGGCGATACCGGCGTTGTTGATGAGGACGTCGAGACTGTCAACCTGCCCGACAGCCCGCTGGATCTGCGCAACGTCGGTCACGTCGAGCGTTAAGGGAGTCACGCGACTGTCAGAGTGTCGCAGTGGGCCACGAGTTCCCGCATACACTCTTCGCACGCCTCGTCTGAGTGCTTCTTCTAAGAGCGCCCGGCCGATGCCACGGTTGGCGCCGGTGATCAAGATTGTTTTGTTTTCGATGTTCATATTGTCCTCCGGGTTTGTTCAATTTGTTCTTACTGCTGCTATTACGGCCGCCGGCGACGCCAGGATACGTCCGAGTCAAATTTCTTGAAGGCGCATTCCAGCGCTTACCTTCATGCGGAATCGCTTGGCCCAGCGACACATACCGCGAAGCGGAGCGATGATTGCCTTCCCGGGCTGGGTCAATGAATATTCGACAGCAAGAGGTTTTGAGCTGGTCGCGCTTCTGGCGATCAATCCTGAAGATTCGAGGCTGCGCAGAGTTCTGGTAAGCATCCGCTGTGAGACCCCTTGAAGACGGCGGCGCAATTCCCCATGTCGATAAGGCTTTTCTTGAAGCGAAAACAAAACCCTTGGCGTCCACCTGCCGATGAATATCGGTTTCATCACTTTCGATCCCCTTATTGTGTTCATAGTTTCCCGCCTGACGCGAAAAGTTGCAATTAGGAACATATGTGTGCCTATCTGATCCTTCTCCTGTTAACTCCTTTCATCTGCTAATACGGCTGCGGGGATCGAGAGGATACGTGGACATTTCTTTGGTCCGCCCAACCCGGAAACCATCCAGAAACGGGCTTCGGGGAAGTAATTTGAACCGAGAAGTCAGCCTGTTGGAAGATTTGCTAACGACTGCGAGTGGATCATGGGCAAACTGCAGACAATCCGACACGATAGCGCAGCTGTTCCAGTGTCATGAGTCTTTGACCCTGGCCTTCTGCTTGGCCACATAAGCGCTGCAAGAACTTCGGTCCCTCTTTCTTGTAGGCCTGCACGTTTTTTTCGAACTATCAATTTCTATCAATAACCGAGAAAACGACGTGATAGTAGAATCTGATACTCCGACGAAACCCCGCGCCAGGCTTGGTTCTTGACCAAGGTGGGTCCTATCGGAGGTATCAGAAACCACGAGGATGAGCCTACCTCCATCTCTTGCGCTCTTCCTCAGCGAGGTAGTGGCGGATGTTGCCGCCGTAGTAACTGCTGATGATGGGCGAGTCAGCCTCGCGC
>JBAUVZ010000171.1:0-5018 GCA_049583505.1 Candidatus Sulfotelmatobacter sp.
ATGCAATACCTTCAGCCGATCCCGATCCTTGCCTGACATCCTCAGCCCCTCTCGTCGTTCCGTCATGCCCTAGCAAAGCGGAACTTTCTACTTGGCTACAAGAGGAACTTCTCATGTGGCTGCGACACGGTCCCTCGCGCGATTGACTTGCCGGTTTCCTCCACGTAAGATTCGCCACGAAATACTGCGGAGGCGAGATGCAACTACGCCTGGAGAGCCGCCCGGTCGGCGATGTCTTGATCGTTCAATGCCACGGACGCATCGTGGCGGGGAACGAAGTATTTACCTTGCACTCCCACGTCGGAGACTCCATCGAGAAGCACGGCGACGTCGTGCTGCAGTTCGACCACGTGGAATTCGTCGACAGCAGCGGGTTGGGAGCGCTGGTACGCCTGATGCAATCCGCACGATCGAAGGGAGGAGACCTCAAACTCAGCGGACTGCCGCCTAATGTCCGCAAAATGCTGCAGTTGACCAATCTGCTCGCGCAATTTGAAACCTACGATTCGGTCGAAGAAGCCATCACCGCCGCCTACCTCGGCTCGCGCTATTCGCGAGGCAAAGCCGGGGACGCAAGGCCACGCCTGCTTTGCGTTTTCGAGTCCACCGATGTGTGCACGTTCCTCCGGGAAGTGCTGTGCAGTGCCGGATACAACGCCTTGACTACTCTGAGCATCAACGACGCCCGCATCCTTTTAAAGGCGACCAAGGCGAAACTGGTGGTGATTTCTGCGCGTATGCAAACCATGCATGGCAAACCCACCAGCCAGGCGTTGGAAGAAATCGATCCCACTGTCTCAGTCCTCGTTTTGGACGAAAACTTTGCCACCCAGGATCCCGGAGAGGCGGCGGAGAAACTTCTCAGCAGCGTTGGCAGCCGATTGGCCGTTCCGGGCTAACGACCGGACCTTACCGGCCCTGCACGTCCCTGCGTTCTGCCCAACTTTGGTGCCACTCCGATGGCACGTTCTGGCGTTGTCCCAAGGCGTATGGTTGGTTACCGTTAGTTACCGTTGAAACCGTATTACTCCCCCCAAAAGTAACCTTGAATGGGTGTCGTCGAGAAAATCCCGACATTTTTGACCGTGGGTGTGCTGGTCATTATTTTTGTCTGCCTCAAGCGCCAGGCACGTAGCGCCCGCCTGACGCTCTGGACGGTGGGATGGGCGCTGGTATTCACCCATTTCCTGGCGCAATTGCTGGAGCCGGATCACGGCCCCATCAGCTCCCTCCTGTTGGCCGTCGATTCCGGGTCGCTGCAAGCAGCTGCCGTAAGTTTTCTTGTCTCGGTCTCCTCTGTGGTTGAAGACTACGCCAAGCGGACCCTCCTGCTTCTGGTTCTCGGTGTGCCTTCTATCGTGTACGCGGCCTGCACCTGCTACGACGTGCACGTGCGCTGGCCTTATGTCTTGTGCCTGGCGGCCTGCTTCGGCGGAGCCGCGTGCTTCTTCTTCGGCGTAAGCCGCAAGTTGTCGTTCTACCTGGCGGTCACCACCTTCCTGTGCTCGCTGGCCGGAGCGTGGGCGATTCGCGCTGCTCTTCGTGGCTCCTATGATGAAGGGACGATCGCACTCCTAGGAATCGGATTCGGCTTGCCGGGCGTGTTCATTTGCCGGAACTACTGGCGGGCGTCGCCTGCCGTGCTGACCGTCGCCGGTGGATTCTTCTGCTGGGGAGCGGTGTTTCCTATCGGGTTGCTGATCGACCGTCTCGCTCCGAATCTGATTATTCCGGGAGAGCTCTGGAACACTCCCAAGTTTTTCGTGGCTTTTGGAATGATTCTGGCCGTGGTGGAAGACAAGTCGGCATCGATCGCTGGCATGCAAGACCAGGCGGCCGTGCTCAACCGCCAATTGGAACGCTTCTCGGCGCTCACTTCCCGGCTGCTGGGTGGTGGCCGGCCGGATGCTATTTGCCCGGCCATCGCTTCGGCGATCACCGAAGTCACGAACTTCAGTGTGGCGGTGGTCCAACTCGAAGATGCAGAGCGCCGGTTACGTGTGGCCGGCTCCAGTGGACTCCCATCAGCGGCATTGCACAGACTGCAGGCTCAAACCCAGGATTGGCCGCTCGACCGCATTAAGACTCTGTGTTCCCACGCCCAGCTCGTGGGGAAGAATTCTTACCGGCTGCCCCAGCACGAAGCAATCCCGTTCGGTCAAGACCGGTTCAGCCAAGAAATGAGCCGCGAAGAACTGTTGATTCCGCTTTGCTCAGCGGGAGGCGCATACCTGGGGTGCATCCGATTGGCTGCGCCCCGAGACCCGCGTACGATCGACGCGCTCGAACTGTCCCGCATCGAAATGCTCGCGGCCGACCTTGCCGTAGCCGTCGAACTGAAGGCTTTGCACACCCAGTTGGTCTGGTCGGAAAAGCTCGCAGCCCTGGGGCAACTGCTCGCCGGAGTCGCGCACGAGCTCAACAATCCTCTGACCGTAATCATGGGATACAGCGAACTGATCAGCGATGCCGTCGCGGCGCCACACACTCGCGATCACCTTCTGAAGCTGGTGAGTGAAGCCCGACGCATGAAACGTATTACTGACAACCTGCTCCGGTTTTCGCGGCAAAGTACGCGCGACACCCACGCCGTTCAGCTCTCTCCCGTGGTGCAGGAGGTGCTGGCTCTTCGCGAATACTACACCCGCTCGCGCAGTGTTCGAGTCGAACTCGACATCGCACCGGACTTGCCAGTTCTGGCAGTCAATGAGGACGAAATCAAGCAGATCCTGCTGAACTTGTTCAACAATTCCAGCGATGCCCTGGAAGGTATGGCCGGCAGCAAGCAAATCAGCATTCGCGCCTACCAGAGCGGCTCACAGGCCGTAATCGAAGTGGAAGATACC
This sequence comes from Candidatus Sulfotelmatobacter sp., assembly GCA_049583505.1. Taxonomy (GTDB): domain Bacteria; phylum Acidobacteriota; class Terriglobia; order Terriglobales; family Acidobacteriaceae; genus Sulfotelmatobacter. The sequence continues at coordinate 2,847 of JBAUVZ010000171.1, forward strand.
GGTCCCGGCTTTGGCAATCTGAACCGCGCCCTGGATCCGTTCTATACCACGAAACCCGTCGGCAAAGGGACAGGACTGGGGTTGAGCGTCTGCTACGGGATCGTCAAGGAACGTGGTGGAGATCTCAGAATAGAGAACGTGAAGCCGCACGGCGCCCGTGTAACCATCGAGTTACCGTTCGCGGATCCACCGGCGCAAACCTTGCGGGCGGCCGTGGCCCACGCCTGAGCCAGGCGGTTGCACTCCTTGCTCTCTTACCCACCAGTCCAACCCAGGTAATGACCCTTTTGTACCTCCCGGCCTGCCCCTTAGGGTCTTTCCATCTTTTCTCAGCCAAGCCACAATAAACTTTAGTACTGGAAACCGGCCCCCCACATGGAAAAAGCCTTCGGCACTGCTCCGGCACGTACTCCCTCCACCAAGAAGGCAGCGGCTCGCGCTGCCCTGGTCGACCTCAAAGAATCCTCCCGAGCCCTGCTCACCGAATGTTTCCGCCAGTTCGGCATCGAGACGGTGCTGGTCTCCTCAAGCCCGGCCGAGCGCCTGCGCCAGGAAAAATTCGAAGCCTGCGTGATCAATCTCGGTCCCGGCGCTGAAGCGGTCATGGAGGCCGCTCGCACTTCGGCTTCCAACAGCCGCCTCGTGCTTTACGGTCTCGGCGGCAACGCGCAGGAGGCCATGCGCTACTCCAAGTTCGGGATCAATGCCATGTTCCAGGAGCCTCTGGAGCGGCCCGCAACCCTCAAACTGGTCCGGGCCACGCACATGCTCGTGCTCCATGAATTCCGTCGCTACGCGCGTGTCCCGATCATGACCGAAGTCACCGTATTCAGCCCCGATAAACATCGCCTCAGCGCCTCCAGCCTCGAGATCAGCTCCGGCGGAATGTCGTTAAAGAGCGCCGAGGATATGCCTTCTGGAACCAATATAGAAATATCGTTCTCCCTGCTCACTCTGCCTAGCGTGACAGTCCGTGGTGTCGTGACCTGGCGCAAGAGCAAGTCTTTCGGCGTCCGCTTCGATGCCGCCGACGAGCGCCGCCAGAAAGTCAAGAAGTGGATCGAAGCCTACCTGGAAAGCTAAACGCTGGAAAGCTAAACGCCGGAAGGCTAGGCGAGGGTGGAGCAGACCTTCCAGGCCTGCGTCAAAAAGCATCGAAAATTAGCGGGCTTCAGCCCTGAGTACCTGAACAGAAGCGAGGCGCACCCTACCACAACCTTCCCATTACAATACGTAGCGTGACGGAAGCCACAACACCCGAAGCCCCCACCGCTACTCCCGCTCGTCACCGCTTCACCCTGCGCCAAAGAATTGTCCTCAGCATCATCATCGCCGCGGGATACTGGTTCATCCGCCTCATCGGCCCCACCCTGCGCCTGTGCGTCTCATGCGAAGAGGGCGCCCAGCAAACGCTGGACCAGCGGCCACTGGTCGCTTCTTTCTGGCACGCCTGCATCATTCCCTCCACCTACATCTTCCGGAACTTCGGGATCCGTGTAATGAGCAGCAACAGCTACGACGGCGAATATATGGGACGCATCATCCGCAAATTCGGATTCGTCGCCGTCAAGGGCTCCAGCAGCCGCAACGCCGTGCGCGCCCTGCTCGGACTCCGCCGCGCCCTCGAGCAAGGCTGGACGGTCGCCTTCAGCCTGGATGGTCCCCGTGGCCCGCGTTACAAAGTCAAGCCGGGGCCGGTCGCCCTCGCGCGATCTTCGGGCGTCGCCCTGAGCATGTATCACATGGCGATCGACCGGGGTTGGGTCCTCAACACCTGGGACCGCCTCATCATCCCGAAGCCGTTCTCCCGCGTCCTGATACGCTTCGGCAAGCTCATCCCGGTCCCACCAGACGCTAGCGACGAGGATATTGAGCGCCATCAACAGGAACTGCAGGAATCGCTCGACCGCGTGTGTGAATTCGCAGAAGAGAATGTGCATAGAGTGGGAGCTGCGGAGTTCCCTTACTACGGCCGAACCTGAGGCGCCAGCTTTTACTCCGCACGATCTAACGCTCCGGAAGGTGAACCGGGGTCAATGAGTGCTAACGCCTGTGGGTGTTGAAAAAGTCCGTGATCGGGGTGTCTTTTCGGCGGTGGTGATCGCGGCTGCCGAGTTTTTCTTCTCACCTCAGCTAAGAGGCGGTTTCCAGGGTGGGAGTTGTCGGTTGGCT
>JBAUVZ010000172.1:0-53757 GCA_049583505.1 Candidatus Sulfotelmatobacter sp.
AGCATCAGTTGTCCACTGACGCAACCGACTGCAGGATCTGCAAAGTCTTCCATTAACAGCCGGACCGAATTCCGCTCCAGAAGATGCCGAGCGTCGGTAAAAACCACAATCTCGCCTTGCGCGAGGCTCAGCGCGTCATTCAGGCCGGAGGCCTTCCCTAGCGACAGATGCTTCATCAAAACAGTCAATCGACGCTCTCGCTCGTATTCTCGCAGGATCCTCTCTGTGCCATCGGTGGACCCATCCGAGACAACGACAATCTGCGAGAGCTCAGAGGGATAGTCCAACTGGAACAGATTCTGTAGTTTCCGCTGCAGAAACCGTTCTTCATTTCGAACCACCATGACCACAGAGATCAACGGGGTGAAAGTGGCAGAGGCCAAGGGCCGAGACCGCCAGAGGCTGCGCACCCATAGCCAAACCGGATAGCCGAAATTGGTGTACAGAATCAGCGCCGTTGCGCTCCAGAATAGCCACTTCATTGCGCACCTCGGCCTATGGTTACGATCTTGATGGTTTGGAACATGATTAACAGGTCCAGTCCGATGGAAGCGTTCTTGATATAAAAGAGGTCGTATTGCAGCTTTTCTCGGGCGTCTTCTAGAGTATTGCCGTATTTGTAACGCACTTGTGCCCAGCCGGTAATGCCCGGGCGTACCGCGTGCCGCACGGGGTAGTAGGGGACCTCTTTGCTCAACCATTCCACGAACTCTGGGCGCTCCGGACGTGGTCCCACAAATGCCATGTCGCCTTTCAGCACGCACCACAGTTGGGGGATTTCATCCAGGCGCAAAATGCGAAGAATTCTTCCGATACTGGTAATTCGCGGATCATCATTATCGGCCCAGGTTGGGCCCGTATCAGCTTCAGCATCCCGGCGCATGCTACGGAACTTGTAGCAGTAAAATGTCACGCCGTTTCGACCAACGCGCCTCTGCCGGTAAAGCACCGGGCCCGGCGAGTCGAGCTTGATTGCCAGGATCACGAAGGGAATCACAGGAAGGACCAAGAGCAAGAGGAGAGCAGACGCTAGAATCGACAAAAGCCTGCGCAGTAGCGTAAAGCCCCAACTAAATCGGAAGCCGTCGGCGAAAATCAACCAACTCGGATAGAGTTGCTCGACCTCAATCCTGCCAGACATCTTTTCCAGCCAAGAGGCGGCTTCCTCAACCTTTATGCCATCAAGTCGAAGCTGCAGCAATTCCCATGTGGGAAGTGTTCCTCTCCTATCAGACATGGCTACGATCACGCGGTGCACGTTCTGACCGGTGATTGATTCCACGAGGTGGGACGCAACAGAATCGCGCGTCATTGCGCCTTCCACATTGCCGCTCCAACCCACCACCTCGATCCCCAATTCGAAGCGCGCACGCAACCCATTTACCAATCGCTGCGCGCGCTCCCCTGAACCGAGTACGTATACTCTTTCCCGGAGATACGGCTGCTGTGCTAACCATCCATATGCCGCACGCCAACTAAACAGCGCCATGGTTAGGATAACCAACCCTATGAGTGTGGAGTTGTTGCCGGGTAGTAAGCGGGGGAACATATACCCGAATGCCGCCAGCATCAGGGCCAGAATCCCCGGCACCAGCCCCAACCGGGAATAGAGTTCCGCTTTTTCGCTAAAGTTGGTGGGATTATAAAGGTCAAACCAATGGGAGAAAACCAACACGATCAGCGTGACTACCAGGATTTTTAGATACCCGCCTTCATAGTTGAGCGCATTGTAGAGGTTTTCGCGGTTCTGCAGCACCATCCCCAGCAGGAACGAGCTCCAGACGATCAGAGCCTCGCCTACCAGCAGAACCAGCGTGCGAATCGGATAATAGACCTTGAAAAGGCGAATCATACTGTACCTCTGAACGTTACTTTACCGTGAGCTGATGCTGTCGCGGCCGTTCGCCAGAGCACTTTCATCAGCCCAGCAGGATCACTTCGCAGGAACACTTCTATTGCGGCAGCGTTTATTTCGACAATCGAGCGTCAACCCGATTCAAATTCGCCTTTCTATCCGCGAGATAGATCTTGCGCGATCCGTTCGTCGAAAACCCATCGGTCTCGTTGTCCCAAGCCTGAGCGATTGGCACGCCTGTATCTGATGTGTTGATAGCTGTCGGCCGGATTGACGTACTCTCGCGATTGATGGTTGTCTTAGGGAATGTGGCGCGGCGGCCCTCCGCCGCATGCACCTGATCCTTGTTCAATCCTGTCTGGTGAGAGCTCATGTATATCTGCCTTCCAGAACTACAGTGGCATCTGTGTATAAGCCTCACCGCTGGGCGTGACGGTTGTACAGTAAAGCGGGTGCGCGAAGTCATGGAAGACATAAATCTGATCGTTCCAGGGATCGGAATTTAGCCGCGTGTGACGGAGCAGGTGAATAGGGGAGATCTTCTTATTGTCGTGTTCCGCATTAAATTCACGGATTGCACACAATTCTCCGACGTATTCGTTGTAGCAAGCTCTCTCGGGCCAAATGATGTCGTCGAAATAACAAAACACTCGCGGGAGGCGAGTCTCGCCACCAGCTTCAAAAACACGGAAGGACCTCTTCGTCGAGCTATAGTAGTCCATATCGAACGCGATGAAGCCTATCGCGGGAATTCCGTCGGCGAGCGCAGCTTCTAGAGTCTTCTCGATGTCTCCGAGCACGAGGTGCGCGGAGGTCAGCTTCGCCTTGAGCCTCTCGGGCTCCATCTTATAAAAGCCTCTGTCCCAAACGTGAGGCAGATCGCGATAATCGACGGGCGTTGGCATGCCCTCGCCAAGGTCGAAGCCGAAGACTGAGATGGCAATTTGCAGATCGTGGCCGATCAGCTTTGCTACATTTTCGAGCTCTAACAGTCCGTTTCCTCCGGCAACACCGAATTCCATTACGGAGATGCCGGTTAGCCCTAGTCGCCGCGCCAAGGTCGCGGCGGCGTAAACGCCATACGCATAATGCGGGCGGCTCCAAATGCCATACCGAACTCTTGTATCTATCGACCCAAATGGGAACTTTACCCACAGGCTCCGAAAACCAGGCAATCTCGAAGCATGTGCAAGAAGTCTGCGCACGATCAAGCACGTACCTCCTACCCCGAAATGAAACTACGGCGGTCCGATCCAGCGATAGCTGTACGCTATAATGCGCGTGCTTACGTCTGGGGAAACTGGGAGAAGATCACACCGAGCAGATGACGGCCCAAAGTTCATTCAGAATACATGCGTTCCACACCCTGGCACAGCTCGAGCTCCTCCGACCGGCCTGGGAAGATCTCCTGGCGGAGTGTCCCGAGGCGACGGTTTTTTGTGCCTGGGAGTGGTTGGCCCCTTGGTGGCAGAGTTTCGGGGCAGACATGGAACTGGAAGTTCTCGCTTTCTTCGATTCCTCTCACAAACTCGCTGCACTCGCGCCTCTGGAACTGGTTTGCCGCAGCACCTGGGCGGGCAAGTGGCGCGAGCTGCGGCTGATGGGGGACGGCAGTGGCGACTCAGACAATCTCGATCTGCCCGTACGCCCTGGTTGTGAGGAGCGCTTCGCGACCGATCTTCTTAGCTATCTCGGACGCCGGTCGAAAGGATGGGACTTTTGCCGATTGAACACCCTGCCTTCCGAGTCAGCCGGCGCGAGAGGTGTTCTCGAGCAACTGAAAGCCCACAATTGGACGTACTTTTCCTACGGTGCACTGCACTCGGTGGTCCCACTACCGGGGGATTGGCAAACTTATCTTCAGCAACTCTCGAGTAAGGAAAGGGGCAAAATCAGAACGCGGACCGGCCGACTCCACAAACGCTACAATGTGCACTTTTTCAAGTGCGCATCCGAGAGCCAATTGCCTGGGCTTCTCGAGGCATTCTACGAAATGCATCAGCGCCATTGGGAAATCAACGACCAGCCCGGTAGTTTCAAGGCGCAAGTTCGTCGCGATTTCTACGGTCGATTGGCGGCGGGCTTACTGAGGCGGGGCTGGCTCGAGTTCTGGATATTGCAGCTGAATGAGAAGGTCGTGGCCGCCCAGTTCGGCTTCCGCTATCGGGAGACAATGTTTTCTCTGCAGGAGGGCTTCGACCCCGATTATTCGAGTGACAGCGTCGGGTATGTCCTTAGGGCGCACGTCATGGAGGAGCTTATTGCGACGGGCGTCCGACAGTATGATTTCTTAGGCGGCCGTGACGCATCCAAGACTCGTTGGGCAGCTTCCAGCTGTCAGTACTTGAATATTCATTTTGCTAGACCCTTCAGTCGCGGCAGCCTATGTCTCCGGCTTACTCACGATGCAGGAAGAAGCAAGGAGTGGCTCCGAGGACATCTTCATCCCTTTCTATGGCGCGTGTTACATGCGACCAACCTATGGTTTCGAAGGCGCACTGAAAAAAGCAAAGAACTGGAGTCAGGGTAAGAGTTTGCCTACGACGCAGCGCGTCGCCCGAGGAAAGCGCATTCCAGGTTCCAGCGGAAGGTGTCTAAATTCCGCGAGGCAGGAACTCGTGGCAGGCACAACGGATTGGCATTCCTGCGTACCAGCCCCGGCGTAGCTATCACCGCCGTCTTATATCCCGCCTGCCGGCTCGCAGATACTGTCTGCTCGGTCCAATATGGCGAAAGGACAGGATTTGGATATGCAAAATGCTGTGGAGGGGCTCCCAGTTCCTGCAGGAGTCGCTGCCTCGATTCAACCAGCTCCATTGTAAGTTCCTTCTCCCCGACCTGCGCTAGATTAGGATGACTCACAGTGTGGGAACCAACGACATGCCCTCTTGCGGATAACGCGCGCACCTGCTCCCACGTTAGCATCCGGCAATCGTCCTGGGGAATGGGTCCGGTCTCAAGCACGTTCTCGAGTTTGCTCACCGCCTGCTCCTGAGCGTTGCCGGTGAGTTGTGCATAGAACTGGCACGCAGTGGCGAAGGCGGTCTCGCGCGCCGCACTGCTGGGCAGAGAACAGACCTGACCGCCTGGTGTGGCCCAGTATTTCTTATCCGTAGTGCGAAAAGCGTAGCGCACTCGCGCAATCCAGGGCGGCACTCCTTTGTCGATGCAGCCCGCCGTTAAGTAAAACGCCGCCCGGATGCCGAAATAGTCCAAAATAGGCATCGCTACTTCGAGATTGTCGGCGTAGCCATCGTCGAAGGTCACGGCTACCGGCCTCAGAGGCATCGGTTTCTCGCCCGTCAGAAACAACGGGACATCGTCCAGGCTCACGGGATCGTATCGCTGGGCAAGAAGCTCCATCTGAAGCCGGAAGACTCCCGTTGCATGGCCCATGTCGAGAGTGTCGGAATAACGTTGCGGCGCATCTGAGACGCAGTGATACAGCAGAATAACGATCCCCTGTTGGGCTGCTCGCGCAGCCAGTCGTAGCATTCCGCTCCCCAACAGAACCGTCTTCGTCCAACGCTTACTTGCCGTTAAGTTCATTTTGCAAGGCCTTTGGGCCGCAGACTACATTCACAATTCCCAAGGCGTGCCGTCGCTTCTGTACCCATGTTGCGCGGAGTTCCACGCCCATTTGTTCCTTAGTCAAAAGAAACCACAACACGCCGATACCATACACCACCCCCCCCGTCGCCAGTTCTATAAGCAATCTAAGAAAGGCGTGGGCCTGCACAAAGTGCTGCAAAAGCAAAAGTACGCCGACCAGCGGAACACACAACAACAATGGGGCAAGATAAGCCTGGCGGAGGAACGTTCCCAGCCGCATTCGCAATAAACGACACACGTGGCCGGGGAGAAAGAAAAGGTTGGTGCAGAGCTGTGGAATCATGGTACCGAGGGCAACTCCGATGACCCCATAGGAGCGCAACAAGATGATGCTGAGGATCAAGTTGACCAGGCCTTCGACTAGCCAAACAAAAGCCATGGTGCGATGTTGGGCCATGCCGTAGAGAATCTTCGGAGAGGCAGACTGGGCCATCCCAGTGCTGTCGGAAATGATCAACAGAACCAGAACCGTGTAGCCGATTGGTATATATTTCGCGCCCACCCATACCTCAATCACCGTTTTGCCGAGAATGATCAGCGCCGCACAAATGGGAAACACGATGAGCGCGCACGCGCGATTGCCCTGCACGAAAACCATCCGCAGCCGCTCCACGTCCCCCGCAGCGTTGAACTGGCTGGACATCGGCGTGAAAATCTGTGACATGCTTTGCGTCACGTTCGCGGAATAGGACACCAGTTTGGAGCCGATCGAAAAATAGGTAATGGCGGCCGAGGAAATGAAGATTCCGATTACCGTGGCATTGCTGTATAAGCGCAATTGCGAAGCCACGATCGCGATGAAAGTAATCGAGCTGTAACTCACCATCTGGTGAAACGACCCCCTATCGACGTAGTTCAAGCCCAGCCGGACCGGCATCTGCCGGCGAACCCCGATGACGTAAACGCCGTAGGCGGCGAGGCTGAGAATTCCGGTGATGAGCGCGATCGTGATCAATCCACCCCCGTGCGTCAGCGCGAAAACAATCAGCAGGGCGCGCAACACGTTGCAAACCACCTGGGTAAGGCTGAGCCAGTTGAATTTCTGCAAGCCTTCCAGTACGCCAGCAAACACGCTCAGGGGAAACTCGAGTGCGACGGTAGTCCCAACCACCAGGAACAAAATTTGAGCAGCCGAATGAAATCCGGGCGGGATGCGGAACAGCACGTCAACATAGAACGATCCGCCAATCGTGATCAGAAATAGCAAGAGCCCGATGCCGCCATACGTGCAGATACTCGTATTCACAAAGCGCAGAAGTCGATCTTCTTCCCCCGTGGTGGCGAACTTGGCTACATGTTGCACGATCGACGAACGGATTCCGAAGTCGAAAAGTCCGTAATAACCCGTCAGCGAAAAAACGAGGATCCACAAACCAAAGGCGTCGTCTCCCAGCCGGTGCAGAATAAAAGGAGACAAGACAAACCCGATTACCAGGTTTGTCGCCAGACCAAACCAGTTGGCCCCTACATTCTTTAGTGCTTGAGTTTTGGGATTTACCAGGAGGCTGTACATCGGGAACTCGCGCGGAAATATGCGCCTCCAGCTATCTCATTTAGCCGGCCACGTTCGAAAGCAGCTGATGCCGGGATCACGCGCCGTCCGGCATGTCCCGGCAGAGGAGCCCTCGCTCCAAGTTTGCGCCGACCGTTTTGCGCCGAAACCAGGATTCAGAAAGCTACTTTGTTTTTACTTGTAAGTTGGTGGGGGGCGGGGGTGGTCCAGCCCCTCCCGTTCCGGTCGAAAGAGGTACTATAAACACGTCCGCACGGCAGTTGGTTCCGATGGTGCAGCTTGCAGTCACGCCATCCGTGTTACCAAGCATTCCATCCCAGTCAGATGACCAGATAAACCAATTGCCATCCTGTGAAACCGAGCCGATGCAGTACTCTGCCGTAAAGAATTGTGATTGGCCGGTGCAAAAATTGTGGGCGAACCTCCAGACCGTTCCAGAAGTGTCCGTAGCGTAAGCTGTGATTTCGCTTTGCCAGGGAGCGGTCGGGGTAAATGTTCCTGGTACGATCGCGGTATTCAGAAACGGTGTAGTATCTCCCGGTTTATCGTTCACCCAAGCGTAATGAGTTGAGCATCCACCGCAAGTGGGAGCGTTCAGACCTACAGGGAGGTCTGTCACCGTGTTTACGTTGGAGAAAGGTCGATAGGCGACAACCATGTTGGGATCGGTATTATTAATCTGCCCACCGTTCACGGCATGGGTGAATCCTGCCGCCTGATGACCGCCGGCTGCCACTGTCGAACTAAATCGGACGACATTCACTGTCAGGGAGTTGATCTGCCAGTAGTAGACATCATTTGATTGATCCGCTGGGGGGGATTCACAACTTCCGGCGGTGCATTGTCCAATGTCCACGCGGACCCAGTTTCCATCCATGGAAATATGAGCGTTATGCAGCCAATAGTGGTCATCCACATTGATCGTTCCCGTTGGCGAACCACCATAGCTTCCGGTGATCGCTCCGGTATTGGTCACATAGAGTCGGCAACCGAGCGAACGGTTCCAGACTACGACATAGATATTTCCTGTCGTGGTATTCGTTCCAAGGGTTGTAAGAAACGTTTGATCATCGGCGGAGACGCTGAAATTTGGAGCCGCGGGCACTCCCAGCCCAGCCATTGCAGGAGCACAAGTTGTTAGGTCCACTACAAGCTGGCGCGTAGGCATCACCGACGTACTGCTGAAATCGTAAGAGTAGATAGATGCATTATGCGTGCCAGTGCTGGATTCGACGGAATACAGAATGTACTGCTGAGTGAAGCTCCACCACGGCGCTACAGTCGGCGTTCCCATCTCCACCCCGCCATACATGGGCGTGGCTTGCATGGTGGAGGAGTTCCAGATATGAACTACATACCCACCGCCGCCTGTGACTACCCAGAAGCGGTTGGAGGTTGTGTTCCAGGGATTCACTTCCGCCGAGGCATCAATCGCAAATGACTTAGAATTGCCGACAAAGGCGGAGTAGGAAGCATCAGTCACGCGAATGATTTTCGTATTGAAGTCGGTCGGCGTCAGACTAAAGTTTGCTCCATTCAATGCTCCACCACCCGTGCAGGATAAGCCAGGGCAAGGAATCGTAGTTGGATACGGCTGGTTGTTCAGGTCGGTGCGTGCGGCGTAAGTCTGTGCGTTCAGGGGCCCGGTCAGAAGGAGTAAGCCGGCAATAGCTATGATCCATTTCATAACAGAGATACTCTGGCACTAGGGGCAGCTGACAACCGGTTACATCTGGCAAGCAGATTGAATCTAGCATTGCAAACGCCTTTGGTGAAGCTCACGAAGGTTCCTAGGCGACCGGAGGGCGCTGGTTGGAAATTGGACAAACTGGCTCTAACCGATCTGGTTTCTTTAGCTTCCAGCTTCTCCCAGCCGCTCCGTTCGACCTGAAGCGCCGGAGCGGGACAGCAGGTTACTGAAGAACTTCGTGAACGATCGAGGCTAGGCGGCTGCTTCAAGGCCTCCTGCACCACGGCCCACCGCGCGCTGCGACGGCAGAGCTAAGGCTGCTAGAACGTAACAGACCGCGCCGATCAGCCCGCAAGTCACGATGCTGGTTTCCATCGAGAGTATGATCGCTACAAAGCTTCCGAGGGTGGCGGCAGCGCCGTTGAGGGCCCACATCCACGGCAGGTTTTCCTCCTGTTCCAGCACGGTCATCCAGCGAAGTCCAACCGGAAAGCAGAAACCCATTAGAAACCCGCAGGGCGCCACGAGCGCGAGGGAAAGGAGCACCCGCTGCCAGAGCGCTTCCGCGATGAAACGATGAATGACGGGAACAACCGCAGCGGAATAGAGAATGAGAATCAAGGTCACCGCTAGAGCTGGCATGCGGCTGGCGGCGCTCGAAGCCAGACGAAGCCGGTCAGAAACCAAACTGCCGACTCCGCTCGAAAGAATGAGACCGGCCAGAACCACGACCAGCGAATAGATGGGATGTCCGAGAAAGATCGACAGTTGCTGCATCATGGCCATTTCCACCAGCATAAAACCTATCCCGATGCCGACGAAGTAGGCGATGCCGCCGACCACAGTAAGTGCAGCGCCGCTTTGCCGGGTGGCCCAACGCTTGAGCGGCAACACGATGGTCGAGGCCACCAGAATCACGGCGGCCAGCATGAAAGCGAAGACAAACATCAAAGCTCGAAGGTTGGCACCGTGCCCGCCTTCGGTGAGGAGTCGAGGAACGTTCCAGAGCCTTACCGCGTTAAAAAAATACGGAGAGTCATCAAAAACCGGGGAGTAATCAAATTCAGTAGCGTCGCGCAAACGCGCCATATCTCCGAGGGTGTGTGCGGACGCGATAGTTTGCAATTCAGGAACGGGCGTCTCCTCGCCGGGAAGGAACAGCACCTTGAATTGCATCTGGTCCGCGACGGCCCGAATCTTCTGAACATCCTCCTCCGTCAGTGGCTGGTTGCTGACGAGAATTGTCGCTACGCGATTCGACGCCACCAGAGCGATATTGCGCGAGGGGTTTGGCACGCCCTCAGTGAGCAGCATCGCCCAGGCCACTGAAAACAGCCGATATGTCTGGGCGGCCTCCGGCCCGTAGTACCATCTGCTGAAAGTGATCAACCCACCGGGTCTCAGATGACGATCGAAAATCTGCCAAGCGTCAACCGTGTAAAGCGTGTTCTCGGTGAGAGTGAGGGCGCCGGCTGATGTGGCGGCCCATGTATCCACCAACGATGCCTGGATCACGTCGAACTTCTCGTTGCTGCGAGTGAGATAGCTGCGGCCCTCATCGTTGTGGAGCTCAAAATTAGGGATCTTGCTGAAGCCTGAGAAGCGGTCAAACCGGCGCGTGTCGAGATCTACGATGGCGCTGTTGACCTCAATTCCTTCGATTCGACGGAACCGGTTGACCGCGCAGTTGATCACGTCGCGTCCCCCGCCTACGCCGATAATTGCGGCCGTGCCACCAGCTCGTAACCCGGCCGCAAGCGAAGTCACGTCGTAACGAAGGAAAGCGAATGGCTTGAGGTCGCCATCAAAGCGCATTATCGGCGTGTAGGCATCGTTATCAATGTCGAGACCAATTTCCTCGAGGGTAACCTGCGGGGCGAGGGGGCTGGGTCCCCACATTTGTGCTTGATGCGTCACCGGCTTCGATGCGCGGATCTTAGAGATTGGGTTCCACACTTCGGTGAGCAGCTTGTCGCGCTTATCGATCTCGCCCTTCGACCAGATAGGTTGAATACCGTAAAGCGTAGAAGCGTTCAGCCCGGCGAGCATCAGCATTGCTATAGCAAAAATGTGCGACTTGCGGAGTCGCGGACGATCCTCGGCATAGGTCGCATAGCAAGCAGCTCCAAGGAAAAGTAAAGCGGAGATCACAAAGATGCCGCTGGGAGCATCGATGAGCTTGAGTAATAGGACCGAGGCAATGCATCCTACTCCCGCTCCTACGAGGTCGGCAGAATAAACGCGGCCGACGGGAAAGGACGTGCGGGTGAGTGAAAGGCAGACAACAACACCTGAGAAGAAGAAGGGTACTGCGATGACCGCCGAGAATAGTAGAAAGCTGAATAAAGTCTCAACGGCAAGCGAAACGTCGAGCGGCACGGCCAACATGACGACGAGCGCGACGGGCATCGATACGGCCATGGCGAATGAGGCTTGTACGAGCCGGATTGAAATGTCCTTGGGCGTGAACCAGCGTGGAAGCAACTGAACAGCCAACGCGCCAGCGGTCATCCCAAACATCGCCATCGAAATCGAAACGAACGCAAGATAGTACCAGCAGAGTACGCTCAGCATCCGCGTCAGCACGACCTCGTACATCAAGGTGCTAGCACAGATCAAGGAGAGGCCGAGATAAAAGGCGAACATCGTGCGTCCTCCAGAGCGGCTGCTCAATGGTCTCGAAGTTTTCATCAAAGCCGCGCAGCGGCGCTTCCCCGGGTCAGATAATGAATCTCATACAGCGAGTAGATGTCATTGGCAAACAGGCAGGCGAATTCCATCTCCCCACGTATCACGGGCGTCGCTGAGCACCCGCTCGGCAATGGCAGAATGGGTCGCAAGACTCCATGTTCCGAATAGACCAGATATTTCGGCCGCTTGAGGGCAATGAAGTTCCAGAGGTCCGATGGCAGGTCCTGCCTGCTCAAGGCGGCGTCAAATACGCGGTCACCGGTCTGCAAGGGCAAACCCGCGACTTCAGCAACTTCGTTCGATTCGACGTTGTAGTTATCGATTGCCAGCGCATCACCCGGAGCCAGTCGGCGTCGTAACTCCGTACCGACGTCCTGGATATGGCGGGAGAATCTCAGACGCGGGGAGATCGAGCTAAACTTGTCGCTGAAGCGCCATCGCGACTCGCTCAGCACCAGAATCGTGCCCAGGTTGAGAAGCAGCACAACCGTGACCACGGCGTAAAATGTGCACCCGCTCTGCAGAGAGAAGCGGCGTGCGATCTGCTCGAGCCCATAGCCCGAAGCTACCGCCAGTAGCGTTCCTAAAGTGATCGAGTAACGCGCGAGGGCCAGCTGTCCGCCGGAGACGACTTGATAAAGCTGCACGAGGGCGAAGGCAGCGACTATCCCTACGAACTGATGTCCCGGCCGGCGGCGAATTGCTGACCATAGCCCATAGAACGCGCCGGCAAAGGCGAGCGGGGATAGGGTAAGAAAAAGCACTCCGGGCGTAAACGCCAGCAGATAGAAGGGTGAATGTGGGAATGATTTCACCGTCTGCGCGACGAGCGAACGAGTTGCCTCAACTTGGTACAACGGGTTCCGCCATTTCAACCATGAGAATGCCATCCAGAATGCCGGCCATGCGCCCGCTGTAAGCCCAAAAATCAAGAGGGATTGGAGATCTCGCATTCGTGAGAATCTGTCCGGCAGGCTACCTAGCGCGGAAACGAACAACACCAGCCCGACACCGAAGATGATGACCCAGCTTTCATAGCGAATCGCCGCGCCGAGCGTGAGGCAGATTCCGCTCAGCGCCAGCCACTTCATCCTGCCGGTTTGCTGAAAGTTGAAAAAGCAATCCAATCCCGCGAGCACACAGAACAAGTAAGGCGCTTCCGAAGACGAAGTAGTGCTGTATCCGATATGCAAGCTGTAGAAAGCAAAAACCAGGAGCGACAAATAGGCGGCGGTTTCTCCATAGAGCAGCCGCGCTATTTTCCATACCAGCCACACCGAAGCCGCGCCCGCCAAGAGACTCAGCAGCCGCGAAGCAAGCTCAACGTTTCCCAAAAGCAGGGCCAGTCCCCCCTCCAATGAAACGTGCAATGGCAGCCATGCGTCATTCAGCACCGCTCCGAATACAGGATGCCGGACCCATCGCGCAGCCAACGCGGCGCGCTCCAGCGCGTCACCGCCCGCATTGGCTGACACAAGAAAGAAAACTACTCTCAGCCCAATGCCCGCCAGGAGAATCCACCACCCAGCCCGCGACATGTCAGGGCGCTTCCCGCTAGAAGCCGGGGGAGTCATTTTCGCAGCTGATAGAGTTATCGGGCTCGACATAACGGATCGCCGGTTTGCAAACGGAAGCGGAAAATGTGCGGCGCCGAACTTCATGTAGTGCGATGCCTCACTTTGTGCAGCAACCACTTCCGTTCCAGCTTTCTGCGATTTTCGGGACTGATGACCGACGGTCCCCGGACGGAAAGAATGTAGTCCAGTAGCGTGGAAACGGGCACAAACCAGCCATTGCGGCGGCTCAAGCGCTGCATCAGAGATTGAAAGCGCGCATCCACCAGGCCGTCATCACAAAATCCCAGGCCGAAGTGGGTATACATGATGCAGGCGCCGCCTTCGCTCTCCAGTTGGTCCTGCTGCGCCTCACTCAGCCGCTGATTAAAAGCGCGGACTTCCTTGCCTTCCGAAGAAGCGAACCACAGATTCACATAAGGCCGCTCTGGGTCATGGTAGGGCATGAACGGGCAGGCCTTTAATGTGTTGATTTCCGCAAACGTGAAGTTTCTGACGTACTTGAGACGGCTCCGGCAAAGGTCTCCCCAGAACAGCGGGTCATTGACCATGTGGCCACGGGAGCGTCCACGGTTCCGGAATCCGGTCAGCAGGTTGTAAATCAGCCGATTGGCTCCCGACACCCGGCGGTCACCGAAGTAAATGTTTTCCTCACAGAAGTAGTGGTTAGCCATCGTAACCGGATCGTGGCCAAAGTATTGGGCGAACTGGTCGAGAGCACGAAGCGTGTCGGACCGCTCCGAGGTGTGGGAGGTGGCCATGTGATAGCCGATCTCAAAACCCTGCGATTGGAGCCCCTGCGCCCAGGCCAGATAGTCTGGGCTCTGGCAGGTCATCCCATGATCAGGGGACGTTTCACGTCCCAGAATCGGCCAGACCGATTTGGTGGTGCGGAACCCGTATTCGGCCAGTAGGGAGTAAACCGGTTTTCCACTCTGCAAAGTTTGGGAGTCGGTATCGTCGAAAATAGAAAAGGCGAAGGCCTTGTTTTCCGGCCAAGCGATACCCATCATGCGTGTACCTCCGGCTCAGGAGCGTGGCACAGGCGGCCGATCAGGCGCTGCCGGGCAGCCGCGAACTGCTGTGCCTGGCTGCGCAACGCGCCCAGCAGTTTGAATTTCGATTTGTAAAACCAGGGGATCGCGATCGGCCGCGGGCCGAATCTTTCTTTGTAAATGCCGCCGCCGCCCCAATCAAAGACCTCCGCGCCACTCCGCTTCCAGTAGCAGAGCGCATACCAATGCAGCGCTTCATTGGGACGCAAGGCATGTGTGTCCGCGTAGCTGGACCCTCCCCAAAAATCCGCCAGCTTGTTCATGCCGGGATAGATTGCACAGGCGAGGCACCGATTGTCCGGTCCGCGGGCGCGCAGCAAGAGCAGGTTTCCGGTGGGAAGCAGGTGCTTGATCAGCGCGCGCACGCGCTCCACTCCGTAGGTCGGAACCAGCTTTTGCCGGCGGAATACGTCTTGCAGTTGATGGTAGTAGTCGTCGGCGAAGCCGACATCGTGCGCCTCTTCGACTACGACGCCATTCTTGGCTGCCCGGCGAACGCAGCGCCGTCCCTCCCCGGTCATGGCATTGAGGATTCGTTCTTCCGGCTCCCCCAGGTCGGTCTCATACGAGCGGAAAAACCCATGTTCAAATCCCAGGGACTCGCCATCCTCGAGGGAAAGATGGCGATCAGATACTTCCAAGTGCAGGCACTTCAGATCGCCAAAGGCGAGCTCCTGGACTGCCGCTAAAGCGGCCCGGCATGAGGCTCCGGAAAGCAGGTTGAAACCAATATAGGGCGTGGTCCAGCCGGGGAAGGAACTGCCCAGCATCCTGATCCCGAAGCGGTGGAAGGTCAGGCCGCTGAAATATCCCGCAACCTCTCGCCCCTCGCGCAATTCGGCGATTACAGGGACGGCTTCCTGCGTCTCCGCGATGAAATGCAGCCATTCCCGGGTCTGGAAGACGGTCCGGTCGGGATAGGCATCGAGCGCCCCCCAATCCACGTTCGCGAGATCTAACAGCCGGGCTTTCATTTGCTGGAGTCGGCCTGCAGGGAAAAAATTAGAGGAGATCGGAAACCACTGTCTATCACGGCTTTCGGGAGATTTTCTTATTCGGCGTCGCGAGAGCCGGGAACATATTAAACACAACATTCATCCCGTACTTTTCAACGTTGATCTCCTTGAGACGTTTTTTCTTGACGATGTCGTAGAGGGCAATATGAGCGGGAGTTTGCACGTCACGCACGCGCTTGACCCAATTGACCTTCTCCATAAAGCTGGTCTTGCGGACACGCGTAAAACCCACCCAGACGTGCCGTTCATCCACCACCCAAAGGCCGCGGCACCATCCCAGAAGGGTGTCGTTGCCACCATCGAGACTCTTCAAGTCAATGACATCGGCGACTTGCAGGGACTCCTGGTCGACCAGGATCAGCCTCCCGTCTACCGCGGTAAAGTAAATCATGCCCCGGTAGGGATGCCCGTCGTGCACCACCTCATCTGCAAGGGAGATGGGCTGCTGGTGGCGAGTCAAGCACACCGCGTCCTTTTGCTCGGCACGAGTGACCCAAATATCGTCGCCGAGTAAGAACACAAAATTGGGGTGGGCGCGGTGAGGCTTGGTAGTGTCTACCTTGCGGTAATCGACGGCCCGGGAAAAACGCGCCCAGGGATCACTGCCAACGACGCTCCATTCCCGCAGAATGTGTCCTTGCGGGCCGCACTCGACGACCATGTCCAGGCCAGTATTCGCGATCAGGATATTTCCGTCAGGGGTGGGGCGGACATGGTGCAGATCATTGAAGCAGGGCAGCGATAGATAATTCAAAAGCCGGAACGAGGGCAGGTCGTATGTCAGCACCTCGGTCGAAGTGCAAGTATAGAGCCGGTTGCCTTGCACCGTGCCGGCCTTGAATAGTACTGAGGATTCAGCGTAGGGGCGAGCTTCGGCAGGAGTGGCGTGCTCTACGCAGACCTGCGCGTCTCCAGTATTGACGTCCACCTGGAGAACGATAGCCTTGTCGTAAAGGGTCCACTCCTCGTCTTCCTTGAGGAGCCTCTTTTTCTGGCGTCCGCCCGAAACATAGAGGCTGTTTATCGACTTCTCTTCCGCACGTGCATGCGGCTCAGCGCGAGAGGAGTGTTCCAGTAAGACATTGGTATTCAACGAGTCGCCTCCGCTAGGTCCATGGCATCCAAGCTGGCAAGACGGCCCAACGGGGTGTGGGATTTCAGCCACAGCTTGGTGTCAAAATAGGATGGGTAAAGCACGTCCATCAGTCTCAGTCGCAAGTGCCTCTGAAAACCGTCATGCGAGTTGAGCAAACAATAACCGAACTCCTGCAAACATTCGCCGATCAGCCCTTCGAGTTGCGAAATGTCTTGTTGGGAGAGCCTTTCCATCCAGCGGTTGATGGGGTTGAAGGCGGGCGCTTCAATTTCTTCAGGGAAGGTGGAATTTGGTTCGCAAACGCTGCCGATGCCGGCGCGCTGGATGCGGTCATAGTCGAGATCGTGATCGAGGAATTCCGCGATCATGCTCAGCGTACTCTGCGGCTGAGTCACCAGATCTTCGTAATGCACCTCACAATAGTCGGATAAGAACAAACGGCCATCTTGCCTTGCCTTACGGACCACCCACTGCCAGTACAAGGCAGTCGCGAACAAATTTTTCTTCCGATCCCACCAGAAAGGACTGAGTCCACCCATTTTGGTCAACGATAGTGAGATGTCTCTTCCGTCACGGATGATGTGGAGAAGCAATGCATCCGGAAAATCACGCTTGATTTCCCGGATGTACAAGGCGTTGTCAGGATCGTATACGGCCCATCGTTCGACGTCTTGATGGCGCGCAACCTCTTCCATGATAATGCGAAGGAAATCCCCGCCGCTTCTGCAGCCCTTTAGGATACTGGACCGAACGAACTCTGGCCGGAGGCCGGAACGCCGGAACGACTTGCTCTGCAGCCAGACTTGCATCAGTCTCTCGCGGTTCTTGGGGATGGCCAGGTCGCCAAAGCGAGGAATCAACGTGCTGTAAACGGTGGAGGAAGCGCGGTAAACTGCGAACCCTCCGGCGGACAGCAGGGTGTCATACAGCAAATTGGTTCCCGAGCGGTGGCACCCAATCACAAACACCGGCGAGTTTTTTCTGCCCGGCATGGTATTGGTCTTGGCGTCCTTTCGTGACTAATCGGCTGCGTTGGCACAGGAAACCGGAAAGGTTGCGGATGGCCGCAAGGAGCCGTAGACGTCCAGCCATTGTGCTCGGACCACTTCCCACCGGCCCCCCCCGGTCTTCCTGCCGGTGGCGAACCAGGATTTCGGCCTGCATCCTTGGCCGCCAATCCGTCGCGGCGCCGCCCCGACGATCACCACTCGAAGCGGTGAGGCGGTTAGTCCAGGGGAGTGTCCCCGGCCGGTTTTGTAGCTGCTTGCCATTGGCCCTCCTGGGCGGCTGCCGCCGCATCCCCAGTCTCACGCCGCGTTTGACATAGACTCCTTCATCGTCGGGACCTCGATGAACCAGGGTACGGCACATCCGACGGTGACTCTCCAGATCCACCTCCGTCCCGCTTTGCGTCTCTACGATGCCCGCGATTCCACACGTGGGAGTTGATTGGGACTAAGGAGCACGCATTCTACCGGTCTGCGGCCGCGAACCGAGATAGGTTCGTGCAAGACGCGCAGCGATTCCAAGCCGCAACTCTCGAACCAACGAAAGACTTCCTCGTAGGTATGTTTGGATTGATAGCGCGGAGAATACCAGTCAAAAGTATCGAGAACTCGCACTTCCGCATTGGAGTGTAGGGAGACGGGCAGCAGTTGGTAGAGCAAGCCGCTCACAATCCGGCCTATGTATGGCACACGGCGGAGCCCGCGGTGCACGTAATAAAGAGGCACCGCTATATGACAGAGCGCGTGGAGCCAGCGCTCGGGCATCCGGCGGGTTGTCTGGCGATAGAAATCACTCATCCGGTACCATTTGTTGTATCCGCTGTACAGCCAGAGGGCCACGGTTCCGCCTGGCTTGAGAAATTTCGGCAACTGTTTAAACGCCTGCTCACAGTTTGGAGTGTGATGAAGGACCCCGAGGCTGTAGATGTAGTCAAAGCTCGCGAGATCAAAAGGCAGCGC
This sequence comes from Candidatus Sulfotelmatobacter sp., assembly GCA_049583505.1. Classification (GTDB taxonomy): domain Bacteria; phylum Acidobacteriota; class Terriglobia; order Terriglobales; family Acidobacteriaceae; genus Sulfotelmatobacter. The sequence goes on from JBAUVZ010000172.1 coordinate 18,070, forward strand.
GAATAGGTCGGCCTGGAAAATCGTTACTGATTCACGATCTGCCAGGTTTCGGGCGGCCGAGTCGGTTGCCGTGCTGAGGTCGACTCCCACTACCCGCGCGCCCCAACGGCTGGCGATGTCGGCAAACCGGCCCATTCCGCAGCCAACGTCCAGAACGAGCTTTCCACTGAGATCCTGGGGCTCGAAGTCTGTTCGGTTTTGGAAATCGGTTTCGGACTCGCAACTGCCTTCGCGATCGAGCTGAGTCCGTGCATACGTGCCCCATTGAAAGCCAAAGCTGCCCACGTATTTCTGGGTTTCAACGAAGCGAAAGACGCCGTTGACGATCGGAAAGGTTAAGGCGCAAGCGTCACAGCGAAGTGCGTCCGGCTGATCGTCCAATTTGGCTCGACAGCGAGGGCAACGCAGAATCGCCCGTACGTCAGGGTGAAGTCCAAGTTGTTGTGTTCTCAACATAGGTTCTTATGGGAGCCGGGTTTGGGCTTTCAATCTGATGGGATTTCTGCATCCTGACGATCGCTGCCAAAGCAGTGCTATACCCGACTAGAAAGTATGGAAAAAAGTCGTAAGCCACGCTGGCAAAGAACGACCCAATAAGGAAGCCGGCCAAGCTTGCCCGCAGCGCGGCGGCGAACAAAATCTCCTCAGATTTCAGGGATGCGAGTCCTCTGGTTTCGCGGAGATTGGCAAAAGCGCGCCACAGGATCAGCAGATAGAGAAGGAGACCGGGCAAACCGCCTTCGGAACCCACTTGCGTGTAGGAATTGTGCTGATCGTGCCAATTGCCTGAAATCGAGCTAAAGTTGCCGGGCCCAATACCAAACAGGGGGTGTTCCGCTATGACGGCGAGGCTTTTTTTCAGGAGATCCTCGCGCTGCTCAGCCGAGGTGCGAGCGGACCGTCGATCCCCGCTCAGTTGGTCCTCAAACATCGCGGTGAAACGGTCCCGGATTGACCCCCCAGCGAGGAACAAGATTGCGAGTCCGACTCCTCCGAAGAGAACTACGAGGAGTGCCCGTTTCCTTTTAATTCCGAAGTCCCAAAGACACAGACTTCCGCTCGCGATGAGGGCAAGAAGACCAGCCCTGGATTCCGTCAGCATCGTGACGTAAATCATCACGAATCCGGCTAACGCCCAAACGACTTTGCGCAGCAACCCACGCGTGCGCAGCAGAAAGGCTAGACAGAAGGGCAACGTCAAAACCAGCGTCAAGGCAAGATCGTTAGAATTCGAATAGATCCCTCTGATCGCTCCCTGCAACCGGCCAGGTTGATTGAACCCCTCGGCGAGTGTAACCACCGCAATCATAGCCACGCACGCGGCTTGAACGAAAATGAGCCGGCGCAGCCGGGTGAGGGTCGTGACTGCTGCCATCATGACGAACATGATCAGCAGCACCTTCGAGAACTCCAACATTTTCTCGAAGGCTCCGCCCCGCCAAACTGGCGACAACGGCACCGCAATCCACAGTTGCACGACCAACAAAAGGAGATAAACCATTTCCCGCGGCAACCGCCAACGCACGGTCCCGATGCTCAACAGAAATGACAGCAGCGCGAGCACGCCAGTGATTTTTGCCAACGGAACGACCGACAAACCGGGAACCCAATCTTCTGGACGGCCACAATACACCAGGAAGAACAGAACCAGCCAGAAGTAAGCCCCTGCCAAAGGCTGGGGTTGGCGGTCTGGACTGCTACCATCTTCTTCGTAGGTCCTAGGTGGGGAGTTTGCCCCCCACGACGGCATATCCGCACTGTCCCCCGCGTTAAGGAGAGCATCATTCACTATCGGTTCCATGGGCTGGACGTTCAGTCTGTATCGAGATCAAAGCTAGTGCTGGTATCACGCGGCAGAAAGGGGGACTGGTCCAAATCGTGAAGCGGAAGATTGATAGTGCAGCTTTCTCTGCGCCATAAAGTGATCCATCAGCCGCGGAAAAAGCTCGTTGAACTCCACCAAGATGACTGAGGACTTGGCTCTCATGACTGTTTTCTGAGGCAGAAGTTCTTCGTGTTTCTCTAATTCGGAATGAAACTTTTGAGTGGCGTCAGCATTTGCTGTGCGAAAGCGATCGCGCGCCCCTGCGCCTCCTGGCGATCTGGCCTAAAAGGCGTGACAATTCGCACCAGTGCGGAATCCGTGCGATTCATGCGTATGGCATCGCGGACCATGTAGAACTTTGCCCAGTATTCACTGGCGATGATCCGTCCGTGCGACTGATACCAGTACAGCACCAACTCGCGGTCCAGACCCTTTTCGATGACGTACAAGTTGACCGGTGCCAGCGTTCCGTTGGGCAATGAGATGCTTAAGCGTCCCGCCATCACGGGTTGCCAGCCACTTCCAGGCAAACAATTCTTGGGAGAATGAATGACATCTCCGGTCTGCTGGCTCTTGTAATAACCCACGTACAAACCTACGGCCCCGACGGACGGGGACTGGTACACGCGATTCAAGTAGTCATCCACCGCGGCAACTTTCAGGATTTCAGCGTCCAGGGGCAGTTCGCGGCCATGCCATGAACCCAGTTCCAGCGGGAAGTTGCTAAGCGGACTGGACAACAACACCGGCTCCCCGTGTGAGAGCGCATGCAGTCCGATCGTTGCGCCCGCCAGCGCAAACACCATCGCCCAGAACCTGAGATTAGCTTTCATGGAGTTGCAGCTGTGGTTCGCCGTGGAATCGTATTGATCAGTCTATGCAAGGCCAGCAGTAGCATGACGGAAATCAGAAAGATCGCCCACCCAGAAAAGGAATGTATGAATCCTTCTGCCGCGCTGATGCCAAAGTAGTTCACGAGCAGCCCCGTGATTACAACCCGTATCCCATTGCTGACTATGGCGACAGGCACCATGGCAAGCACCAGAAAAATGCGGATTCCAAGCCGGCGTTCGGCCAGATAGCTGTAACCCATAGCCAGGGCAACCAGGGACGTAAGCGAACGAATTCCGCTGCACGCATCCACAACTTCCAAAGTGTAGCCATCCAGGATCAGCAAGTTTCCTTCACGGAGCACGGGAAACAGGTTCAGCGTTTCCAGACAACTGGTCGCGAAGCGGGAGGCAAGCAGTTGCAGAGGAAATACGATCTGGTTGTAGATCATCGCCGGCAAAGGAATCATGAAGAATAAGAAGACCATCGGGAAAGCAACCGCCCGCAATCGCCGCCATCCAGTGAAATATACGATCAATCCCGCAATCACGCCGACCAGCGAGATTCTCTGTAGAAAAAGCTCGGATCCGAGGCTGCCGAGATACAAAACTGCGAGCGGACCGAGAACAAGAATCGCTCCCCATACGCTCGGAATAGCCTTGATTGCTCCGATTTGCCGCCGTTTGTTCCAGATCAAGTAGCCGGAAAATGCCGGGACAAAGAAGCCATGCGAATAATTCGGATCGTCATACCACTGGCGCACCAGTCGACCGAGAACCGGCGTGTAGAGTGCCAGGGTGACAAAAGCCAGCAGCGAAACCGGCCAGTAGTCGGCAACCCAAGACCGGGTCTGCGGGTGGATTCGGACTTCCAGTTCAGAATCTATGGTTTGCACTTTTCAGTTTGGTGGCGGGCGCAGAACCTGGGAATGAAAAAGCCGCTGTTCTCACGACACGGCTTCGACTCGACCCCTTTCGATGTGTTATTCCTGCTGCTTTGGCGCCTTGCAGAAAAAAGCTGAGGAAGCAGAGAAACGATAGGATCGCATCTCGAACCAATGGTTGAACTTCTTCATTAATTCGAGAGGCTCACTTCAACTTGAGGCGTCGGCGTCTGCGGATCACACCACCAAGGACTGCCAGACCGGAGCCGAACAGCGCCATGGATGCCGGCTCGGAAACGGGAGGATCTTTCTTATGATGCCAATACCAAATAGCATCGTCTTGGGGTGAGATTGGGCCCATGCCAGGCGCGCCAAACGACTGAACGTAAAAGGTCAGGGTGGTTCCCGGCGTGACCCTGAAACTGGAAATTCCAGCGAAACTCGTACCTTGACCCTGCACTGACCTCATGCTGTCAACAATTCCGCCGGCGATGTTAGCGGTAGTAAGGTTGGCAGCTTCTGTGCGAAAGCCTGACGTGTTGGACACAGACGTGCTAATGTTTCCTGCCCTCGCGGGAATCGCCATCACCAAGCTCATAGCGATCACAACCCCATACACGCTGAAAGATGCGCGATTCCTACTCATCGAGAAATCTCCCCTATGAACTTAAGCAACTGGGTTGCCGAAAAAAACCGCTTTGTTGGCTGCAATGTAAGCTGTTTGTTTCTCGATAGGATGAAGCGAAGTAATCCAAATCCTTTGTAAAACCAGTGGCCAACCTGTCGTGTGTTCTTGCGGTCGAACCGCAAGATTACTTCACATGCGATGAGCACCCAGCTATTGCAGGGCACTGCGCGCCTCGGCGGCGTCCGTGGGAGAAAGGTTCGAGCTTAAGGCTCGCGCCAAAATGGGTTTGGCCTCCGACTCTTTGCCGGTTTTCAGCAATACCATGCCCAAATGGTACTGAAACAGGCTGGAGTCAGGAACCTGTCGGAGCGCGTCGCGCAGCAGCCCCGCGGCCTCACCGTACAAGCCCTTGCGGTATTCGATCCAGGCCAGCGTATCCGAAACTTCTGGATCGTCGGGTTGGTTTTGTTTGGCGCGCTGCGCCAAACTCAGGGCCAGATCGAGGTTACCCCCGTGTTCGCAATAGATCCAAGCCAAGTTGTTCAAGGCCGGCGCGAAGTTAGGATCCCGTTGAATCGCCTGCTCGTAAGTGGCGCGGGCTTGGTCAACCGCTCCTTTCTGCTCGTAAATGCTGCCCAGGATGATGTAACCCGATAAGATTTCGGGCATTCCGTGGGTTAGGGTTTGGGCCTCGGCCAGGGCCTGGGGAAACTTCTGATCGCGGGCATAGAGGCGAGCCAATTGGCTGTGGGCCAGGTACGCATTCTGGTTCTGGTCGATGGCAGAACGGAAAGCTTGCTCAGCGGCACCCCATTGTTGGGTGGCGATGTAAGTATTGCCCAGCAACTCGTAAAAGTCAGACTGCGCGGGAGCCTTCTGTAGCTGTTGCTGCAGGCGCGCAATCGCTTTCTCGGGTTGTTTCTGAGTCGAGTACAACTCGACCAGGTCGCGCATGGCGGGCAAGAAGTCTGCCTGCTTTTCGAGGGCGTTATTGAAACGCTGTTCGGCTTGAGCAAAGTTCTTTTGCCGCATGGCGATATAGCCGTGGCGCTCCTGCAAAATAGGGCTCTTCGGATCACTTGCCTCCAGAAGAGTAAACTCCTCGAGCGCGTGCGCGAGATCTCCGAGAAGCAGTTGCGCGTTGGCGTGGTCAATGCGGCCAACCACGGATCGAGGATTGCGCCGAAGGGCCTCATCGGCATAGGAGATCGCGGTCTTCCCATCCTGTTTTTGCAGGTAGAAGTCGGCAAGAGCCAGATAGCCAGGCAGGAAGTCCCCGTCGTGGGCGACGGAATCTTTCAGGCTTTCAATGGCCCGTGGAGCATTGCCAGTTTGTCTGTATGCCATGGCGAGAACGAAATGAGCCATGGCCATATCGGGCACGTCGCTGACTAATGCCTGCAGTGTGGCGACGGCATCAGCTGTCTTCCCGCGGGCGAGCAGCAACTGAGCTGAAGCCAACCGGCATTCCGGATCCTTGGGATAGTGGGCCAGCAGTTCGCTATTCACGTTTTCCGCCGCGTCCCAATTCCTCAACTTCAGTTCGGCCATGACCAGCAGTTTACGGGCATCGTCATTCTTGGGATCACGGATCAGAATTTCTTCGATCACCTTCTTGGCTTGGGCGCTCTCGTCAGTCTTTAGATAGAAATCGCTGATGGAGAGAAGGGCTTCGGTGGAATCGCCGTTGGCGGTGCGGAATTCATGGAAGACGGAGTCAATGCCGGCTTTCTCGCCGCGCCCGAGATAGAAAGTGGCCAAAGCCATGTAACCCGTCGCTACCTTGGGATTGGCGCTCATGGCCTGGCGCAGCACGCGCACAGTCGAGTCCGGCTGATTTTCCATGCGGTAGAGTTCAGCCAGGTTCAGATAGGTGGGCACAAAACTAGGATCGAGTTCGATGGCGCGCAGATAGTGGGCTTCGGCCTGCGGATATTGCTGAAGAACCACATTCACCTCGCCCAGTCCGGCTTGAACGCGGCTGTCCTTGGGGGCAAGACGTTCGGCTTGCTGAAAGGCCCGCACGGCTTCCGGGAAGTGGCTGGAGCGGAACTCAACCTGACCGCTTAGAACGTACGCGTCCACGTTGTTGGGATCCAGTTTGAGGGCTGCGCCCGCTTGTTGCCGGGCATCCTCCCACTGCCGAGCGGAGAGCTCGAGCTCGCCCAGCCTGAGGTGAGCCGGCACGTTGTTGGGATCGAGCGTGGTCGCCTGGTCGAGCAAGTGGACGGCATCGGGCCATAGCTGCAGCTTGATGTCGGTGAGGCCGAGACGGTAATAAGCCTCGGCATACTGACGATCAATCTGCAAGGCCTTGCGGAATTGGATGCTGGCCCGCCCATACTCGCCCTTATCAAAGTAGCGCTGACCACTCTGCAGATACTTCTGCTTGGCCACGTTGGGATCGTGGGAACAGGAGCAGAGCAGCAGCAATCCAACTATTGATACGACAAGCCTGATTCGAGAATTCATAGTGTCACTGCCACGAGCTGTCTGGAATCGCATTCATCGCATCGTGATTCAGCTGGCTATGGCGTTCCCGCCGTTCGAACCGGCTGACGCCGGCGCTTCGCGGACGGAGGCTTTTGCGTGGCGCCGTTTCCCTCGGTTCTGGGGGGGCGTGTAGTAGTGGTAATAGCCGTGCGGATCCACGCTGGTGGCGTCGTTGAGCACAAAACCCAGGACTCTTTCCAGCGAAGCCAGAGTTTTTTGCAGGGACTTCTTCTGAGTGCATTCCTGGCGCACGACCACTAGGGTCCCATCCGCCATGCGGGACAGGATGCTGGCATCGGTCACCAATAACGGGGGTGAGTCGATAACGATCCAGTCAAACTGTCGGCCCGCCTGAGTCGGCAAGTCGTGCAAGCGGAGTGATTCTATGATCGAGAGGGGCTCCGCGCATGACTCACCTGCCGGCAGAAGCCACAGATTCAAATCGGTCACCCGGCGCAAGAAGTTAGTAAGCGGTTCGTCGCTTTGCACCCAGTCACTTAGGCCGCACAGCGGGGGCAGGCCCAACATTTGGCACAGCGCGGGCTTGCGAAGATCGGCTTCGACCAACAGAACCTTCTTGCCGGCGCGCTGGGCCAGAGTAATCGCCAGGTTCAGGCTAACCAAGCTCTTGCCTTCTCTAAAACTGGCGCTGGTCACAAGCAGCATCTTCAGCAAACGCGTTTCAGCCAGATGGCGCAGGCGCGCGCCCAGCATGCGAAACTGTTCGGCGGCAAACTCGTTGGGGTGGGTGAGCGCTTCCACCCTGCTCTGCTGTGCGATCGAAGGCTCAATGGAGGACACTGAACTCAGTCCGTCGAGGGACGTGCTGGCGGGTTGGGTAAGCACCTTGTCCGTCGGAGGAAGGACTTTAGAAGCTGTCTCTCCCGCCGATTGGCGAGGTGCATTCAGTATTCGGCTCATTCGTAGTTGTTTTCCTTCCCTAAGGCATGTTCACGACGCACGCTGGAGGTTTGCGCTCCGCAGAGAGCGGCTGCGCTACAGTCCGCTCAAGGAAAAACTCCTGCGCGTTCGGCTTCGCCCAGATGATAGTTTCCTGCAGGATCTAGCCTTGTATCCTCGCCATGACAGAAACCAAACTGGCTGGCAACCTCTTCCACGATGCTCGCATTGATAGTCTCAAGCTGGTTGGCATATCCGAGCGCCAAAGCATTTTCACAAATCGTATTCACTAGGCGGGGAATGCCTTGCGAATATCTTTCAATGGCGGTCATGGCCGATTTGGAGAAGATGGTGGGCGCGTGCGAGTTCGCCGAGGCAAGTTCAAGCCGGCGGAGAATGTAGGCTTCAACCTCCGCTCCTTGCAGGCGCCGCAGGTAACAGCGAACCGCAATGCGCTGCTTCAATTGCGGCATGTCGGGCGAATCGATGATCCGATCGAGTTCAGGCTGGCCCGACAAAATGATCTGCAGGAGTTTTTGCTGGGGAGTTTCCAGATTGGTAAGCAACCGGATCTCTTCGATCAGTTCTCGGCTGAGCAAGTGAGCTTCGTCCACGATGAGCACGGTGGTGCTGCCGCGTTCATACTGGCCAATGAGGTAATCGTTCAGAGCGAACAACCTGGCACTCTTACCGCCGGAGGGAGCAGAGAGGCGCAAATCGGTGAAGATGTAGTCCAAGAAATCGGTGGCGGAAAGCTGAGGGTTGACGACATACGCGACGCCGACACCCATGGCGTTGAGCACCAGGGCCAGCCAACGCACCAGCAAGGTTTTTCCCGTGCCGGCTTGTCCGGAGAGTACCGCGAAACCTTTGTGCCGCTCCACTCCTGAGTACAGGCGGGTGAAAGCCTGGTTGTGCTGGAGAGTGGGATAGAAAAAGGAGGGATCGGGACTGATTTCGAAGGCGTCTTTCTCGAGTCTGTAGAATCCGTTATGCACAGGTCGCCCCTCAACCTTGGTAGAAGGCAAATACGGTACCGCCGATAAGAATCATTGCTATGACGATGCCAGCCGCCACTTCGGCCCCAGCCCTCCACTTGCGCCCATGTTGCTCCAAAGGCGTGAGCAGAGGTGGAACAATACCAAGCACTGGCAGCCGGGAAACATCGCTGAGATCCCTTTCCTGGTGAATCCGGTCGTCGGCGGATTCGGCAATCGCCGCGCTCGCGATGCCAAGCACAATTCCTGCCGCCAGGCCAAAAAGACTCAGTTGCAAACGGTTCGGCCAGTAAGGCCTCGTTGGCAAGTTGGGTGGATCAATGATGCGAAATTGCTCGCCCTGCTGCCGCTTTTCAAGATTGGTGGATAACGCTGACTGGTTGCTCTTTGCCAGCAGCGATTCGTAGTTGGCCCGCGATTGGTCATAGTCCCGGTTGATGTCGGCAAGTTGTTGCTCGCGTACCGGGGTTTGATTGAGCCTGCCTTTGTATTGGTCCACGTACTGTTCCAGTTGCTTGATCTGGCGCGTGCGGTCCTGAAGTTCTACCTCATTGGCCTTGATCTGGCTGCGAATCTCAAGCATCGGCGATACCGTCCTAGGATCAGCACCCCGAAACTCAGCGACATCATTGGAATCCTTTGCATCCTTGGGCTTGGCGAGATCGGCCTCGCTGTCTGCTTTCAACTGCTCTGTCTTGGCGATCTCTTCTTTCATTTTGGCGACGTCTGGATGCTTGTCGGTATACTTGGCCTGGAGATCGGCAAGTTGCCGCTTGAGATGATCCAATTCATCATCGAGAGAAGCCGGAGATGCGGCGGTCCCCTTCTCACCATCGCGGATCTGTTTGCTCAAAGCCTGGTATTGGGACAGCTGTGAATTGAGATAAACTTTTTGTTGCTCCGCTCTGCCGAGATGCTCGTTGGCATCCTGGAGCCGAGTCTGCAACCCCGCCAAGATCTGGAGATTACTGGTCAATTGGGTGGGAAGTTCCCCGAGATGCTCCCCTTTGAAGTCGCGTAGTTTTGCTTCCTGCTCTTCCAGGTGCTTGCGGGCTTCCCGCAATTGAGTCTCAAGGAAGTCGGTGGTGTCCTCGGATTGCTTTTCTCGATCGCGCAGACTTTCGTCGACGAAAAATGCAGCCAACGCGTTGGTGGCCTGCTGAGTGAGATGTGGATCAGAACCCGAGTAAGAAATTCGGAAGGCAGTAAGTACTTCGGGGCGGTTAGGTGTGTCGACGATCTCGATCTTGATATCCTTTCGCATGCGATCAACGAGTTCGTCGGGGCTCGACCTCTGTCGGTCTGCGCCGTAGAGGTTAAGTTCACCGATAATGTGCCGCAGCCGGGTGCGACTGAGGACCTGTTGCGTCATGCTTTGCACCCGTTCTTGCAGGTCGGCGGCGACATTCGAAACCACGTAATGCTCCGGAACCTTTTGCTGCTCGATCAGAATTAACGCCTCGGAGCGATATACGCGAGGAAGAAACCAGCACACAACCCAGACCGCGGCCCAGCATAGAATGATCGGAAGTATCAGCAGCCACCGTCGCCGCCGGAGGATCTGCCAGTAATCTTTCCATGTCAGTACCGCTGCATTGTTCATAGACTCCCTCGTTGATGCCCGATCTTATGCAGTGACGTTTCTGGAAGTCGCGATCGCGCTCAATCGCTAGCAATCTCCTGCTTGCGTTGCTCGGCGGTCCGGTGCGCTGCCAGGTCGGCGGCTTCGCGCAGCTTGTAGAGCAACGCCCGGTAGCTAATTCGCAAGGAGCGGGCCGCTTCCTTGCGGTTCCACTTGTGATTTTGAAGGGCCTTTAGAATGATCTTGTGTTCGAAGTCTCGCGCGGCCCGGCGCGTCAACTTTCGCAAAGGCACGGAGCCGTCAAATACAACGTCGCAACTCTGGTCAGAACTCTGATCTTCTTCGCAGACAAGTTCGGCCCAGATCGCATCTTCCGAACCAAGAATCACATACCGTTTCGTCAGATTCTCCAGTTCTCGAATGTTACCGGCCCAGGAATGCTGCGTGAATGCCCGAAAAATCGTCGCCGAAAATGGGGGTGAGCTCCGGTTGAACCTTTTGTTGTAGTAATTCAGCAGATAGTTCGCCAGTACCGGGATGTCGCCGATGCGTTCGCGGAGAGCGGGTAATCTCACGTTGACCACGTTGATGCGATAGAAGAGGTCGCGACGGAAAGTACCCAACTCGATTTCCTTCTGCAAGTCGCGATTAGTAGCGCAGATTACGCGCACATCGACGCGTTTTTCTTTCTTTCCGCCGACGGGATAGTACTCGCCGTCTTGCAAGAGCTGTAGGAGTTTGGATTGCGTTGCGAAATCGAGCTCAGCGATCTCGTCGAGGAACAACGTGCCTTCGTGCGCTTGTGCCACACGGCCCGCCTTGGTGCCGTTAGCGCCCGTAAACGCGCCTTTCTCGTACCCGAACAATTCGCTCTCAATGAGCGTGGTCGGAATCGAGGGGCAACTGATCTTGACAAATGCGCTCCCTTGCCATGGTGACCACTGGTGTAGAAGTTTAGCGACCACTTCTTTTCCAGTCCCACTCTCTCCGTGGATCAACACAGGGACACTCGTATCCGCTAGCTTCTGCAACTTCTCCCGCACGATCCGCATGCTCCTTGACCCGCCAAAAATCACTTCTTCCGGAGGCAGGTCTTTGGCCATGTCCGCAGTAAACGAGGACCCGTTTACTCTTGGGGCGGTTAGGTTGTGCTCGAAGCAACTCACTTTTCTGCCACTCCTAGGCGAGCCCAAAAAACAAGCGCGATTTCAAATACTTCTGACGAAGTTCTGTAACTCCCGGAGATTGCCTGCCTTGGAGATCGTCGACCATAGGATTATCTTCCCAGCGGCCTGGAGAACTGATAGGAGATGCCAACCCACTCGCGATTCGTGTCCGGATTTGCCGAGAGGAAGCTGTAGTTCTGGTGCAGCCGCGTATACCCCGCCTGCAGATTCAGATGCTCGCCGACCTGGCGCTGCAGCGAAGCGGTTCCTAAAACGGAATGCCCACCCAGAGCCGAAAGGGCGAGGACGCCATTGTTCGCGTATGCTCCAACCAGGGACGCGCTGAAGTTGCGGGTGATTTGTTGCCGCAGGAACGCATTCGCGCTGTCCAACTCAACGGCCCCAATCAGCCCGCCGCCGCTGCTGACGCTGTGCGAATAGCTGACCGCCATGCTGCTGTGTCGCGCCTGCCAGTTCAAGCTGGCGCCGCCCGCCGGCGACCAGGATTGTGAAGCCGGAAACGGCGACGATGTCTCGCCGGTGTATAGCGGGCCCGCGCTGTAGTATTGCGGGCCGCCAAACAGCGAAAACGAAAATCTGGGCGACGCATAGTACGTGTAGAAAAAGAAAACGGCATGCGTCTGCGTCTCGTTTACCCCTCCGGCCGGGTAAGAGAGCAATTCCTGGTATTGATAGGTCGCACCGATGTAGTGCTGCCTGGACATGCGGTAACTGTAGAAAGCCGATCCAACTCGCGAGGCTGCATCGTAGAGTCCAGGGACTTCGGCTGGGTTCGGGTAGTGCAGATTGGTAAACGTTCCACTCGCCCCGATCATGGCGTTCGCGCTGAATTGATAGGTGACTCCAGCGTTGCCGTTATTGCTGAGCCGGTCGGCCAGCGGCGCAATCACGGAATCGTTAGCCTCTTGCGTGGAGCCGGAAACCACACCCGCCAAACCTTGATCGGGCTGGTTGAATACGTTCGACGACTTTTGGAACGAATCGCGCAGGCTGACCGTCACATGCGGACTCAGCCGGTACTGAAAGTTCAGCGACAAATTCTGATCCGCCTCGTTGTAGGCAGTGGTGCGCTGATAGAAGGTGAACCCCGGAGCGTAGGTCAAGACAGTGTGCAGTCGCGACGTCGTTTCATCGATCGAGATCGTAGGCCACACTGAATAACTCACGTCACTCACCGGAGTGGCGCTGGTCGCTCCCAGCACGTTGTCGGAGTAAGCGGTATTGAAGGTAACGCCGCCGCGCAGATAGTTGGCGCGTTCCTCGGAAGTAAAGGAAATCGGGTAGGCTCCTCCGCTCACGGGAGGAGGAGTCAGCATCCGGTCTGCATCCTCGTCACCATTCATGGAGACAGCAATGATGGGGCTGGTCGCTGCTGGGACTGGGACGGTGCGTTCTGGCTCCTGCGACCGAGCCAGCACGCTCGCCAGCAAGACCAATCCCAGGCAGATTGAATCGAAGATTCTCATTGCTGCAGAAAGTGGTTACGGAACAATGATCGTGTCGCCGGGCTGAAGCTTGATGTTCTGAGTCATGTTCTTGCCTTGACTGACATCCTTGTAATTAAACGATATGCGGGAATCTCCACTGGCACCCTGCCGGAGAACGTAGATGGATTTCTTTTTTGCGAAATCACGGAAGCCGCCGGCCAGCGCGAGAGCGTCCAGAACCGTAGGGGAGTTGGCGATCACGTACGATCCCGGCCGTGCCACTTGTCCCAGAATGTTGAATTTCTGGCTGTTGACTTGCTGGACCATCACCGTAACTTCTGGCTCCGAAATGTAACTCTTCAGCTTGCTGGCAATGTCTTTTTCCAGAGTCAAGGGAGTGAGTCCTGCGGCTTGGATCTCTCCGGCCAGGGGTAGGGAGATCTTCCCATCCGAGCGGACAGGAATTGAGCGCGAGATATCCGGCTCCTTCCACACGTTGATGGCGAGCACGTCGTCGTTACCGATAACAAAAGTGTTGTCGTGGGGCTTCGTAGCTGCCTCGGCGGCAGGAACGGGTTGAGCCGACGATGTTGTCACAAGTTTTGATTCGCTTGCCAGTTTGGCTGGCACAGTTTGTGCCGCGAGCCCCGTGACTAGCAAACAAGTGCAAAACACGGTCGAAAGATCGGATTTGGATGCTCTTAAAGCTTCAGCAACTCGATACCGTTGAAGGTTCATTTGCTTTGTCTCCCGCTTATAGCCGCAGAACTTTGGTGGAATGCCGGAGCTAGAACCGGCTCTATAAATGGTTTAGGAAGCGCACGACTTCCGGCCGTGCCGCTGCTAGTCAACAAGAGTGCAGGCTTTAGCCCTGAAGGACCTTCACTTTATGAATGCTTCCCGGGTTCACGGTACGATTCCGTGATCGCGGAAGTAGGGTGCCACCACCTTCCCGTTGGTTCGGGTGATGCCGTGCTGGCGAATTTTATAGAGCAGGCCGCGGTAGCTGATATGAAGCAATCCCGCTGCTCTCTTTCGATTCCAATTGGTTTCCGCCAGTGCTTTGGTAATGGCCTGGATCTCGGTTTCGTCCTTGAGGTTGCGAACCATGAACTTCAGGTCGCGGGCGCGCTCTTCTGGGCTAAGAACTGAATCCGCGGCAAGCGGGGGAGGGGCCGACTCGGGGACGGTATGGACCGAAACGACCTTGCGACGGTAGTTAGCCTGCAACTCACTGATTGCCATACCTTCGTCAGCGATCACCAAATATCTCTTCACAAAGTTCTGCAGTTCTCGGAGATTGCCTGGCCAGGCATAGTGCAAGCATGCCTCCATCAATCGCGGGGAGAACGGCAGCGGCGCCCGGAAATATTGGACTGCAATTCTTTGCATGAAGTGGCGGAGCAGCACTGGAATTTCTTCTTGGCGTTTACGCAAGGGCGGCACGAGGATGGTGAAGGCGCTCAGGCGGTAGTACAGGTCCTCGCGAAACCGGCGCTCGGCCATCGCTTGAGGAATGTCAACATTCGTAGCTGCGAGAATGCGAACATCGACTTCGATGGTGGCGTCGCCGCCTAAGTGGGAAAACTGCTTGTCCTGCAAAACCTGAAGCAGCTTGGCTTGAAGATTGGCGGGCATCTCTGCCACTTCGTCCAACAGGATAGTGCCCTTGTCGCAGAGCTCGAACTTGCCGGCCTTCGTCCGCGTGGCGCCGGTGAAAGCGCCGCGCTCATGACCGAATAATTCGCTTTCGAGAAGCTCGCCCGGCAAGGCAGCACAGTTGATTTTCAGGAGTCGCTGATCCGACCGCGCCGACAGCTTGTGGATGAGGCGAGCCACTACTTCCTTTCCCGTACCACTTTCGCCCAGGATCAGGACCGGTACGTCGATGTTGGCTAGCAGCTCGGCCAATAGGCGAACCTTCTGCATGAGCGGACTTGCTGATAGGAAGAAGTGGTCGCCTCCCACTTCCTCAACGCTTTGCTTCGTATGGCTGTCAGCTACCCTCTCGGTGTTCACATGCCGCTTAAGCAACTGGAGCAGCTCGAATTCACGAAGGGGAAAAGTGATGTAGTCGTGAGCCCCTATGCGAATCGCTTCCACGACTTGACGGCTGTCACCGACCTTGGACAACACAATCACCTTCAGGTCAGGACGCAGTTGGAGAAAGCATTGCAGCGTCTGGAGACCTTCGCCGTGACCGTTGCCCAGCTCCAGCAACACTAGGTCGGGTATAGGATCGCGATGAATTCTTGCCACGGCCGGCGCGCCGAACGCCACGGCTTCGGTGTTATACGAATTCCCCGCTAGAAGAGAATTAACCGAATGCACAGTAGCGGGCTCGCCGCCTACGACGAGTATGCGTGGAGCAGCCATATAGCTGACTTTCTGGGCTGACTTTGTGTGTTGGTTCAAAACGCGTCGATCTGCTGGTCGGGAAGCGGCGTTCCCGGTCCGCGAGTAGCAAACAAATGGGGCAGGCTAGATCGCTTCCACCTGGTACTGGTCAATTCGGACTGCAATCGAGCGCTGAATGGGTTCGACGGAAATTACCAGCGTACGGTTTCCGTTGCGTGCGCTCAGGAAACCTTCGATGCCATCCAGTGCACCGCCACGAATCCGCACGCGCTGACCGACTTGCAGGAAAGGGCAGAGTGCGTACGGAACATCACTCGACAGAAGTGCCCGAATGTTCTCAATCTGGCTCTCGGGAATGGGAATGCCTTCGCCGCGGGAACCCACGAATCTAAGCACGCCATTGGTCTGCATCACCTCGTACCAGAGCTCAGGCAACAGCCGCATATGCACGAATGCATAGCAGGAGAACAGCGGCAGCTGAACCACCTTCCGCCGATCGCTCCAGCGATGGACTTCGCTGATCAACGGGAGAAAAGTCTTGATTTCCCGCTGCTCAAGCTGACTGACCACGAACTTCTCGTGCTGCGAGCGGGTGTGAACGGCGTACCACTGCGGCTCGGCGACGGGCGCAGCAGACCAATGCGGTTCGAACGACGGCGCACAAATCGGGTTAATCGCGCTCACAGCTCTTCCCTCTGAGTCACATGCGTTCCTGCGAGATCGCAAAGTTATACAACATCGCAATTCCTTGCAAGATTCGGAAACTCTCAGGTAACGGAGTACCTATTGCAGCATCTTCCAGTGCAAACTACATTGGCTCTTTGTAGCCTGGATTTCTCTAGGACCACTTCACCTAGGTGCATGGGTGGTTCGGGTTAGGTCGTTCGCAAGTGATCAGGCATGTTGCGCCCCTTTGCACCTTCGCGTGTATTTGATATATCTCTAGGTTTGCGTTTAGATTCAACGGATTCCCGCCCCTAGTAAGGCTAGCCGTCGGGAAATAACTACTTTCGATTCTGCTTGCCTTCACGCCGCTGCCACTTGTAAACTCCCTGCAAGTTCAAATCTCCACGGGAAGTCTTTACCTCTCACCGAGGTGGTATGTCCGTCGCAAGCGGCACATGCACGACGGTTGTAATTGCGGATGCGCGCCGCATGGATTGCCAACTGTTGACCGACGCAATTCAGCGCAATAGTCATATTCGAGTGATCGGTTGTGCCACCAGTTGCGCCGAGGTTATTTCAGCGGTTCGCGAGAATCGGCCTGATGTATCCGTGGTCAGCACAAAACTTCAGGACGGTGATTTTGCCGGCCTCCTGGCATTGCAAGAGTTGCGTGCGGTGCAGCCCCAATGTCGCGTGATGATGCTGCTCGACGAAGATAACGCTGAATTGGTTGTTGAAGCATTTCGCCATGGGGCCCGGGGTATTTTCTGCCGTACGGGGGTATCCGCCGATCTGCGCAAGGGTGTACAGGCAGTGCATGACGGTCAGATCTGGGCAAACAACAGTCAGTTGGAGCACGTGGTCGGAGCAGTGATGCATGTCCCGGCGCGCAAGTTCAGCAAGACCACGCGTTTGACGAAGCGGGAAGAAGAGGTGGCGCGGCTGGTCGCTGCTGGCCTGTCGAATCGTGAAGTGTCCGAAAAACTCGGGCTCAGTCAGCACACCGTAAAGAATTATCTTTCCCGCGTCTTCGAAGAGTTGGGCATCTCTAACCGAACAGAGCTGTTCCTCTACATTTTGAGTCAGACAAAACCACCCGAAGCTGAGAATAATCAGATTCCGGCCACAACGCACAAAGCAAGCGCCTAGAGTCTGTCGCCACGTGCCGCAGACTTTTGCGCCGTGCGCAAAGATTTTGCTGAATATGCAACGTCTTGCGGTAATTGGTGTGATTCAGCCCATTAAATGAGGGTTGACGCCAACCTGCACGGGCATCACTTCGCGCAGGGCGAATGGGGCGGTTGCGGCAAATCCACGGGATTCCTCCCCCGCCGCTGCGCGTATCACTTTCCCGGCGGCCTCCAAATGCAGGCGCTGCAAGGTGTTTCTTTCGAACGGTGGAAGGTATATCTCAAGGCTCAGCGCAGTCCCAACTGGCGGCAAGGTGTCACAGATTACGAACACACCTTTAATGCTGATATCGCGCGTTCGGCCAGCACTTGCCCGGTTTGCCCAGCAAAAGACAATGGGGGCCCGCAACCGGAACCGGACCTCCTTTCTCTTCTCCACAGCCCCTCCAATCAGCATGCGCTCACAAGACTCTCGGATGGACTAGAGCTGGCACGTTTAGTTCCACTCGCGTTTGAGGATAAATGGCCCCGGTTAGTGTTGCGCTAGCCAAGGATTCGTCGGTAATGCATGCGATGCAATTTCTCAAGCATTTCCTCCGAAACCGTTTGAGGGCTGCTGCTATTCTTTTAATCTTCCCGCCTGTGGAGGTCTGCGCAGAATTGACCACCTCAGGAGTAGGATTCGGCTTCACCCGAAGAAACAAAATAGATTTCTTGAGTCAATATTGCCGGCAGTACGAGTGTGCATAATTGCTCAGAACTCTTGAATCCTGATTTGTTATGGTCGGGATCGACCTGGTGCGCCTTGTGTGCGACTGTGCACAACAGCACGAAGCAGGAGATGCGGCGCAGAGGCAACAGAAACGAGGTTGTCCATGAAAAAAATAATGTTCGTACTTGCGATGTTTAGTCTCGGTACGTTGTGCTGGGCGGGGTCGGCGCGGGAAGACGCCACCGACCGACTGGACAACGCCACTAGTGTGATGCACGAAATTATGGGGATGCCGGACAAGGGAATCCCGGAAGAAGTGCTGGAGCATGCAAAGTGCGTGGCCGTTATACCGCACATGATCAAAGGTGGTTTTGTCTTCGGAGCTAAAGGCGGCAAAGGCGTAGCCACCTGCCGCACGAGGAATGGCTGGAGTGCGCCGGCGTTCATCACGATTTCTGGTGGAAGCTGGGGGTTGCAGATCGGTGTAGAAGCGGTGGACGTGGTACTGATCATTCAGAATGACAAAGGGATGCAAAGGTTGCTTTCGAGCAATTTCCAAATCGGAGGGGACGCTTCAGCGGCAGCGGGTCCAGTTGGACGGCATGCCGAGGCCGGTACGGATTGGAAGATGGATACAGAGATCTTGACCTACTCCCGTGCCAAAGGTGCGTTCGCTGGGCTCACGTTGGAAGGTGCATCGCTCCGTCAAGACAATGATTCACGGCGTGCGATATACGGACCCAATGTGACAACTCGGGCTTTGCTGTTGGGCAAAGTGCCGGCCCCAGCCGCAGCCCAGCCGTTCCTTGCGGAAATTCGCGGGGCAAAGGCGGAAGCCAGAGCCGACAAAAACTAGGATTTCTAGACTCGGCTGCGGTTGTTTGTCATGAGCCGACGCTTGCGTGTTTGAGTTGAAGCACAGTCCATCACTTGTTGTCTTGCTCCGTTCGCGAGATGCAGTTCTCTCGCGGCCGTTGGATGAGGTTCATGTTTGGGTGCTCGAAACAAGCACAGGAGGCTAACATGCTTTGGACGATTTTCGTTGTTCTTCTGATTTTGTGGCTTCTGGGTTTCAGTCTGCACTTCGGTGGAGCCCTGATCCACATAGTCCTGCTTGTGGCGTTGGCCGTTCTAATCATTAACTTACTGAGTGGACGGCGAACCGCGGTTTGAAGAGAGTCAGGAGAGAGTCAGGGCGAGTTCCGGCGCCAGGAGACCTAGTATGGCCTCCTGGCGCATACCTCATTATGTTCGTCCCCTTGCAACTGCACCATATCGTTGGGGAGCCTGCAATGTCTGAGCCTGACCGTCCCGCGAGTTTTGAAACGGAACACCTGATGAGGTGCGAAGCGAGTGCTTTGGTGCTCGAAACGAAGTCAGCGTGACCCCTGCAAGCGATACCCACCCGGTCGCTTCCAATCGGATAGCGCTTAACCTGCAGCCGGCGGTCCGGCTGACGGTCTCTCGCTGGCGGCGTATCTCACAACTTCCATCCGACTGGACATGCCAAGCTTGTTAAAAATTCGGAACAGATAATTCTTGACGGTGTTCTCGCTCAACTTCAGTTCACGAGCGATCTCCCTGTTGATACGGCCTTCGGCCAGCAAACGAACCACATCCTGCTCCCGATTGGAAAGTAACGCAGCACCTTGACCATCCATCAGCTGGGTCGTCGGAGCGGTCGCTAGCGTTTCCAGCAGAAACTCCAGCTGAGGGCCGTTCACCCAAAGCTGGCCATCGTGCACCTTATGGATACAGCGGGCGAGCATCTTAAGCGGATCCTTGCGGCAGAAGACCCCTCGAGCTCCGCTTCGAAAAGCTTCTACAACCAGCTTGCGGTCGCCAGAAGCCAGTAGCATGACGGCGCGGGTCTTGGGAACCGCTGCCCGCAGCTCTTTCAGTATTTCAAAACCTCTGCCCTGCACACCGTCCAGGGTCTCACTGAGGATGGCGACGTCAGGCATTAGGGACGCCGCGGTTGGGAGGACAGAGCTTGCGCTCGCATCGATGATGGCCAAGCTGCGGTCTCGCCTCAACGCTTCAGCAATCAGCCGTCCCGTCAACGCGGTGCTGTCGGCCACCAGCACCTTGACGCTTAAGTTTGCTTTTGTAAGGGACTTCGTCTTCGTGAAGGATTTTGTCTGGGCCATAAGGACTTCCAACGTGAAATTCCCAGTATCGGGGGCCCAAATTCCGAAGCAACTGCCATCTAGCACTGTCTGGCGAGGAATATATATCGCCCACCGCCTCTGCGCAAATGGCCCATCCGCCCAGGGTGAATAGCCCGTCCGCGCATCGGCATGGCATTCCTGTGCTAAGGTAATCCACTCGCCCAAATTGACTATCTCTGTCTCGACCTATCATGCCAAAATGCATCGAGAGATCATCACAAGTTGAATAGGGCTGGCGTAAGGTACGAACGTCGCCACCGGGCCGACGCTATCCCATGCCTGCCCCCCAAAGGACTTCCACCGGGAGACCGCAGCGTTAACGCGGACGTAGTCTAATGTTTCCCAAAATGGGGACACTGTTCAAAACTGCACACTTTCTCAGATTCGTGGAAAAGCGTTCGCATCCTGTCGGTGGTGGGATCACGACCTGATCTCGATTCACCAACACCTGCCCCCGTAGGCGAGGGAGCAGTTGAAGGAAGTGGGCTGGACGAAGGGGATTGAGCTATGGGTATTCCGGTGAAGGTGAACATCGATTCCGGAGGGAAGCCGAACGGCGTTCCGGAGCGAAGGCTTGGGTTGAGCGGGGATTTGGCGTGCAGGGGAAAGGGGCGGCAGCCCCTTTGCCCCTGCTTCCTCGCTGTAGAAGAAGGGATCCATGGGGGGCGCTCCCAACACAAGCGCTAACTTAAGCTGTTTGGGCTTGAAGTGGCACGCCAACTTCTGGCAACCCCGTTCCGGCCAACTTCCGGTTGGCCGACCACTCACCAGGAACGCCGTGTCTGGTGTGTCTGATGAACGGCGAAGATCCACATCGCGGAAACATGAGCAGAAGATGACACAACAGGCTATCTCAGGAGGGTGACAAGACCCGTGGCCACGAGCGCCGCTGCCCAGACCAAATCGAAGTTCAACCAGGCCTTACGGAGAAGCGCGAGGCCGAGCTTTCGATAGACCACCCAGGCGATCAGCCCTGTGACGGCGAGATAGGCAACCGTGTGGACGCCGGTGGCAAGCATCGCGGCCAGGGGACTGGCGGTCGGAGATACGTGGCTGTTGCCCGCCATTCGGCTCTGTGCTTCGACAGTGCTGCTACCCAACAGCACCGGCACCACCATTAAACCTGCGCCGTGTGCAGAGGCCATCAGAAATGACCAGACGGTCAAGTCTCGGAAGCCCACCTTCATACGCACCCACCGCGGGTGCTGATGTCGCACAAGGCAATAGATTCCAAGGCCCACGAGGACCGCAGCGACGAAGTAGCGGATGACGACAAGCGGCAGCGTCCTCCCCAGAAACGCGGCAATCAGCACTACGCTGCCGATTGCCACTGCGTGTCCGACCGCAATAGGAACCAGCGATCTGGCTACCGCAATTCCCTTTTGCTCCTGCATCCCCAGCGCCACCGCGAACAACCACCCCATCCCAGGATTGAGTCCGTGGTAGGCGCCAAGGAGCAGCATTAGCCAGAACACCGTCGAAGTGAGCCCGGCATGTGTCATTGCGTGTCCGAGTAGCAATAGGAGTCCGACGAAGCGTCGCCGCCTTCCAGCCGCACCTGGTGGGCGCGCAATTCGTCGAACTCGACAAAGAACTTTTCATCGAGTTTGATCCCGCCCTTTGGGTTTGCATCGATCTTCACCATCCAGCTGCGTATGCCATCAGGATAGAACTGCTCATCCCACGGGGAGTAGAGCGAGTTCGTGAAGTAGATGCGCTGGCCGTCGCGGCTGATTTCGACCATCTGCGGACCGCCGTTGAGAGCTTGCTTGGTCTTCTTCGGGTGAGCCGCTCGGCGCACGATGCCGCCGAGGTGGATCGAGCCAGTCTTCTTCGGGCTGGCGGGATCGGAGACGTCATACTGGATGAACTCACCTGTCCCCCAACACGAAACATAAAGAAAGCGATCGTCGAGCGAGAGGTTGATGTCGGATACCAGCGGCGGCACCGCCTTGAAGCCCTTAAGCAGCGGCGGCAGATTTTCCGGATCAGCCGGCTCCGCGGGAATTTCAATCACCTTGCGAACTGCCCATTTGCTGTTCTTCCCGCCGTCCTCGCGATACCACATCCAGATGGAGGACGAAAGGTCTTTCAGCGAAATGACCACACCGACGAATCCAAAAGACTTTCGAGGATCGTGTGCCGGCCGAAGCTCCAGCACCATTTGTTGCTCCGCTCCCAGGTCAAGTTCTTGCAGGTGGCGGCGCTTATCGAGGTCCCAGAGGTGCAGTTTGCGTCCGTACTTTCCCGCCAGCAGCAACTCCGGGTTGAGGCCGTCCTTGACCATATTCGGTGTGCCCCACTCGGAGGTGATCATAGTGTCGTGCCCGAGGTGCCACCAGAAGTCGTAAGCCAGATTCTGGGGGCCGCGCTCCTTCTCCCACTGGCCCTTCAGCTCAAACGTATTCGCGTCCATCAGGAAGATGCCGCCTGGACCATCGCCACTGGCCGAACCGAGCGCGCTCCCATAAATGCCGTCGGGGCCACAATGAATGGTGTGTGGCGACGTGTAGCCGGTCTTCTTAACGAACTCTTCAGGCTCGATCACTTTCACGATCTTGAGTTGGTTCTTGCCCGCCTTTGTATCGAGAATGTGAATTCGGGAGGATCCGATGCCCGGAACGACCAGGTAACGACGCTCCATATGTGGGTGCGGGTTCTGCGGGCAGAGGCACGCGCTGCACGCGTTCCAGCCGAAGTGATGCAACTCGTTATCGTTGGCGGGAAAATCCACCTGGCCGACGATCTCGCCGTAACCGGGTGAATGCGGATCGACATCGATCACGCCCATGGCGTCACGTTTCCCATTCTTACCGGCGTTCAGCAAAGAGACGTAAGCGATGTGTTCCGGCGCAGCCTTCATCGCCATACCCGGCGAGGGGTAAAAGGTTGGATCCGGCTTCAGGGACATATCGATATCCTCCTTTTGCAGAGTTGCGGCTAAGGATTTGTCCGGGCCAATGTTGACCCTTGAGAAACGCCCGGGGTCACAGACCATGCATAATCGGCGATCCTGCCGGCCCGCCGAAGGTCCACGCACGGCTCTTGGGTCGTTGTAAAGCATACTCGTCTGCCGATCACTGCGCCACACCTCTTGCGGATTGCGGTCGGCACTCCCATCTTCCGTGGATTCTGGGCGGATGACGGGCAACCCTGACCTAATCCGGTAAGGTAAGGTTTGTCGACAAAACGGGAACAATCGCGACTGCCACAGCGATGATGGACGCGAACAGTAAGTTGGGATCGTCGGGGGACGCTGCCCTCTACCGAGGCGACTGACGGCTGTAAGCCGCGGAGTTCAGTGCTCACCACATCTTGATAGGGGCAACATTCCATGGGAAAAAAGCGCCGGGAGATCCCCGGCGCACGCATCGTATGCAAGTGATTTGGGCCTAATAGCTCATTGAAGATCCCTTGGCTGCGGGTACATCCTTGGAAGTCATGTCAAATGTGAGCATAAACCCGTTTGTACCCTTGAACTCGTATGCCTTGGGTCCCTCCCTGTACGTTTCGATTTCGTTCGGCATCATGACAAAACCGTCATTGCGCGGCGTGCCCCAATACTTGACGTTCTTAAGCACGGCTGGCTCGTCGGTCATTCCCTGAAATCGCGCCAATTTGATCTCTGCGGTCTTGCCGCCGTTTAGCGTGGCGTGTGCGTGATCTTTGTCGAACGTCCAGGTATCGATATTGCCTTCGGTGATCTGTAGTGATTTCCACTTCACCGGAAACACATGCCCGATGATTTCCCCGAGCGCCTGACGTTGTTCGGCGGTTGCCGCTTTATCGAACGTCACCTGCGCCCAATCCATTTGCCCCTGGGAGAAGTCACCACCCAAGTCCCCATTAATCCAGAACTTGGCCCCAGCAAGATCAACGTTGCCGTAGTGTCCCTGGTTCACCTTGTAAGCATTGTTGAACTTGCAGAAGTGTTCCATCTTGCCGTTTTCGTGATGAACTGCGGGATGCGAGTTGAAATAGCACATGCAGAAGTGAGGACAGCTGCACGCCTCGATTGCGGTTGCATTGATCGCCCAATCCGCCGCCGACTCGCCGGAGTGACCGGCGCTGACGGTGAGTAGGGCAAGGACGAGTGTTAAAGCTATTCTGTGCATAGAGCACCCCCAAAATGAGTAAGAGAAAGCCGTTATCTAAATAAAACTAACGATCATCGTCAGGCCCAGCGCCAAGCCCTTCAGACTGTCCCAGAGTGTGTCAGGTGCTTCTACTTGTCGCTTGCAGAGCGCCCGACGGTCAATGCTCCGACACTTCTCCTTCGATACCCTCGCGATCCCCTAATAAGTCGTCTGTTTGCAATGCAATGTGGGGTATCGCATTGTGTTCGGTTGCGTGCTAGACTTTCTCGAAAATGTGAAGTACGCCGATGCCGTCCACCCTCCCATCATTGGTGCGTTTCGCAAATTTCGAAGTCGATCTGCGGGCTGGCGAGTTGCGAAGAGAAGGCAGCAGAGTCCGGCTGCAGGAACAGCCCTTCCTACTTCTGGCAGTGCTCTTGGAATACGCGGGGGAAGTCGTCACCCGTGAAGAACTTCGCAAGCGTCTTTGGTCGGCCGATACCTTCGTCGATTTTGACCACCGTCTCGCGGTGGCTGTAAGCAAGCTCAGGGACGCGCTGCGGGACTCCGCCGAGAACTCAAAATTCGTTGAGACCGTTGGCCGACGCGGCTACCGGTTCTTGGGGCAGCTGGAATTTACCGATTCATTATCTGCGGATTCCGGCGCGAGAATGTCTGACACTCCTTTGTCTTCTTATCAACCAACCGAGCAAGCGGAGCTTCCAAAGCTGGCGCATCCGCAGCCGAGGCGATCTCGAGTCAACAGACTGATCTTTCTCTCCACGGTCGGATTTGCGATTCTCCTCGCAGTGATCGTCGTGACGAAGCTTGTCCACATTCGGTCTGGGAAAGAAGAGTCGTTGACTCCCCGGAGCCTGGCGATCCTTCCGCTGCAAAATCGTGGCGAAGATTCAAGGAGCGACTTTCTTGGATTATCACTGGCGGATGTGCTCATCACGAAATTGGCCTACGTGAGTTCCCTCAGCGTCCGCCCTTCTGCGGCAATTGAGAAATATCGAGGGACGGCCATTGACCTTCAGAAAGTTGCCGCAGACCTCAAAGTCGATACGCTGCTCACGGGAAGTTTCATTCGCGATGGCAACAACTTGCGTATCACCTACCAACTGGTCGACGCCAAAACCGAAAAAATTCTAGGCCAAGGACTGATCGACCTTAAGTACGACAATCTTCTTGCTGTTCAGGATAAAGTTACCGGCCAACTGATTTCAGAACTGCAACTGAACTTGTCTCCAGTTGAAACAGAGCATCTAAAACCGGAAGCGTCGGTCAGTCCACTCGCCTATGAATATTTTTTACAGGGACTTGATCTTTACGGACAGCACAAGTTTCCCCTGGCGATCCAAATGTTTGAAAAGACCACTGAGATCGACCCCAACTACGCTCCAGCGTGGGCCTACTTGGGAGCTTCATATAATTCGGATGCGGCATTCGAGCTTGGTGGGCGGGAGCAATATCGCCGTGCCCAAGCCGCGTATGAAAGGGCCTTGGCGATACGACCGAACCTGCTTGACGCACAAATCTTCCTTGCGAATTTCCTGATTGACACGGGAAAAGTTGAGCAGGCTGTGCCTTTGTTGCGAGACGCCTTAAGAACGAACGGCAATTACGCCGCCGCTCACTGGGAACTGGGATATGCATACCGATTCGCTGGAATGTTGGACGAATCCGTGGCGGAATGCGAGCGGGCGCGTCAACTGGCCCCCTTCGTGAAGGGCAACGGTTCGGTGTTGAACAGCTATCTCTATCTGGGGGAATACCAGAAGTTTCTGGAGAGCCTGCCGGTCGACGATTCCTCGTTCACCCTCTTTTACCGTGCCTTCGGAGAATTTCACGAAAAGCAGTTCGACCAGGCCTCAAGAGATTTTGATCGCGCGTACGAGCTCGACCCAACTTTGTACACGGGAATTGGAAAGGCTCTGAGTGACTCGATTCATCAGCACAGAGCAGAAGGCATGCAGATGTTGAGTGGGCTGGAGCGAACAGTGATCGAGCGAGGAGTCGGGGATCCGGAGGCTACATACAAAATCGCCGAAGCGTATGTCATCTTAGGCAACAAAAGCTCCGCTTTACATGTGCTGAGAATGAGCGTTGAATCCGGTTTCTTCAGCTATCCCTATATTGAAAAAGACCCACTGCTGAATGATTTGCACGGCGAACCCGAATTCGCCCGGATTGTAAACGTAGCGCATCAGCGACACGAGGCATTCAAGAATTCTTTCTTTCGCTAATTCCTTTCTTTGCGGTTCTGCAAATTCAGCCCCGAGTGACGGGCAACTCTCACCCTACAGCCGAGGCGCTACTCTGATCATTGATCGGTGGCACGGAGGCCACCGGTCATGAAGCAGAAGCCAATCACCAAAGAAGCACAATTGCGGGCAAGAGAAATCCAACTGAATAGGCACCAGGGGCAACACGTCCGCCAAGTTCTCAGTTACTCTGGTTAACAGCGCACGGCACCCTCTTAGCGGCTGATAACTGCGATCTTAAAATAGTTGATATTGTCCATCAATATGATGGACGATTACTTGTTGCAAGTCCCGGTATAGTCGGGCTGATGGGTCAACGAATGAATCGAAGAGACTTCCTTATAGATTCCGGGGCATTGCTCGCAGGGGCCGTTCTGCTTCCGAACAGCGTGGCTGAAGGGCGGCAGCACGCTGCAGCCTCCAGCACCAGCCGCATGATCCTTTCTATAAATAGAAACTGGAAATTTGGCCGCTTTGTGGAGGGCGGGCATGCGCGCCAATTCGACGACTCCGGTTTCGAGCGGGTGGTGGTACCGCATACAAATCTGCGGCTTCCCTGGCACAGCTTTGACGAAGCATCGTTTCAGTTCATTTCTCTCTATCGCAGGCACTTCCGATTGCCGCCTGAGGCAAAAGGTCGCCGGGTCTTCATCGATTTCGAAGGAGCGATGACCGCTTCCACCGTTTGGCTGAATGGTGTGCTTCTTGGCGAGTATAAAGGCGGCTACACTCCTTTTTCTTTCGAGCTAACCCCGCTTATCGACTATGACGGCGATAATGTGATTGCCGCGCAGTTGGATTCGACCGAACGCGCCGACATCCCCCCGTTCGGAGACGAGATCGACTATCTCACCTTCGGCGGCATCTATCGTGAAGTGTTCTTGCGAATCGTGCCCGAGACGTTCATCGCAAATATTTTTGCGCGGCCCAGCGACGTACAGACAGGCCATCCCAAACTGGCGGTCGATGTCTTCCTGACTCATGGAAGTTCGAGAAACCAATCGTTCCGTCTACAGGTTGAGTTGACCGACGAAGAGCATTTGCTAGGAAGCACCGTACAAGCGATATCCGTCACTGGGGGCAAAGGCTCGACTTCCACGCATACAGTCGCCCTGAACCAACTGGGGCCGATTGCACTGTGGGATCTCAAGAGTCCGAAGATGTACCAGATCCACGTGCGGCTGTTGAGTGGCGACCAGGAGATCGACACCGACTCGCGGCGCGTGGGATTCCGCGAAGCCAGCTTTACGGATCATGGGTTCGAACTTAATGGAACAATCGTCAAGCTGCGCGGTTTGGATCGCCATCAGACATTTCCGTTCGCCGGTCAGGCAATGCCCGGGCGCATTCAGAGAAAAGACGCGGAGATTCTCAAGAAACAACTCAAGTGCAATATCGTTCGGACCTCGCACTATCCGCAATCAAGGCATTTTCTTGATGCATGTGATGACTACGGACTGTTGGTATTGGAGGAAATCCCGGGGTGGCAGCATATCGGCGATGCGGCGTGGAAAGCGATTGCCGTAGACAACGTGCAACGCATGATTCAGCGTGACTGGAACCATCCATCGATTGTGCTCTGGGGCGTCAGGATCAACGAATCCCTGGACAATCATGACTTTTACACACAGACGAACGCATTGGCGCACCGCCTCGATCCGACAAGGCAGACCGGCGGCATCCGGTATTTCCAGAAATCGGAATTCCTGGAAGACGTTTTCACGATGAATGATTTTGGTTGGCCCTTGAAGCCGCCGAATCACCCCCGGTACCTGAACACGGAATTTGTGGGGCACACCTATCCGGTGAAGACCACAGACGATGACGAACGGCACCGGCAGCACACGATCCGTCATGCGCGCGTCCACGACCAGCTTGCATCGGATCCTCAGTATGCCGGAGGGATTGGATGGTGCGCCTTCGACTACAACACGCACTCCAACTTTGGTGCGGGAGATCACATCTGCTATCACGGGGTTACGGATATCTTTCGTGAGCCCAAGCCCGCCGCCGGCTTCTACAAGTCGCAGTGCGATCCCGAAGAGGAGATTGTGCTGGAGCCTGCGTTTCACTGGGCTCCGAGCGATGAAGCCCTAGGCTTCAGCGTTGCCATGATCTGCTCCAACTGCGAACAGCTGAAGCTTTATACGAAGAACAAGGAAGACTGGAAACTTGTTGGCGACATAGGTCCCGACAGAGCGCAGTTTCAACACCTGAAGTACCCGCCCTTCAGCATCGACCTGTCTAAGGTCGATTATGACTGGGGCGATCTGCGCCTCGATGGATACATTGGCGGCAAGCAGGTCATTTCGAAGACTTATTCGGGTAAGGGTATCGATCAGCAGTTCACTCTCCAGGCCGACGACGCGGAGCTCTATGCTGACGGCGCGGATACAACCCGCGTTGTCTTGAGAGTCACCGATGAATTCGGCGCCATCCGGCCCCTCGCCAATGACGCCATCAAGCTGGAGATCGAGGGCCCGGCGGAGATCATTGGCGACAACCCCTTCTCGTTAGTCGGGGGCACAGGCGCGATATGGATTCGTGCCAAAGAACAAGCGGGAAAAGTGCGTCTCACCGCGGTGCATCCGCGTTTGGGTATGCAGCAAGTGGAACTGGAGATGGCTGTGGCCGGTGTGGAATTCGTCTAGCGGGACAGTGCCCAGGTAGTGGGTCAGTCCCAACCACGGTTTCCGTTTCCGCCGTTGAGCGTCAAACGGCGAGGAGCCCAGCACTCCCATCGCGGCCGGTCGAGCTTAATTCGCGTGTGTTTCGTTGGGATTTAGAGATGGAATCTGTAACAGACGGATACGAAGGCAAAAGCGAAAGCGGTGAAGCCAATGCCACTGCTTAGCGTTCATGCCGGCGAATCCAGCATACGCGCTACGAGGCCTTTTGTGAGATCGCGCCAATGCCAGTATTTATGTGGCTATCCCTCTTTCCACGCAGAATCAAGCATTTAGAGCGGGTCACGGAGGGGAGAATTCTGATCGCAGACAATGACGGAACTCCTTAGTCGGAATGATTACTGAGGAACAGGAGTTCCTTCCGCCGGACCGCCCGTCACCATGTCAGTCTTAATGGTCGACTTCTGATTAGCCATCAGGTCGATATCGGTCTCGAAAGTGTGATACCCGGGCAAACTGATTTTGATTTTGTGCTTTCCCGGCGCGACCAGCAGGGCCTTGCCGGGACCTTCGAATTCGGCGATGTGACCGATGAAGACGCCATCCACAAACACGGCCGCTCGATTTGGTTTCACTTCCAGCTTAATCTCGGCGGTGATTGTCGGCAGGCTCACCCGGGTGTCTTTTTCCATCTTTACCCCAATAGTCTGCTTTTCTCCGGCGCGAACGGAAACGTTTTGCACGAAATCCAGATATCCACCCTGCTTTACGGTAATGTCGTGTTCGCCCGGAAGCAGCAGGAGTTTTTTCGATCCCTTCAGTTCGTGGAGGTAGCCGACGTATTGACCATCGATCCAGACGCCGGAAGTGTTTTCAACTTTTGAGGCGCCGACCAGTTCAACTTCTCCGAGCACTTTGTTCTGAGCGTGGAGCGATGGAGAGAACATCCCAGAGCTTAAGAGGACTAGCAGACAAGTGAGCACACAGCCTTTGCAATAATTCATAGGAGGATCCTCAATGTTAGAACCTTCCCAATTTACACCTCGCTTCGTGACATTAGAATAACTGTTTTTAATTTATACGATTTTCAGAGCAAAACGAACTCTACGGAGGATCGGTAGGTGACAAACAAAATCGCCCCTTTTCGCGGTGGCTGCCCTAGCCGTCTTTATCCGTCCGAATACCGAGCATCTCCTTTTCCGGTTCCTGCGAACCGGCCATAGAAATGCCTTCGGCTCGCTATCCTGCAACGGCCGAAACTGGAAATGGAGGCTCTTTTGCTGCCCAAGATTTTTCACCGTCGATGAAGATTCGGCGCCAGATCTCCAGATTTAGCAGCCGCCAAATCCGATTACCGTGGTCGCGACGGCGGGCACGGTGCTCGGTGAACAAATGCTGGACTGCTTCTGTTTTGAACAAGCCGCGATCCAGACTCCGCGAATCCAGTAGCAGGCGCTTCCACAGGCACAGTGATTAAGATAGGCTGCAAAGAGCAGGAACAAGCCGCAAGCTCCGAATGGAAGCGGAGATCGCGTTTGTGATATCACGTCCAAGGGCGGTCCACTTCTCGGCTCTTCTGAGGAGGGAAATGCGGATGATTGTGAAAGGGTAGATCACGGGCGCAATGTTTACTCCCAAGCTGGGGATCCTCCCGTTCGCGCAACGCAGGCTTTGGGATGAACTGAAGCACACTCCCAAAGAGTTCGTTCTTTACGGGGAAACTGCTTTAGCCCTGCGGTTGGCGCACCGAAGCTCGGAAGATTTTGACTTCTTTTCGAATTGTTCATTTGCCCCGGACTTCTTACGCAAAGTGATTCCATACTCACACGACGCAGAAATGAGCCAGTTTGAGGCCAACACTTTGACCGCCATCGTGGATCGGACCGGACCGGTGAAGGTTTCGTTCTTCGGAGGGCTTAAGCTGGATCGCATAGAAGACCCAGATGTAGCATTAGATAACGGTATCAAAGTGGCATCGCTCATTGACATCGCAGCGACCAAGCTGGCAACGATTCAGCAGCGGGCACAAGCCAGGGACTACGAGGACATAGCGGCGACTCTTGCTGCAGGGATCGGTTTGTCGGAGGCTGTCGCAGCTGCCGGAGCCGTTTACGGCAAGGAGTTCAACGGTGCCCTGAGCCTAAAAGCACTTACGTACTTTGCGGACGGGGACCTATCCACGCTCAGTCCTGAGACGCAGACAAAGCTTCGTGCGCTGGCGGGGCCAGTCAACTTGAAGCAGATTCCACGACTAAAGGCGAGGGTCGGCGTCACTGAAGAGAGGGCTTCTCGAGCATGAGTCGCTCCGATCTGCAGACTGTGGCCAAGCGAGTTGTCTGGTTCAAGACGCCGGATGCCGCCCTGCGAGACGTAAAACTGTTTCTTGCGCATGTGATGACTTACGGCACGCTCACCGATATCACCACAACGCTGCACTATTTTTCTGAGGCGGATTTCGAGGCAGCGCTCAACGATCCGCCTCCGGGTGTCTTTGATCGGCGTTCATGGACCTACTGGAACGTGCGTTATCATCGCGAGCCTGTGCCCGCCCTACCGGTGCGCAACTTTCTTTTGTAGGGACGGGCAGCACGTCAACAGAGCTTCAAGATGTAATATTCATCAACTGCACGTTCGACGTGCCGAAGACGCCAAACGGATCACGGATAGCGGAATACGTTGCGCTTAACAAGACAGGTCAACTCAGGATTCCTAGTTAGTTAAGAAATCCTCTGTCAACGCACTATTAAGGCCATTGGAGCCGAAAGACTCTTGTTATCGTTCGGTACCCGCGCCTAGTATTTCGTTCCAAAGGAACGTACTGCCAGCCCTGACACCCAGAGTGGGTACACTGGGGTCAGGGTCTTTTCGGAATCGGGATTAGTATTGTGCTCCGAGCGAGCGGAAAACTGTGGATATGAAAACTCCCAAGAGGGACCTCCCCAAGAAGGGCGACCGCGTATCCGTACTTGGACAGAATGGCGCGGTCATATCCCAAGTCAATGACAAGCGCCGCACTGCCGAGGTAAAGCTGATCGGCCTGATTTCACGCTTACGGCAATATACCTTGGCGCGCGTTGACTTTCCTTGACGAACTAGACACTGACCGGAACGCTGCCTGGATCGCGAAAAAAGCTTCCTGACACCATCTAGCAACGCACTATTAGGACCCCTGGTCCAAAGGCTTCTTGCCCATATTTCAGTGCAGCGTTATGCTCTTCCCCCAAGTCAGGAATCTGGTCCCGATATTTCTCCGAACCTGGAGGGCATTCGGGACCTCTTCTTTTTCAACGTACTATTAGGCTTAGATGATAGATGGCTACAAATGCTCGCAGTTCTTGAACTCAAAAAGGAGACTTCCGATGAAAAGACTTTTTCACTGCATCGGCCTGATTGCTGTTCTCGGTTGTGCGAGTTCAACTCTGGCCCAAGTCAACGTCACTACCTATCACAACGACAACAGCCGTAGGGGCCATAACCTGCAAGAGACGATTCTGAGTACCAGCAACGTCAATTCCACTGAATTTGGAAAGCTGTTCTCCCAATCAGTAGATGGTTACTCCTACTCACAGCCGCTGTATGTGCCGAATGTTTCCATACCGGGGCAGGGCACGCACAACGTAGTCTACGTGACCACCATGAATGACAGCGTTTACGCGTTTGACGCAGAGAGCAACAGCGGCAGCAATGCGAATCCACTGTGGAAAGTGAATTTCACGAATCCGTCTAAGGGGATAACCACCGTGCCGACGAGCGACTTGAATTGCTACACGACGATTACCGACCAGGTTGGCATTATGTCAACACCGGTGATCGATACCAACAGCAACACCATCTATGTGCTGGCCCGCACCCTGGAATCCGGCAGTTACTATCACCGCCTGCATGCGCTTGACCTCAGCTCCGGAGCAGAAAAGTTCGGCGGCCCGATTGAGATTCAGGCGACGGTTTCCGGCACAGGCTCAGGGTCACAGGGAGGAAAGGTCAGTTTCCATGGCCGGCTTGAGGCCCAGCGATCGGCGTTGTTGCTGCAAAATGGCTTGGTGTACATCGGTTGGGCTTCCTTGTGCGACTACGGTAATTATCACGGTTGGCTCATGGCCTATGACGCGCAAACCTTGGCACAGACCGCCGTTTGGCTGACAACCCCGAATGGGAAAGATGGTGGAATTTGGCAAAGTGGTAATGGAGTCGCCGGGGATTCGTCGTATAACACCTTCATCGCTACAGGAAATGGTACTTTCGACGTGAATACCGGCGGCAGCGACTACGGGCAGAGCGTTGTGAAAGTCAGCCCGCCTTCGAAGGGTGAGCTCCCGATTCTGGATTACTTCACTCCCTATAACGCGAAAACTTACAACGAGACCGACCTTGATATCGGATCGTCGGGATTGACTCTTCTACCGGATCAAACCAGCGGGCCCTATCCTCATCTGCTCGTCCAGGGGGACAAGGCGGGAAATCTCTACCTGATCAACCGCGATAACATGGGTCATTACAACGACGACAACAACAATCAAATCGTGCAACACCTAGCGGCACCCACCAAGGGCATGTGGAGCTCGCCCGCCTGGTGGAATAACTATTTGTATTTGGGAGGCCAGGCCGATGCCCTCCAGGCGTTTTCATTCAACACGAATACAGGATTGCTGTCGACGACAGCCAGCTCCAAAACAAGTTTTCAATTTCGATATCCGGGGACGACGGTATCCATCTCGTCGAATGGAACCAGCAACGGAATTGTCTGGGCGCTGGACAACGCTGACTACAAAAACAATACCGGCAACGCGACGCTTTATGCCTTCAAGGCGACAGATCTTGCCAGTGAACTCTACAGCAGCAAGACCAACAGCAGCCGCGATAACCCCGGGGCCGCCATCAAATTCTCCGTGCCGACAGTGGTCAACGGAAAGGTCTATATCATGACGCAAAAGGATCTCGTGGTGTATGGGCTATTGAAGTGATGCGTTCAGCTTAGGCCATGAGGTGGCCAAATATCCGGCGCTGCAAGACCACTAACTATCGTTATGTGAGTCTCAGAGAACGGCGGCGTTGTCAAGCGCTCTGTGGAACCCCGAGTGTCTGCGCTCCAAGAGAGCGCACTGACATCTTAGACCTTGCCTTCGAAAAGCCCGCAGATTGCCGACGCCAGCTTTATACATTCCTACACTGTTTTCTGTTCAGCTGGTTTTTGACCGTGAACATCTGACTTAGGACACTACCTGGCAGGAGCCAATCTGGACCACGGAGATCCGGAGATGCTGCTGTTTTCGATGAAGAGGTTCTGCAAGTTCTTACCCGAAGTGCAGCAGCAAGCATTTCTTGGAAACCTGAGCGAGAAGGCATCATGAGTTCCCTACATGCTGAACTTCCCCGCTTGCGGCTAGATCCGACGTCGTACGAGAGGCTGCGGCCAGCAGGTTTTGCGTCGCGATGGGTGGAAATGTCAAGCGCGCGGCAGGATGTCGAATCTTGAGGTTCACCACAAACGGTTTCGGAGTCAGTCCGGCGATGATGCCGACCACAACCTTATTACACTTTGTACTGCATGCCACGCAGTGGCGCATCTGCTCGATGGCGAACGTCCAGATGTAGGAGTTGTGGGCCTATGGCAAAATTCTCCTCGTTGGCAGATCATGGTCGGGTGACAATTTGCGCTGGCGATTCTGAAGGCCACGCTACAGCTTCCACACTAAGTTCGCGCCATGTGCCAGTCTCCAAACCCGGCCGCGCCGCAGCAGGTAGCGCCTCTGCTTGCGCTGGCTACTGAGCTGCTCAGGGCCGGGCGACCAGGCGATGCGATCGCGCCGTTGCGCGATGCAGCGCTGCTGCAGCCGTCCAATCCCATCATCCAGCATGATCTCGGCCTCGCCTGCCTCGAGGTCGGCCGGGTGCCCGAGGCCATCGCGGCATTGCAGCGGGCCGTCGCCAACAACCCGCGTTACACCGATGCATATTTCCGCCTGGGAATCGCCTTGGAGAAGCTGGGCGACATCGGCGGGGCAATCGCTGCGTACGACTGCGCCACGAAGCTGCTCCCTTCCCTGGCTGAGGCGTGGTTCCGCGCCGGCGCACTGGCCTACATACTGGGCCATCGCGACCAGGCGATCGGCTGTTTCCGGCGCGCGGCAGCGACGGGAGATAGGAACAGCTTCGGCCGCCTGGGCAAGGCGCGGGCGCTGCTGACCGAGGATCGCAATCAGGAAGCCGAACAGGTATTGCGAGAGACGCTGGTAGCCGATCCGGGGAACGCCATGGCGTACGATTTGCTGGGCAATCTGCTCTCTGAGTTCGGCCGTTTCGACGAGGCCCGGGCATGCTTCGAACGCGCGATCGCGATCGCGCCGATGCTGGCGGGAAGCTACTACGAACTGGTCCGGTGCCGCCCGGTGACGAGCGATGACGACGGTCTGCTTCAAGCGATGCAAGCCGCCCTGGCCACGCCGGGACTGGAAGCGGGGCAATGCCTGCGGCTTCACCTCGCGATTGGCAAGGCGGCAGAGGATCTTGGCGACTACGGCTTGGCCATGCAGCATTTCGACACCGCAGACGCCGTGCGCCGGGGCTCTGGGTCGTTCGACTCCACCGCGTTCTCCATCGAGATCGACCGCCTGATCGCCCGCTGCACACCCGAATTGATCGCGCGGGCGCCCGAACTCGGCAGCCGCGATGCCACGCCGGTGCTGATCCTCGGTATGCCGCGGTCCGGCACAACTCTCGTCGAGCAGATCGTCTCCATGCATCCGGAGGTCGGGGCCGGCGCCGAGCTGCATTTCTGGAACCAGCGCGGGGCGGAGTGGCACCGCTCGGACGCGGCCGGGAACGAGACGGCGTTCGTCGTCTCTGAGTTCTTGGCCAAGGCGGCGGCAGACTATCTCGGTGTGCTACGCGCCATCGCCCCCAGGGCGGCGCGAGTGACCGATAAGATGC
>JBAUVZ010000173.1:0-4797 GCA_049583505.1 Candidatus Sulfotelmatobacter sp.
TTCTCGCCATCGACACC
Source organism: Candidatus Sulfotelmatobacter sp. (assembly GCA_049583505.1). Lineage (GTDB taxonomy): Bacteria > Acidobacteriota > Terriglobia > Terriglobales > Acidobacteriaceae > Sulfotelmatobacter. The sequence goes on from JBAUVZ010000173.1 coordinate 18, forward strand.
TCCGGCAGTCAGGGCAGCATCGCGCTGGCGCGAGCCGGGGAGCCAGTTGCTGATGGCGGCGATTTTGAAGTGATCGAGATTGCGCCGCTGGCCGGCGGCACTTTTTCCGCGCAACTTATTCCCCAAATCGCCGAGTTGCTCTCCAGCAACGGCTTTATGAAGACCGCCATCGGCGCTTTCGCCGTAGTCTCCGGGCCGGGATCATTTACCGGTCTTCGAATCGGGCTCGCGGCGGTCAAGGCACTGGCTGACGTGCTCGGCAAGCCCATCGCGCCCGTGTCGCTGCTGGAGGTGTGCGTCTCCAGCAGTGGCGCCCAAGGCAAGGTCATGGCTGCTCTGGATGCAGGTCGGAGTGATGTTTACGTGGGGGAGTACGAGATCCCGGCCCGCGCTGGCCAAATTCCACGAGAGCACATCTTGACCAGAAGTGAATTCCTTGCCCAAGCGAAGGGATGGACGGTGGTGACTCCGGATGCCGCTCTCGCTGAGGCGGCGAGTGCGGCCGGGCTATCGGTTTCGACACTGGCGCCGATCTCCGCTGCCGACGTTGCCCGATTGGGCTGGCGCAAGATACGGGCTGGCGAAACGGTTGGGCCCGAGCAGTTGGAGGCGAACTACATCCGCCGCACTGACGCCGAAATGCTCGAGAAAAGCCGATCGTAGCATGCGCGTCCGACGGGCAACTCCCACCGATATCCCGGCTATGATGGATCTCGAGCGCGAAAATCCAATTTCTGCGAATTGGTCGCACGAACACTACGAGAGTCTTTTTACAACTAGCACTCCCGAATTGTCCCAGAATTTTGTAGTTGTGGTCGAAGATCCATCCGAGTCAAGGAGCGGGACCATATCTGCTCCAACATCTCCAATCGTTGCGTACTTAGCCGCGCACCGCGTCGATAGCGATTGGGAGTTGCAGTATATTGTCGTCGCGAGAGAATCCCGGCGCCGTGGCGTGGGAACGTATCTAATGAACGAGTTCGTTTCCCATGCGCGAGCCGCTCACGGCAATTGGATATTCCTGGAAGTCAGGGAGTCGAACCAAAGCGCACGGCGGCTGTATAGCACGCTCGGCTTCGAAGAAACGGGTTTACGTAACAGTTACTACTCGAACCCTCCCGACAATGCAATACTTTGTCGCCTAAGGCTTTATTAGCACTTTCTCATAACGAGACTGCACCAGAATTCGGCATTGAACCGGTTTTGGTGCTGTGGTAGGTTCTAGCCAGTGAATCCCGGTTGGAGGTCTGCTGGATGCTGACTCCGAAAGACACTCTCCTGACCAGCCATGACGAATTCCGCAAGCTGGCTCAGGAGCACATGCTGTATTCCACTCGTCTCGATTCTCTCACCCAAAAACGTTATCTCAGCGAAGACGAAAAGCTGGAAGAAGTTCGGCTCAAGAAGCTCAAACTGCGGCTCAAGGACCAGATGCAGTCGATTGAGCGACAGTTTCGGCAGCAGTTCGGAACCCACGTAGCATAATTTTTGGCCATTTGACGGCGGCCGTCGCCGCTACAGGCGTTTTCTATCTATCCGCAGGCGCTCATCGGCGCCTTTCTTTATTTGGACTTAGACTCTTTCTATTTCAGCTTGAACCGTTGCCGCTCGCCTCTGCTCTATAATGGGGCACTGCTCCCATGGTTCGTGACGGCTACCTTTACGCGCTGGCTTTGATTGCGGCTGCAGTTCTGGTGGGTTGGTTCGCACAGCCTGCCTGGGCTCTTGCGCCGCTGTTGCTGGCGGGGTTCTTCCTCTGGTTCTTTCGGGACCCGGAGCGGGTCATCCCGGATGCCGCGGGCGCTGTGGTCTCGCCGGGCGATGGGAAGGTTACGGATGTCTCCTTCGTGACGGTGGGTGGCGAAAAACAGGCACGTATTAGTATCTTTCTGAGTGTTTTCGACGTCCACGTGAACCGCTCGCCGATTGCGGGAGTGGTCCGCGAGGTTCGCTATCAGCGCGGGAAGTTCCTGAACGCTATGAATACAGCTTCAGCGGAACAAAACGAGCAGAACATTGTCCGCGTGGAAGGCGACGGCCAGGTGGTGGTCTTCAAGCAGATTGCCGGATTGCTGGCGCGACGGATCGTCTTCCATCCGAAAGTGGGAGACCGGCTGGAGCGCGGCCAGCGTGTCGGTCTGATCAAGTTCGGTTCGCGTGTGGACGTGCTGTGCGACGCTGGCGCCGCGCTGCAAATGAAAGTCGGCGACCGGGTTCGCGGCGGGGCGAGCGTGCTGGCATACCTGCAACCAAAGGGCGAACTGGCGAGTGCAGGGCGTTATTCCGCTGGTGAAGAGGCGCGCTGATGGATCCCCTGATTCCAAGACGCAGGCAGGACGAGCACGGCCCACGGCGTATGCGCAAAGGAATGTACATTCTCCCTTCATTGTTCACGACGGGGAATATGGCGGCCGGTTTCTACGCCATACTCGAAGTTGTCCACGCCAGTGCCGCAAATTTCGGGCACCTGGACAACGCCGCCAAGGCGATTGGGTTTGCCGTTCTGTTCGACGGCCTCGATGGACGGGTCGCCCGCATGACCGGCACCAGCAGTGAGTTCGGTAAAGAGTTCGATTCGCTTGCGGACGTGATCACGTTTGGAGTGGCTCCGGCGATGCTGGCCTGGACTTGGGGATTTCACCTGATGCCGCCAGTCGCGCTCACCGAGTGGGAGTGGAACATCAAGCTCACCCAATTGGGATCGATTGCAGCGTTCTTGTTTCTCATGGCGGGAGCCAGCCGCCTGGCGAGGTTCAACATCACGTCGAACCCGCAGCCTTCCAATCCCGGACGGCCCGGGAAGAAGTACTTCGTTGGCATGCCGATTCCGGCGGGTGCCGGAGTCATCGCTGCTGTGGTCCATTTTCAGTCAGGGGTTCCGCTCGAATCCTGGTATACCGCGATCACTTGGCTCGCGATGGTCGCCGCAGTGGGCTACCTGATGGTGAGCACCTGGCGGTTCTACAGCTTCAAGGACATTGATTTCCGTTCACGCCATCCGTTCCGTTTAGTGATTCTCTTGGGCGCTTTGTTCGCCGGTATCTGGTTCTTCTCCAAGCCGGTGCTGTTCGGGGTTGCGCTGCTTTATACGTTTTCCGGGGTTTTCTGGCGGCTGCAGTGGATTTTCCGCCGCCGAAACCAGCCTCCGCCACCTCCCCTTAAGGAGGCTTCGCAGACTTCATGAGTACGCCGTCTAAAATCGCGGCACCGTCCCCGTCCACTTCTCCGCGCGGGCAGCTCTTCCGCGCGGCCATCGTGGGCGCGGCTACGCTGAAAGGGAAGGAAGTCGCCGAGATGCTCAACGAGCGGAACTTCCCTGCGGTGGATGTGCGCCTGCTCGACGACGACGAGTCGATCGGCCAACTGGAAGCGACGGGCGACGAAATCAACTTCATCCAGAGCGTGCGCTCGGAGCAGTTTACGCACGTGGACTTTACTTTTTTTGCGGCCGACAAGGAATGTACACGGCAGAACTGGAAACGCGCCCGCGATGCCGGCAGCGCGATCATTGATCTTTCCGGTGCTTTAGAAGAGCAAACTGGCGCCACCGTGCGCTCTCTGTGGACGGAGCGCGAACGGGGAGAGATGTGGCCGACGGAACTGCAGCCGGCTCCGTGTATTGTGGCTCATCCTGCCGCGGTGACTTTGGCTTTGCTGCTGCTGCGAGCGCGGAAGGCTGGCACTATTCGGAGCGCGGTGGCGACGGTTCTCGAGCCCGCGTCCGAGCAGGGACAGAAAGGCATGGACGAATTACACCAGCAAACCGTCAATCTGTTGTCGTTCCAGCCGTTGCCGAAGGACATCTTCGATACTCAAGTGGCCTTCAACATGGTTGCGCGCTACGGGCAGAAATCGCAACTTTCGCTGGAGTCGCTGGAAGCGCGCGTACGGCGCCATTACCAGGAGATTGCCGGACCGGATGCGCTTCAGCCCGCCCTGATGCTGCTTCAGCCTCCAGTATTTCACAGCTATACGCTGGCCATCTTTCTGGAGATGGAACACGGGATCGATCAGGAACGATTGTCGCAGGCCCTTGCTGGAGATCACGTCGCTCTGGTGGGGGCAGAAGATGGTTCGCAGCCGAGCAACGTGAACACGGCGGGTCAGGCCAACATTCTGGTTTCGCTCAAGAGCGACGCTGCCCAGCCCCATGGGATCTGGCTGTGGGCGGCCGCGGACAATCTGCGAATCGCGGCTATGACCGCGGTGGAGTGTGCCGAGAGCATGATCCCAACCCGCCCGCTGGGAAAGATCCAATGAAGGCCCGCTGGGCCGCCTGTCTGGCATCGATCTTCTTGACACCGATCCGCCTGACGCCGATCTGCCTGACACCGATCTGCCTGACACCGATCTGCCTGACATTTACCTGCCTGACCTGGATCGCAGCCACCGGTTGCGGATATCACACCGCCGGCCACGCCGTGCAGCTTCCGGAAAACGTCAAGACCATTGCCGTTCCGGCTTTCACCAACCAGACTACGACCTACCGTATCGAACAGATGCTTACCTCGTCGGTAATGCGAGAGTTCACGACGCGCACGCACTATCACATCCTCAATAATCCCGGCGAAGCCGCCGATGCCACGCTGCGCGGCACCGTGCTCTCGGCTTCTTCGACACCGCTCACCTACAATACCGCGACCGGACAAGCCGCCAGCGTTTTAGTGGTAGTGAGCATGAAGGTGTCGCTCACCGACCGCACGGGCAAGGTGCTCTACCAGAATCCTTCGTATCTGTTTCGCGAGCAGTACGAAGTTTCGCAGGACCTGACCAGCTTTTT
>JBAUVZ010000174.1:0-13353 GCA_049583505.1 Candidatus Sulfotelmatobacter sp.
GTTTTGCACCACGTCGAAGAACTTGTTGGTCTGGTCGTCTACGGCCTGCCGACGGCCGTCGGGAGTGAGCACGTGCAGCCAGTCGGGGTACAGCAGATCGATCTGGCGGGAAAAATCGCGCAAAGAAGAGAAGCTGGCCGCGTCCCAGGGAACGTAAAATGCCGCGCGGATACCTTCTTCCTGGTTTAGTTTGACTTCCGAGGCAGGTAGCTTCGAATTGCGATGGGATCGGCTGGCCAGCTTCTTCTGCCGATCGCGGGCCTTTTCCTTCTCATTTTCCTTTAAAGCCTTAAAGGCGCGCTTCTGCGGTGAAAAAAGCAGCTCAGGCAGGCGCTCATCCCGCAGCGTGGTGTATACAAAGAAAATAATCAGCGCCGATAGCGCCACGACCAGCGCGTCGACCAGACGTCTCAAGCGCTTCCACCGGGCGCGTCGCGGATCGTAAAAAACAGGTTCAGCCATGGAGGGCTAATCGTTCATCGTATGCCGCGGGCGTCGCAGGGTCAATTCTCGGGGCATAAGAAGTAGAGATAGAGAAGGCAGGGGGTAAATCCTCCAGATCGAGGACGATGCGCTTTCTCAGACCGAAGATGACTCCAAACGCGCTATATTCTCAGCGTGCTGGAACTGGTGCGGAAGGATGCTCGGTTCTTTCTCGCGGCGAGCCTGGCGGCGCTGGCCTTGCGGCTCGTCTTTGTGCTTCACTTTCCCGGGGTCGTGGACGATTCGCGGCTCTACGCCGATATCGCCGAAAACTGGCTGGGCCACGGCGTTTACGGCATCACCGATTCCGGCCAGGTCATCCCCACTCTCTCCCGCTTGCCGGGATACCCGGCGTTTCTCGCCGCGATTTTCGCCATCTTCGGCTGGAGCAATTTCCGCGCGGTTCTTCTGATTCAAGTTCTGTTCGATCTGGGGACGTGTTTCCTCGTCGCGGATCTCGCCCGCCGGGTTGTCTCCAACCATGCCGCAAAGGCGGCGTTCCTGCTGGCTGCACTCTGTCCGTTCCTGGCCAACTACGCGGCCGCGGCTCTCACTGAGACTCTGGAAATCTTTTTCACAACGTTGGCGCTGGATTTGGCGCTATGCGGGTTTGCTGCTCTTCACCGCGACATCGACTCAACTTCAATTCCTGCTCCGGCCACATGGCTCGAGTGCGGCCTCTGCATTGCGGCCTGCATCCTGTTGCGGCCAGACGGCGGCATTCTGTTCGGAGCCATCGGCGCATATTGGTTCCTGCTCTTCCTGCGACGGATCCGGGTCGCACGGGAAGCAAGGTCCAGGTCCGTCTCCGCGCCACAATTGCTTCCCATGCTCGGTGTTGGACTCCTTCTGGCCATCGGCACTTTCGCGCCCCTGGTCCCTTGGACGCTGCGTAACCTGCACACCATGCATCGCTTCCAGCCGCTCGCTCCCCGCTATGCCACGGAGTCCGATGAACACCCGATGCCGGGTTTCAATCGCTGGATTAAGACCTGGATCGCTGACTACACCTCCGTGCAAGAGATTTATTGGCGGGTGCCGGGCGACGCAATCGATGTCACGCGCCTGCCGCAGCGCGCATTTGATTCGTCCGGACAGCGGCAGGCAACCGAGCAACTCTTCGCCGACTACAACCACGATCACGAAGTAACTTCCGAAATCGACGCGCGCTTTGCGGCTCTGGCCGCGGCCCGCATTCAGGCCGTGCCCTTGCGTTACTACGCAGAGCTTCCGGCCTTGCGCATTGCTGACATGTGGCTGCGTCCCCGAACCGAGCTGCTGCCTTCCGACCCGCGCTGGTGGGAGTTCGACGATGACCCAGTGTGGCTCACGGTCAGCATCGTCTTTGGCTTGGTCAACCTGGCCTATGTCTCGGCGGCCGCCGCCGGACTGCTGCGCTGGCGCGAACTATCCGGCATAGGATTACTCGTTGTGTTTCTTGCCCTGCGGTCGATCTTTCTTGGAACGCTGGAGAATCCGGAGCCCCGCTACACCCTCGAATGCTATCCCGTAGTCATAGTCGCAGCCGCGGCGTTCTTCATCGCTAAATCGCATCACAACCATCGAAAATCCGCATGAACAAGCTCCCAAATCTGGAACACCAAATGTGAAAACCTGTATTTAAACGTTTCAACAATCCGAAACATGCTGAAATTACACTTGCAGACAGTGGTCGTTTAGTTGCACAATAGCGCCCCATCAGGTCCCCAGGGTCTCGATCGTCTCTCTATCCTGGGCACACAATTCGAAGTGTGACGCCCGTCGTGGCGTGAAGGGGGCTTTATGCGTTCCGGCTCGCGTGTAGTTACTCTTCTGGTCGGTTTATTCCTAGCTTTCAGCACTCTGGTCCTGGCGCAGACCGCAACCACCTCGTTGCGCGGCACGGTCTACGATGCCAAAGGCGCCGTGGTGTCCGGTGCGGCCGTAACCATTATCAACCCGGCCACGGGATTCACCCGCACGACCAAGAGTGACAATCAAGGAAGTTATCAGTTCCTTGAGCTGCCACCCGCGAGGTACGACGTGGCTGTGGCCGCCCCAAGTTTCGCCACCTTGAAACAAAGTGGAGTGGAACTCCAGGTGGCTACTCCTGCCACCTTGAACGTTACCATGCAGGTCACGGGCGGAACCGTAACCGTGGAAGTCAGCGGCACGACCCCCTTAGTCAATACGCAGGATGCCACCATGGGACATGCTTTTGGAGCTGATCAGATTGCCGACCTTCCGTTCGAAGGGCGCGATCCCGCCGGTATTCTCAGCCTCCAGACTGGAGTGGTGTTCACGGGCAACAGCACTCATATCTCCAGTGCAGCTGACAGCCGGTCCGGCACCGTGAATGGAGCACGTAGCGATCAAACCAACATCACCCTCGACGGTATCGACGACAATGACCAACTCCTTGGCACCGCTTTCACAGGCGCCATCCGAGCTCCCCTGGACTCATTGCAAGAGCTCAAAGTAACGACCAGCAATTCCGACGCAGACACGGGCCGCTCTTCCGGCGGGCAGGTGTCTGAGGTGATCAAGAGCGGCACTAACCGCATTCACGGCTCGCTTTACGCGTACAACCGGCCCACTTTTACCACGGCGAATGACTGGTTCAACAAGGCCGCGCAACTCCAGGAAAATGAGCCCAATACGGCGCCGTTCCTGTTGCGCAATACGTTTGGAGCCAATGTCGGCGGACCGATCATCAAGGACCGGCTATTTTTCTTTGCTGCTTATGAAGGGCAGCGCAAGCGCGAAGACATGCAGGTTACGCGGGTTGTGCCCAGTTTGGGGATGCAGGCCGGCTCTATAAGTTATCTTTGCACTGCGGACCCTGCCTGCCCGGCTGGCGGAGTAATGACGTTGACGGCCAGCCAGATTGCAGGCATGGATCCTAATTGTTCCGGTCTCGGCACATGCCCCCTGGGGCCGGGACCGAATCCGCTGCTGTCGAACATAGGAGGGGCCAATCCGGGTGCTCTCTTTGCCCAATACCCCAAGGCCAACACGAACACGGTGGGCGACGGCTTCGACTACCAGGGCTTTACCTTTTCATCTCCTCTGCCGCAGAGTCAGAACGCCTATGTGGCGAAACTTGACTACAACCTGACGAAAGATGGAAACCACCGCCTGTTCCTGCAGGGCATTATGAATAACGATCAGGAAGCTGAGCGCAGCGAGAGCCTCTACACCATCAGCGGTGACGGCGGCGAGCAATTTCCCGGGCAGCCCCAGAATCAGGTTGAACACGATAACAACAAGGGCATCACGGTAGGCTATACGGCCACCTTCAGCAGCACTCTGATCAACAACTTCCGCTTCGGCTATATCAGCCAGCTCCTTAACCTGGGAGGGCAGCAAAGTCAGCCCTACATAAACTTCCGCGGCATGGACAACATTACCGCGCAGACCCCCACCATCAACACGCACGTGCCGGTGAAGAACTTCGTGGACGACCTCACCAAAGTGATGGGCAGTCACAGCTTTCAGTTCGGCGCAAACTACAGGCAGGTGGACAACCTGCGCGAATCGGACGCGCAGAACTTTTTTGAAGGCGTGACCAACGTTTACTGGCTGAACGACTCCGGCATCTCAAACACAGGCAGCAGCCTGGACCCCGCAGCCTTCGGCTATCCGGCGGTCGATCCTGATTTCTCCGCCAGCTATGACTTCGCCATGGCCGCCATGGTGGGACTGATTCCCCAAGTCAACGCCAACTACGAGCTGGACAAGAATCTGAACCGGATTCCGCAAGGCGACCTTGTTCCCCGGCATTTCCGCGATCACGAATATGAGATTTACGCCCAGGATCAGTGGAGAATGAAGCCCAACTTTACTTTTACTTACGGCCTGCGCTATTCGATTTTGCAGCCACCCTATGAAACCACCGGCACGCAGGTCGCGCCGACACTCAGCCTCCACGACTGGTTTGGTCAACGCGGCATAGCTGCGTCGCAAGGTCAGGTCTACGAACCGTTAGTCGGCTTTGGGCTCAGCGGCCAAGCGAACGGGAAGCAACCATACTGGGGGTACGATTACAAAGATTTTGCTCCTCGTCTGGCTTTTGCCTTTTCCCCCCAGGGCGACAGCGGCTTGGCCAGGCGGCTCTGGGGCGGGCAAGGGAAGACCTCGATTCGCGCAGGCTATGGCATCTATTTCGATCACTTCGGAGAAGGAATCACCAATACCTTCGACCGCAACGGCTCATTCGGCTTGACTACCGCTGAGGTGAATCCTGCCGGAGTTCAAACGGTAGACGGTTCGGCACGCTACTCGGGGCTATACACCATACCGACTCAAAGCGCCGACGGCTGTACCACACCGCCCTGCTCGATCGTCGGCGCAGTGCCAACCGGCCCGTTTCCAGTCTTTCCCCCATCCGGCGCCACTACGCCAGGTGGATTCGCCATCACCTGGGGACTGGATGATAAGCTGAAAACCCCCTATTCGCATGTGATCGATTTCTCGATCACGCGCGAGTTGCCCTCGAACTTCGTGTTTGAAGCTTCCTATGTGGGTCGCTTCGCGCACCGCCTGCTTCAGGAAGAAGATCTGGCGGAGCCGGTAAATCTAAGAGATCCCGTCGGTGGCCAGACCTATTTCCAGGCCGCGCAAGCTCTAGCCAGGCAGTACTATGCGGGTACCCCGATTCAGAATATCACTCCCGCGCTCATTGGGACTAAGTACTGGGAGAACATCTTCCCGTTGGCCAAGGGGACAGCCGTCAACCAGCTTTTTGGAACTTCAAGCGAGGCGCCCGGAACGACCCAACCCTGCCTTGGAAATGCGCTCTCAAACTCCAGCACTGTGACCGCCACTCAGGCGATGTACGATCTGTTTTGCAATTTCTCGGGGAACGAAACGACGGCGTTGGAGGTCGCCGACGCGCCGGGGCTGATCACCAGTACCTGCTTCCCGGCCTGTGCCAGCATCGGCGGGAAACCAACTTCGGGATATGATTTCTATTCGCCGCAGTTTTCCTCGTTATTTGCCTGGCGGAGTATCGGAAACAGCGCCTACAACGCCGGCCAGTTCAGCCTGCGCCATCGCGCCAATGGTCTGGAATTCGACTTGAATTACACATACTCCAAGTCAACCGACATGGGCTCCAACGCCGAACGAATCAGCGAGTTTGAGGGATTCGGTCTCGGCAGCCAGATCATCAATTCGTGGTTCCCGCAGCAGAATCGTGCGATATCAGATTTCGACACCACGCATATTGTCAATGCGAACTGGGTTTATCAACTGCCGTTTGGCCGCGGCAAGCGATTCGGCAGCGGCATAGGGCGGTTCACAAATGCAGTGTTTGGCGGCTGGACAGTGTCAGGGCTCTGGCGCTGGTCCACGGGGTACCCATTCTCCACGTTCAGTCCGGAATGGGCCACGAACTTCCAGCTCGAGACTCCAGGCGTGCCAATCAGCAGTGCACGTCCGAAGACTGGGAGTTTCATCGTAGCTCAGGCCAGCGGTGGGACCGGGCCGAATGTCTTCAAGGACCCGGGAATCACGGATAGCACAAACGCGAACGCGGCTATCAATCTTTTCCGTGCGGCCTATCCGGGCGAGGAAGGACTGCGGAATGGGCTGCGTGGCCCCGGTACCTTCAACATAGACACGGGTGTATCAAAAACCTGGCCCATCAAGGAGAGCCAGTTTGTGAAATTCAACTGGTCCATGTACAACGTGACCAACACCGCGCGCTTCGATGTGGGGACGATGTCGCTGGACGACAACACCTCGCTTTCCAGCAGCAGCAGTTTTGGAAACTTCAGTTCAACGCTCTCTAATCCGCGCGTGAACGAGTTCATGTTGCGATACGTTTTCTGATCGTGTCAGAGTTCCACTTCCGGGGGCGGAATTATCGCCCCCTGTTATTTTCAACCCGATCCCGTCCGAAACAGGGCAACAACTCCTGTTTTGCGATGTCTTGTCTTGCCCCTACAACCGCCACCCCTCGCTGACTGCGAGTCACTTCCATTCAGTTATTCCCTTGAACTGAAGGGAGGAGGCGAGACACAATAGCGGCCAACCTTTGCGGAGCGAACTATGGTGCCGTGCGGCAACCGCGTACGTTTCGATTCATCCTGTCCAGCCAAAATTCCCACGGAAACTCAAGGAGCACGCATGCGACATTGCATCAGGCTTGCCGTTCTTTCGCTGCTTCTGAGTTTGCTGACTTCTCTCGCGTCGGCGCAATCCACCACTTCGCTGCATGGTGTGATCAGCGATCCTAAAGGTGCCGTGTTGCCGGGCGCGACGGTGAAAATAAATGACCCGCAGACCGGATTCGCGCGTACCGTCGCCTCCGGCCCGGACGGCGTGTACCAGTTTCTGCAGATTCCTCCGGCGACCTATACAGTGACCGTGGCCGCGACCGGATTTTCCACGATCAAACACGACCGCGTGACGCTGTTGGTGAGCACGCCGGCCACACTGAACTTCACCATGCGGATCGAAGGTAGCAAGGTGCAGGTCGAAGTAACCAGCGAGGCTCCGCTGGTGAACACCCAGGACGCTTCGATCGGGAATGCATTCACCGAGCGGCAATTGCTGAAGCTGCCATCGGAAGGCCGCGATCCCGTCTCCATTCTCAGCTTGCAGCCGGGCGTGACCTTCATCGGCGGCGATAAACAGATCGACCAGTCTAACGACAGCCGGGGCGGTTCGGTGAGCGGCGCCCGGAGCGACCAGACCAACATCACGCTCGACGGCCTGGATGACAACGAACAACTCCTGGGCTACGCTTTTCAGGGAGCGTTGCGCACCACGCTCGATTCGATTGAGGAATTCCGCGTAACCACCAGCAACGGGAACGCCGACGAAGGCCGGTCGTCGGGTGGGCAGGTGTCGCTGGTCACCAAGAGCGGAAAGAATACCTTTCATGGCACGGTCTACGAATACAACCGGTCAAGCATTGGAGAAGCGAATGACTGGTTCAACGAGGAGGCGGAGGTCTCTTCCAACCTTCCCAACCGGCCCGGACATTTGATTCGCAACGTGTTCGGGGCGACGTTTGGCGGTCCGATCCAGAAGGACCGGTTGTTTTTCTTCATGGCCTACGAGGGCACGCGGAAGCGGGAAACTTCGCAGTTCACGCAGACTGTCCCAAGCGCGCTCCTGCGGCAAGGGATCATGCAGTATCTATGCGATCCCAGCAGTGACCCCAACTGCGTAGCGGGCGCGACTCCCGCCCCTGGCGTTACCGTCATCCCCGGTGGCGGGGTGTCCGCTACGGACAACATTGTTCAGTTGTCGCCGGGTCCGACCGGAGCTTTTGCCGCCCTTGATCCCAATTGTTCGGGGAATGGCACATGTCCCCTGGGCCCCGGTCCCAATCCAGCAGTATTGCAGGTTTTCACTCAGTACCCGGAGCCTAACACCGATACGGTGGGCGATCTGCTCAATTACCGGGGCTATACGTTTGCCGGGTCAAACCCGCAAAAGCTGAACACTTACATAGCCCGGCTCGATTACAAAATCACTGCGAACGGCAATCACAACCTGTTTTTGCGTGGAAATCTGCAAAACGACAATACCGCCGAAGCTCCGGAGTTTCCCGGCCAGCCCTCAAGCGATTTCAACACGAGCAACAACAAGGGGCTGGCCGCCGGGTACACGGCGCTGCTCCGGCCGAACTTGATCAACAACTTCCGCTGGTCCCTGGTGCGCGAAGGCGTAGGCGATTCCGGCACCAATTCGCGGCCCTTCGTGCATTTCCGGACGCTGACCGATATCACCGACCTGGGCGCTCAATCCGAGTACGTCAACGTGCCGGTGCACAACTTCGTGGATGACTTGACCTGGACCAAGGGCAAACATACGTTGCAGTTCGGCACAAACGTGCGGCTGGTTCATAACAACCGCTCGGGTAACTTTGAGAATGTTTCTTATGCAGTGACCGATCCGTTCTCGCTTGATACCAATGCCGGCATCGCGAATCAGGGAGGCAGCCTCGATCCCGGCACTGGCGTGAACTACCCATTGGTGGATTCCAATTTCGACGAACTGTACGACTTCGCCGCCATGGGCGTAGCGGGGATCGTGACCGTGAACAATGCCGTTTTCAATCAGGACAAAAACGGCAACCAGTTCGCTCAGGGCGCTCTGATTCCGCGGCACTTCAAGGCCTGGGAAGCGGAGTGGTACGCGCAGGATGCCTGGCGGGTGAAGCCCAATCTGACCGTGACCCTGGGCTTGCGCTATTCGCTTCTGCAGCCTCCGTATGAAGCCAACGGCAACCAGGCGGCGCCAACCGTCAGCATCGGCAATCTTTTCGCGCAGCGTGCTCAGGCCCAGCTTTTAGGCCAGTCGTACTCTCCGGGTCAGAATGCCGCCAACGGCGTTGCCGGAGGTCCTCCGCCGCTTACCTTTGGACTCTCCGGTCAGGCGAATGGCAAGCAGCCGTACTGGGATTGGGACTACAAGAACCTCGCTCCACGTTTCGCCCTTGCCTATTCCCCAAACTTCGACCAGGGCTGGCTGCGGAGCTTCTTCGGCGGTGCCGGCAAGAGTTCCGTTCGCATGGGCTACGGGTTGTATTTCGATCATTTCGGCGAGGGCGTCGTTAATACTTTCGACCGCAACGGTTCGTTCGGCTTGTCCACTTATGAAACCAATCCGTATGGAGTGCAGGACGTGGACTGCGCGTTCCGCTTCTCCGGCCTCTACAACCTGCCGCAAGGCCAGTATTGCGGGCAGCAGATGAGCGGCGTGGCCCCGGGGCGGTTCCCCGTGACTCCACCTCTTGGCATTAACGCGCCGGGAGGTTTCGCAATCTACTGGGGCATGGATGACAAATTGAAGACCCCGTATTCGCAAGTTTTCAACTTCTCCTTCACCCGCGATCTGGGCCATGACTACGCCCTCGAGACATCTTATGTGGGTCGGCTTGGGCGGCATCTCTTGCAGGAGACCGACTTGGGTTTGCCGGAGGACATCGTAGACCCTAAGTCGCACATGGATTATTTCACGGCCGCAACGATGCTTTCCAAGCTGGCAAATGCCAACACCCAGGTCAGTGCGGTCAGTCCGGCCAACGCCGGCATGTATTGGGAAGATCTTTTCCCGGCGGCTGCGGGGCCGGCTGGTTCTCAGCTCTATCAATGCGGCAGCTACGGAGACACAAGCATCGGCGGTCATGTGTCCGCCACTCAAGCGATGTACGACAGCTTCGCCTGCAACGTGGGCGACGAGATTGTGGCCCTGCAGTATGCCGATACACCAACCTTTGATCCCACCGGCGCTACCTGTTTTCCGGCCTGCTCGACGTTGCCTGGGCAGTCGGGGCCCACCCCGTACAACTTCTTCATGCCGCAATTCGCCTCGTTGTGGGGATGGAGGACTTCCGGCAACAGCTCGTATAACGCACTTAACGTCACGCTACGCCGGGCGCTCCGCAACGGTGTGCAGTTCGACGTCAATTACACTTATTCGAAGTCCATCGACGTGGGCTCGAACGCGGAGCGCATCAACGTTTTCGACACCAACGGAGGCAATGTGGGTGGATTCTCCAGCCAGGTGATCAATTCCTGGGCGCCCAACCAGCTCCGTGGCGTTTCCGACTTCGACATGACCCACCAACTCAATTCCAACTGGGTGGTCGATCTGCCCTTTGGGCGGGGCAAGAAATTCGGCTCCGGCATGGGACGCCTGGCGAATGCTGCCGTCGGGGGATGGAGCGTGACCGGCTTGTTTCACTGGTCGAGCGGTCTGCCTTTCAGCGTTTTCCCGGGCGGCGGCTGGGCCACGAATTACAACCTGCAGGGAGAAGCCATCGAGATCGCCAACCCGGGCCCGGTGGGCGTGCACCGCGATGCGTCGGGGAATCCAACCATGTTTGCCAATCCTCTGGCGACCATTAACGACTTCCGGCATCCCTACCCGGGCGAAGGCGGCCAGCGCAACGAACTCCGCGGGCCGGGTTATTTCGGTATCGATGCTGGACTGGACAAGGACTGGAAAGTGAGAGAAGGCCAGACCGTGAGCTTTGCCTGGGAGGCCTTCAATGTGACCAACGCCGTGCGCTTCGACGCAGCAGCGTCGTCCAACAACTTCGACTTGACCACCGTCACGAATTTCGGAGTATATAGTTCTACCCTCACCCAACCGCGAGTCATGCAGTTCATGCTGCGCTATAGCTTCTAAGGTTGACCAGATACAAGGTGAGGCGCGCGGGCAACAGCCTACGCCAGCGGCGAGTCGCTCATGCGGAAGCGGGTGCGTACATGCTCGGAGATAAGTTCAATCGCGGGCCGGTTCGACACCGGGTCGCTCTGAGCCAGATACTTCATGGCCTCCACCAGAACGCGCTGTCCATCGACGTAACGAGGATCAGACGTACGCTCTCGTCGCTTACTTCCAAATCTGGGCGGAACGGGAATCGTAAAAACCTTGGCCATGAGTGAACTCGAAAGGAAATCTTAAGGCAGTATAGCGCCCGGCATCCCTTTTTTGGCACAGATTCTTGTGCTTTAGATTCAATCACTTACCCGCGAGGCGAGACAAACTGCGTCTTCTTGGTGGTTTTCAACTGAAACACTTCGTCGCCGATCTTCGCCTTCATCTGCACCGAAGAATACTTGGCTAGGCGAGAGTCGCCTTGTGCTTCGAAGAACTGTTGTTGCACCGAGATGCCGCGGCTCAGGTCGATCCACAGCAATGCCCGCGAGAAATAGTTGTTGCGCACTTTCTCGCTCTTGGGAATCAACTGCAACTTCCCTGTTGCGATGTGGTCGATGGTCTCTTCGCCCTGGAAACTGAGGTCGTAAGACTTGATCAGTTCTTGGCCGCTTCCGCCGAAGCCCAGCACAAGATAGCTCTCAATCTCGTTCCGGTTGCCGCCCGTCGAATACTGTAAAACCTGATCAATCTTCGGTTGGTAGATCTGAACCTTGCCGTCTTTGTACAGTAAGAACTTCCGGTCGGGTTCTGTGATCTCGGCCATCATTTCGATGTCTTTTCCCGTCCGCTGATAGTAAACCGTGCCCTTCTGCAGATCGTGTTCATCCACGACTCTCTGATACTGATCCCAAACGAAATCGGCTTGCACCGCATGGAAGTTGGCGGCGGCGGCATCCATTTTCTTGAGAACACTATCGAGAGAGGGCGCTTCCTGCTGCTGCAAAAGCATACTCAGGGATAGAAACAGGATGTGGACGCAGATCATCATGGCCGGTTGCGCTGACGCTCGTCGTAGACGATTTTCCCCACGAAAGCCCGTCTCACAGTTTTCGTTTCACCCAAACGCGGTAAGCCTGTACCTTCCCCTTGCCATCAGGTACAGCTTCGTATTTTGTGATCGAGACTTCGCCCGAAATCGGCTTAATGATAAGCAGCAACTGATCGCGCATGGCCTGATCGTCTCCCGGCGTAATGGCGCTGGCTGAAATCTGGTAAAGCAGGCCACCTTGCGCATCGGGCGTCACCACCACATCACTCGGATGAGGATTGCTGAGTGCAGGTTTGTCGTTAAAGTTGATGACCCGGGGCGAGAAGAAGACAAAAATGAGGATCAGCGTGACCATGATGTCGTAGTGCAGCGTGCCCCGCTCATGCTGCCACAGGATGTAGCTCCGAATTGTGTACCAGACGCCGTTCATCAGGAGGGAAGGCGCGTCCGTGCCGCTCGTACTGATGTCCACACTTTGCAAGTCTTTGCCCTATGCAAGTCTAGTGACCGCTTCCTCTCTTGGCAATGAAGAAGGTTCCAGCCTTAGCCCCTCCGCTGAGGGTTTCGATTCAAGCTAGAACCCAGCAGAAGCTAGAAGCTCTTCCGCGTAATCCGCTCCGCCCCGATGTAAGGCCGCAGCGGCTCGGGAATGACAACGCTCCCGTCAGCTTGCTGGTAGTTCTCCACAATCGCCACCCAGGTCCGGCCCACGGCCAACCCGCTTCCGTTTAGGGTGTGCACGAAATCCGTCTTGTTCTTGCCCTCCGGACGGTAACGGATATTCGCCCGCCGCGCCTGGTATGACTCAAAATTCGAGCACGACGAAATCTCGCGAAACAACTGCTGCCCCGGCAACCAGACTTCAATGTCATAGGTCTTCGCCGAAGCTGCCCCCATGTCTCCCGTGCATAGCGTCACTGTGCGATAGTGCAGGCCGAGCTTTTGCAGAACCGTCTCGGCATTCCGCGTAAGCTTCTCATGCTCCTCATAGGAATTCTCCGGCCGCGTGAACTTCACCAGCTCCACCTTCTGAAACTGATGCTGCCGGATGATGCCGCGCACATCTTTGCCGTAGGATCCCGCCTCGCTGCGGAAGCACGGTGTATATGCCGTCAGTGAGATCGGCAGTCGCGCTGCGTCGAGAATTTCGTCACGGTAAAGATTCGTGACGGGAACCTCGGCGGTCGGAATCAGCCAAAGATCTTTTTCCCCGTGAGGCACACGAAAAGAATCGGCGGCAAACTTGGGCAATTGTCCCGTGCCATACATCGACTCGGAATTGACTAGGTACGGTGGCAGAACTTCGGTATATCCATGCTCCCGCGTGTGCAGGTCGAGCATGAAGTTCGCCAGCGCGCGCTCTAGCCTCGCGCCCAGATCCCAATAAACCGCGAAGCGCGCCCCCGTGAGCTTAACCGCGCGTTCCAAGTCCAGTACACCAAGTTGTTCGCCGAGTTCCCAATGCGGCTTCGGTGCGAAGGCGAACTTTGGTGCCTGGCCCCAGCGGCGAACCTCCACATTCTCTTCCGCGCTGTGGCCGACCGGGACGCTAGAGTGGGGCAGATTGGGAATTCCGGCAAGAATGTCCCGCAACCGGGCATCGAGATCAGCAGCAATTTTTTCCCGCGTCTGAATCTGCTCGCGTAGCTCTTTCGTCTCAGCCATGGCCGCACTGGCATCCTGGCCCGACTTTTTCAGCTTGGCGATGTCCTCGG